>JAZKCY010000001.1:0-327183 GCA_040387855.1 Patescibacteria group bacterium
CCGTGAAGGCGCTACCACCTCAAGGTAGTGCGTCTACCAATTTCGCCACCTGCGCGTAACGATTATAATACTTAAAATTTGGCTAAAGTAAAGCCCGCCGAGTGGCGGGCTTATTCTTTATGCTGTTACTTCTGCTGGAGTTTCTGCGACTGGTGCTTCTTCTGCTGTATCAGTATCAGTTGCCTTTGTTCGCATATCCTGTACTCGTCGCATCTGTCGACTGATTTCCTTGGCTGCCTTGTCTCGGATGTGGTAAAGCTTTGCTCGTCGTACTTTTGCTCGTCGGAGTACTTCTACTTTATCAATGTTTGGTGAGTATAATGGGAAGATCTTCTCTACTCCTACTCCAGACGCTGTCTTTCGAACAGTGAATGTTGCTCCAGCTTCTCGTCCGTGCTTTCGCGCGAGTACGAGGCCTTCGAAGGCTTGAAGACGTGTTTTATCGCCTTCCTTAATCTTCTGCCATACTTTTACAGTATCTCCGGCTCGAAGGTCGAGCTTCTTTCGCTCGTCGATATTTACAGGGGAAATTGTGATCATGGTCGTGTTCATATAAGTAGAAGATAATGTAACATATGCTGCTATATTTGGCAACAATTGAAGCTAATCAAGCATTTTCAAGGCTTTTTGGAAATCTTCAGGTAATGGGGCTTCTACGGTAATAGTCTTACCTTCTCGGTTCTTAAAGGAAATAGCTCGGGCATGAAGGGCCAATCTATCAAAACCCAAAGCTTTTTCTCGCTTCGGCGCATATAATGGATCTGCAACAATGGGAAAGTTTACAGCTTTAAAATGCACTCGAATTTGATGCGTTCGTCCGGTACGAGGCTTTGCTTCTATAAAGCTAAACCCATTCCCCCGTTTGAGTACTTTATAATGAGTGACGGCATCACGCATTTCTCCTCGTGCACCTCGCTGAGCAGACCACAATCGAAAGTCTTTTTTGTTTCTTCCAATTGGTCGATCTACCATTCCCTCGTCTTCAGGTACCTCAGTAAATACAAATGTGTTGTAAGTCTTCTCTACTTCTCTGTCTTGAAATTGATCTTTAAGGAATTCAAAAGCACTTTGAGTTTTAGCAATAACTAAAACCCCTGATGTATCTCGGTCGATTCGATGCACAATACCTGGTCGGTAAATAGTGAGTTCGTTTTCTTGACCAGGACGAACAACAAGGGGCTCTCCCACTTCCTTCATTTCAGGATGCACGTCTAAAATCCAATCCACTACGGTTGGTTCAGTTGTGCGGCCATCGGCATGCACTACAAGACCTGCTGGTTTATTGATAACAATATACTCAGCATCTTCATACAAAACTGGAATAGATAATTTACTCATATATAGCTTTTACGTAGTTTACTGCTTTGATAGCATCAGCAGAGCGATCTTCTGATCCTAGAAGAATAATAACAATTGGTCGCTTTTCACCTTGGAGTTCCATATCATACACTAATACAGCCGTTTCGCGAGCCGCTGTTGTTTTTCCCACTTTGCCTCCAATCAACTTTGCATTGATGCCTGGAATAGCATTAAAGTTTTGAAGATTGGTAAATTGAGAATTTCCATATGCAGAATTAGTCACCTGTCCGGCTGTTAATTTGAGAATAAAGCTTCGATTGTTGTAGAGATATTTTGAAAGTTGAAAGAGATCTCGAGCTGTTGAAATATTTGTTGGCTGAAATCCTGCGGGATCTGTAAGTGATGTATGGCTCATGCCGAGAGCTGTCGTCTTTTGATTCATGAGACCTAAAAATCGATCTCGCCCAGCACTCCGAGCAATTGCTTCAGCTGCTTCATTTGAAGACTCCATGAGCAATGGAAACAGCAAGTTATAAATAGAAACTTTCTGACCAGGAAACAATCGTGGCTTCGATGTAGAAGCAATCATGCTTTCTGTGATGGTTATTTCATTATCTATATTTATAAATTCGGCAGCGACAAGAGAGGTCATAAGCTTTGTCACAGACGCAATTGGCACTTCGGCATCTACTCCCTCTTCAAGAAATACATAGTTGTTCTTAAGATCTGCTACGAGATAATTTGTTGCTGAGAGATCAGGCTTCTTTGCATTGTATGAGAATGAATCAGGAGCAAAATCTTTTTCAAACACAAGGACCGGCATGTTTTTTTCTGCCAAATCATAAATTGCTTTTGCATCTTCATCTGCAAGGCGAATACATCCTCCAGAAAATGCAGACGCTACGGGTGTACCGTCAGGATAATACGGCCAGCCGTGAATAAAGAAGTTACCTTGAAATGCCATACTCCATGGCTGATACACTTTTCCAAATGATGAAAAGTGATTCTTTGATTTTGATTCTATTTTATAAATTCCCGCTGGAGTTTCCCACCATGATCCCTCTCGTCCCTTTGTAAGAATCTTTACTTCCTTCACCATGACTCCCTCTTTATAAACTCGCACAAGCATGGCAGATAGATCGGCTTCAATAAAACTTGCTTGTTCCTGCACAAAAGTATCTTTCACTTCTTTGAAGTAATCAGCATTCATGAGACCTGGTCGTGATCCATAGGCAAATTCCGCCTTAACAGAATTTGGTGAAACTGGAAGTAGGTATTCTGCAGTGGTCATGCGATATGCCCAAAAGACTACAGCAAAAATACTGAGCTGGACCACGAGTAAAGCACCCACAATCCAAATGTGAACTTGAGCTCCTATAAGTTTTGAAAATAGTGATTTTATTTTTTCCATCCTTCCCTAACTACGTTCTATTAAATTTAAAGTAACGAAAACCCAGATTCTCGCACATCCAAAGGTCCCCACTGCACATTAATACTCTCAACTTCTCCATCTTCGGGACCCACACTTACATATCCTAAATAGGTTCGCAAATCTGCATCTTCACCTTGTGCCACAAGCTCGACAGTGCCATCATCAAGATTTTTTACATACCCTGTAACCCCCAATTCACCTGCTCTTTTCTTAGCATATTCACGAAAGAAAACGCCTTGAACATTGCCATAAATCTTGCAGTAGATCTCCTTCATTAGCACATCTTACTATATAAATACTAGAAATGGGAAATAATGCTTTAGTATAGCCATATTTTGAGGATGCAAATCATTGACTTTTACTGTATATATGGTATAATAGTATCAGTAGTGGGATTTACCCACTTGTCCAAATTTCCCGTGTCCTCAATTCGCTTAGAAGGAGTCTCTCGTGAAGTACGCTCTGATTCTCGCCCTGCCGGCCCTGCTCGTCATCGTCTCGGCCCACGTGAGCCTGTTGCTCATGAAGGCCAAGCGGCTCACCTCGTGGAACACCGTCGTGTTCTACTGCGTGTGCTTTGGCCTTGGTGGCCTCGCCCTCGGCACCGGTATCCACTTCTCCCCAGAGCTCACGCTCAGCGGTAAGGTGGTGATCGCGTTAGTCGGTTTGGCGGCGATGTGGTTCCTGTTCTGGCTCTGGACGGGGTTGGTCCTCATGAACATCTTCGGCATCGAGAAATGCCATGTATCACTCATGCGGGCCCACTTCGAGAACGAGGCCAAGTACACCGCGTTCCTGAAGCTCTCGCAGTCGCAATTCATCCGAGCGACGATCATAAGGATCGCTGGTGACTGCCAAAACTCGGACGAACTGCTCTCCAAGCTTCGGACAGACGAGACCCTCACTGGGCTTTCGTTCCCCGAAGTGTACGAGTTCACCGATGTCGAGACAGCCATGCTTCGAGGTGACACCCAGCTGTTCACGGAAGTCGTGGCCTACATGATCGGCCACAAGCGCGTCCGGATCAAGCTGTCGCCCGGAGTCACCTCCATGGCGGCCTAAGGCCTAAGCGGCAATTCCAAATAGTAGAGTGTATTCTCTACGGTATCGAGACAAGTACCTTAACCTTGTCCACCTTCACACCCCCGTGTGAAGTTTTTTTATACTTATTTTCTACTTAATTATTCTTAGAATTCTGATCCACTAATTTAAAATTAATAGTTGTAGCATCGTACTTGAAAGCATCAAAATCAAATTCTATTTCTGGGCAGTATCCCCTTTCCCCTTCTGTGATTCTAATTTTCTTATGATTATTTTGATTTGTTACATCTTGTAGGTACAAGTAGCACATGTATGTGTTGTCAGATACTTTTTCTGGAGCGACAGTGTTGCTGTACGCATAGAAAATATTTGAATTCTTTGGCAGAAAGCCAATTTTATCATTGAGATATGCTGCTGATGCTGCTCCCCAATATAATTTTGCTTCTAGTTGATTGAGCACTTTTCCTTCTGTATTCCACTGACAAATATTTGTTATGTAATCGCTCATCTCTGTAGTTCCATATTCAACTGTATTGTAATCAGAATAAGTTACAAGATTTTGACCATTCCAAAAACCTCGAGTTGATGCACAGGCAATGTTTGGCAAACTCACTGCTTGTTTTGTTTTCACGTTTATTATTCGAGTCTGAAAATCATAGGTCCCCTTCTGATTCTTAATAGCATTATTTAAAAACAAAAACTCTTTATTAGCTGAAAGACTCCATGTTGAAATATGAGTATAAAGCGTGTGTCGTGCGCCGTTTTTTGTAACTTCTAGCACAAAATCTTGGCTACTAGCACAACCAAACTGATACGGAGTTAGTGAGTATCCTCCTCCAAGATCTACAGTATCCTGGCGAGTCATATTCTCATTGAGGATTCGCTGGTTAGGATCAAAATCTTTGGGCTGACAATCAAATATATCAGCATATGATCTTTGTTCGGGAATAGATGTAGGAAGCTCAGCACTGAGAAGCTTGATTGGAGATGCTCCAGATTGTTCTGCGTTGTTTACTTCAGGATAAGAACTTTGATCTTGCTGTGACTGAGACTGATATCGTGAATAAAATACTAATCCACCAATAATAAGTACAGCGACTAATACAACCACTAACGGAGCGACAATTCCACGCTTTGTATTTTTCATATATATATTAACTCTAGCACAGACTTACTATGACACCCAACAAAAAACTGCATATATCTATGCAGTTTTTTGTTATCTATGTGGGCGATGCAGGACTCGAACCTGCGACCTTTCCGGTGTAAACGGATTGCTCTACCAACTGAGCTAATCGCCCGTGGATATGACTATAGCAAATTCTCAAAAAAATGCTACATGTGCCCCCGGTTGGAATCGAACCAACATTGACGGCTTAGAAGTCCGCAGTTCTATCCATTGAACTACAGGGGCAAGTGAAAAGACTATATCAGTACTACACGGCCTGGTCAATCAACTATTTCTGGAGTTGATGATGCCGTTGATGTAGCTACTGAAGCATTGATAGTTGCCGGTTTTTTTTCATTTGTATCTCGAGATGGATCAGCCGGAATATCATTAGTCGTCTTTAGGACTTGGAGCTTTTGTTCACGCACAGTATATGTCTCATTCAACTTTTTTAATGATGAACGATCAAGGGTGGGTAAAGCTTCAGCCTGTGGTGCTGCCCCGGAAAACAACTCACCCTTATTTATTTTAAAGAAAAAATATCCATCCACTATAAAGATTGCGAGACACATCAAAAAAGAGCCAACCATTATTTTTTGCCAGTCTCGCAAAGGGTTACGTCGAAAAGCACGCTTTGGAGATTTCTTAAAAAGCTTATTGATGACTGTTTTTACTTGTGTTTCTAGTGATGCCATAAAAATACTTATTTTTGCTGAAGAACAGAAACTGATATCAAACTATTCCATGCAGCTGTTTCTCGCATCTCGTTTTTGATTTCTGCAGATTCAATAGTAAGTTTGTATGGAAGTGATTCGAGTAGTGACAAGAATCTATATGTTCCCTCCCATGACCCTTGAGTTTTCACATTTAAGTGCAATGCTTGGTACCCTTCTATTTCAGGAGTAAGTTTGCGCTCCTCGACATTTTCTACTAGCACTGATATTCCACTACTTTTTGCATATGATTCAACAGTATCAATAAAAGAAACAGTTCCATCCTTTTTCACAATTCGTGATTGTAGCTGATCTATCTCCACTTTATTATTCTTTATGAGATCTTCAAGCGATCTATTATTTGTATCAAGTGTTGTTTTCTCATCAGCTTTTATTTGATACTTTGACACTTCAATCACTTTGTCTCGAATAAGCTTTATTGAAAAACCATAGGCAGCAATAGCCACCACAATTATGAGACCTAGCACAAGACATAATTTTTTTGTTGATGAGAAATGTATCATTTTCCTAGTACATCAAATGTAAACTCAATATCTGTATCCTTTGCAAAATTTGATACAGGCACGACCACATCATCTATTCCCTTTTCTTTTCGCACTGCAGCTGCAAAAGATTGCAAACTCTGTCGAGTTTTTGCAATTCCTCTCACATGGATAACAAATGCTCCTTCACGCTTC
Organism: Patescibacteria group bacterium; assembly: GCA_040387855.1. NCBI lineage: Bacteria > Patescibacteria group bacterium. The sequence goes on from JAZKCY010000001.1 coordinate 6,352, forward strand.
TCATATCCAAACCCAGTAATTTTATTATCGGCAGTCTTATGTTTGATGAGAAGAGCAACAATACTACTTGGATTACTTCCTGTTTGATTTCCAGACAAAGCTGACATAGTACTACTTACAGTATTCAACTCTTTTGTGAGTTCCGCTCGTTCTGCAACTTCTCGAGTAGTATCAATAAGTGACTGTGCTTCATTTTGGGCAACTCGACTTTTATACATTGCCAATCCATATGATGGGATGAGTAACACAACTCCAATACCAATGGTTATAAGAACCGAGCAAAGAACAACAGCAATTACTCTAAGTCGATACTCATCGCGTGCTAACTTTTTTTCTTGTTCTGGTAAAAGGTTAATCATACAAATTAATCATGTGGAATTGCCAAGCCTAATGCAGCTACATAGTCCAACGACTCTCGTTCGGTAATTGTAGGAATATATTCTCCAAGTGGAGCTATATTTACCCAGGCATTTGCAATATGCACAGGTATAGTTAGTGATTTGCCTAGATAAACATCAAGACCAAGTAGTGAATCAGATCCTGTAAGTATTACTGTGTTTATAGGCTTACTATTGCCATGACTTTCCCAGTACATAAATAATTTTTGTACTTCTTCTTGTAATGCATTACCTGCATTTACAAGTGTCATGAAAATGTCATGACTATCACGAATCTCTCTTCCCTGTCGGATCTTTTGTGCAACATCATCATTAACTGAAAACTGCTTTTTGATTGCATTGATAATAGAGTCGCTTCCAATATGAAGTGTAGATGTAAAATGAATAACTCCTCCTGAGTAAAGAATAAGTACAGCTTTGGTTTCTCGTAAGGTAACTATAAGATGTGTTCCAGGATCTCCCTTTGGAATAACCGAACGTACAATCGCTTGAGATTCAGTTTTAAAATAGAGCGGTACAAGCCCTGATGCACGAATAGAATCAAGATAACTTTTAACAACTTTTGCATGGAGCACTGTTACTCCCACATCAATAATGCTTTCTCCCTCCTTTGGATGATTCATAACACGGTAGTCAAATACGGCATCTTGAACTGAAATAGGAACGTTTTCTTCAATTTTAAATTGCAGAGCACCTCGAATATCAGCTTCATCCATCGCTGGAATCTGAGTCTTAAACAAATATGACTTTTCATCAGGTAATGAAACACTCACAAACTGCAAATTATTTTGTTTTCGAAGATCAGTAAGAATCTTTGTAAATCCTTGTTTGTCTTTTATGTACCCTTCTTCAATCAATCCTTTTGGCAACGCTTTTTCTCCATATGTTGAAACCTCTAAATGAGAACCTCGGTGTCTCATTCCAGCAAATCGAATAACCTCATCGGAAATATCTAATCCAATAGTTGGCATCTCAAGGAATTTCGGAGGAGGAAAATGATCAGTGAATATTTTTCTAAAAAGTGAAGAGCTCATACTTCTATGTATGAGCTCATTATACTATACAAAAATTATTTCGCGCGTGTACCTTCGGGGATATCTTCGTTTGGTTGAAGTAAAGAAAATAATCCATCATCAGTAGATACGGCAAGAATCATTGCCTGACTTTCAAGTCCTTTAATTGTTCTCGGTTCTAAGTTGGTTACAAATGGGCATTTCTTCCCTATCAATACTTGTGCATCCGGAAGATACTGTGATATTCCAGAAACAATTTGGCGAATCTCAGTACCAAAGCTTACAGAAAGTTTGAGGAGCTTATCGGTCTCAGGAACTTTTTCTACAGAAAGTATTTTTCCAATAGTAATTTCTATTTTTGCAAAATCATCAAATGTAATTGTTGGTTTCATATATATTTTATTTATTTTCGGTGTTCTTTAGTCTCTCTAAATAGCTTTGTAAAATAATAGCAGCTGCGGAAGCGTCGAGCATATCATTCTTTCCTTGGAATCGCTCTGCTTGATGAGATGACATAAACTCTGGCTCAAATATCACAGGCTTTTGAAACTTGTTTTCTATAGTTTCTTTAAAAACCCGCATCTTTTCCATAATTACATTATCCTGGCCTTGAAAGTTCTTTGATTCGCCTAATATAATATGTGTGATTTCTTTATCACATATAATAGTATTGAGCTCATCATAGAGATTCTTCTTATTTTCAAGCACTATTAGTGGCAAGGCAAAGGCATTTGAGCTGTCGGAAACAGCCACCCCCACCCGCTTTGACCCAAAGTCGATGCCCATGTATTTCATATATATAGAGTATGCGGTATCGCTAAGTTTTGCAATAATCTGAATTTTTGCTAGTATAGCTGACACGGAGGAGTGGCAGAGTGGTCTATCGCGCTTGTCTTGAAAACAAGAGTCTCGCAAGGGACCGTGAGTTCGAATCTCACCTCCTCCGCATCGAAAAAAACAGCCCTAAACATGGGCTGTTTTTTGTTACTTAATACAGTCATCTACAATGGCTGTGATACAATAAAATCCATGAAAAAAACGCTGGCAGTATTTTCAATAGTATCTGTAATAATAGCAATCGTATTTTGGTATATCTATGGCAGATATTTAACATATGAAATGTTTTTTTGTGGTAATGATGGATGTGGATATTCATATAATGAAGAATTTTCTACACCTTTTAGAATCTTTATAACTTTAATTGTCGGGGCACTCTGTGGAACACTCGCTACCTATGTTTATAAGAAATTGCATAAAAAGTTCTAACAACCTCCACGGTGCCCCGCAAAAGAAAAACAGCCCTACGTACGGGCTGTTTTTTGTTATCCTAGTGTATAGAATCTCTACACATTATTTTTGTATAAAAAAACCAGCAAGATTCAATCTTGCCGGCACTAACTTGCTAGGGTTTTAAGAAAGTTCATCAACCCTACGCAATCAATCTTTCGAAACGCATGGCTTGCCCCAGCAGCGAAGAGGAGCTTGTTATTGTCCTCCTCACCAGAGTTGGCGATTACAGGCTTCTGAAATCCCATGGCACGAATCGTCCGAATAAGAACGTCCGAATCAACGACATCGGGATTGTTGACGCACCCGTCCATGATCACGGCGTCGAGATCATCCTTGTGTGCGGTGAACAGTTCGAGAGCAAGCTCAAGGTTGCCTGCTTCATAGATCGTCGGTTCAGGCTTAATGGATGCACAGCAAAGCCTGACGAATCCTCTGCGTACCGATGGGACGTCTTCGACAATGAGAATGATCACAAGAATCCCCTAAAAAAATACTGCTTAAACCCGCAGTTAAAGGTTACTTACCATCAAAGAGCTACCATAGTATTACCACAAAACACTAATTATTTCACTATCCATCAAATAATTGTACCTATCGATTTAATACAATTTGAGGATTTAAATTCTGATATACTTACATAATGACATTACAAAGAATCTTAAAGATCAGCAGACCTAGGTTTTGGATCTATGAACTCGGGCCATACCTTCTTGGTCTAGCAGCTACTCTTCCCCTTCTGGAAAATCCTGCAGTACTATTAGATGTACGGATCATTGCATTCTTTATTTATTTTTTATTTCCTGCAAATCTCTTAATTTACGGCATCAACGATATTTTTGACTACGAGACAGATAAGCTCAATCCCAAAAAAGTGGCATATGAGTCTTTGCTCATGCCTGCAGAACACAAATATATTTTGATTGCAGTACTTCTTACTACTTTACCCTTTGTATTCTTTTTAGATGTTTCAAATATTCCTAGCGTTATTGGTTTTGCAGCATTTATTTTCTTTGCATCGTTTTACTCTGCATCTCCTATTCGTGCAAAAACAAAACCAGGTTTCGATATGATATTTAGTGCAGGACACTATGTTGCAACGGGAGTATTTACTTACGCACTTATTTCAGGAGTATTTCCTTCTGCTCTCCCAATTATTGGTGGGATGCTGTGGGCAATGGCCATGCATGCTTATTCTGCAGTACCAGATATTGATGCAGATAAAACCAGTGGCATTGCAACTGTAGCTACCGTACTTACAAAGAAACCCACACTCGTAATGTGTACTGTGTTTTATATTGTTTCAGCAATAATTGCCTATACATATATTGGAGCAATTGCAGTGCTACTTTTAGTTCCCTATCTTCTTCTCATGATCATGTCACTAAATAGTAGTGAAGAAAAGCTTTTCAAGCTATATACATATTTCCCAAAACTAAACACGATCGTGGGTATGATCGTGTTTTGGAGTATCGTCTTTCTACGAAGTTAATTAAAGTTTCTTGAGTGGCTCGGGATCAGTGATGTTCATAATTCGCTTATATGCAAGTTCTGCAGAGATAAGGCAGATTGGCATTCCAATTCCCGGATTTGTTCCTGCTCCTACATAGTAGAGATTTGAAACTTTTTTACTTCTATTATTTGGCCGGAAAAATGCTGTCTGCATTATTGTATGAGCTAAACCTAATGCGCTACCCTTGTATGCATTGTAGTCCTTAGCAAAGTCTTTGAGAGAATACGTTCGAATATATTCGATTCTGTTTTTGAAATTTGGAATATTCATTTCCTTTTCCATGATAGAAAGTATCTTATCTTTGTACGCATCTAATGTAGCATCATCGTACTCGAGTCCAGACGCTACAGGGACCAACACAAAAAGATTCTCTTTGCCTTCTGGAGCTACCGTAGGGTCGGTCTTTGAGGGGCAGCATACATACAATGATGGATCGTCAGGCCATTGTGGATTATCAAATATCTCAGCAAAATTTTTCTTCCAATCTTTGCAAAAAATAAGGTTGTGGTGTGTGAGAGAAGGCACTTTATCTTTCATACCGATATACATAATAAATGCAGATGGCGCCATAGTGCGCTTTTTCCAGTATCGTTCTTTAAGAGTTTGAGACTCTTTTGGAAGCAATTTCATTTCAGTATGTTCTATATCAGCGTTTGAAATCACAAGATCTGCAGCAATCACTTCCCCGCTCTCTAGCTCTACTCCAGTGGTTTTTTTATTTTCAATTATAATTTTTCCAACAGGTGATGACGTTCGAAATACAACTCCATTCTTTTTTGCAATAGTTACAAGTGCTTCTATAATTTTGTAGATACCACCTTTTGGATAAAACACTCCCATATTAAAATCAATGTGACTCATTATGTTGTAGAGCGCAGGAGTGTTGTAAGGAGAACTACCTAAAAATACAAGTTGGTATTGCATTATCTTTTGAATAATTTCAGATTTGAAGAATCTCTCAACATACTTATTCATTTTAGAAAGTACTGATAGCTTTCTACCTTCTGTCATTACTCTCTTGTTAAAGAAATCAAATATAGAATCATAATTCTTATACATGAAATCTTTAACTGCAATTTCATACTGTATCTTTGACAAAGCTAAGTATTCTTCAAGCTTTGCACCAGAACCAGGTTCGAGAGATTCAAAAAGTTTTTTATCTTCTGCTACATTAGATTGTAGATCTAGTACTTTCCCCTCATCTTTAAAAAATATTCGGTACGACGGAGTGAGTTGCTGAAGCTCTAGATGATCTTCTATTTTCTCACCAACTAAATTAAAAAAGTGTTCAAATACATCTGGCATCAAATACCATGATGGTCCCATATCAAATTTGAAACCTTGAGCCTCAAATACATTAGCTCGTCCTCCAATTTTTTCATTCTTTTCTACTAATTCAACTTCAAAACCTTTTTTTGCTAGGAGAATTGCTGTAGCGAGTCCTCCTATCCCCCCACCAATGATTACTGCTTTTTGTTTCATAATTATGTAGTTAATGCTGTTTTAATAAGTAATAGTATTTTTTTTGTCACAGAAACACGGGCTCTCTGTTTGTAAATATTGTAATCTAGCTTTTCTATTTCATGTAAGATATGCCCGTACAGCACCGCTGCTATCTTTACAGCAAACCTGCCTTTCTGGGAAAGCATTGGAATTCCAATATCTGCTTCTTTAAATAATTCGCGAGTTCGGTTGATTTGGAATTTCATAAAATCCACAAAATTCTCAGACATTTTCTCTTGAGCAATGTCTTCTTCTCGCAAACCAAATCTCGCAAGTTCATCCAACGGCATATATATTCTTCCCCGCTGCACATAATCTTCTTTTATATCTCGAAGAAAATTGGTGAGTTGCATTGCATAGCCCAATTTCTTTGCATATTCCAATGCCTGCTTATCAGAAAAACCAATTACATAGCTCATCATGAGTCCTACCACAGAAGCCGAGCCATACATATATTTTTCCAAATCTTGATATGTAGCATATCGAGCAACATGAGTATCTTGCACCATTGCATCCAAAAAGCTTTCACTATATTCATACGGAATAGAATATTTTTTGAATACATATGAATTAGCTCGCAACGCAGGACTATTACTCTGTCCTGTTGTGTATGCTTGTTCCCACTGCTGTTTAAATTGTTGTAATTCTTTATTAGTTTCTGTTGTTGTCTTATCTTTTTGTGAATCAACTATTTCATCAGGCAATCTAAAAAATGCATAGAGTGCATAGGTTGCGTTTCTTAAATCCTTGGGGAAAAACTTTGTGGCAAAGTAATAACTTTTACCATACTTTTTGTGGATCAAGCGACAAAATTCAAAATCAGATTTTAGGTTTTGAGTACTCATGCAGAGCGTTGTTTGATAAGAGAAAGAATAGAAGTAAATGCATCGCAGTGTGCTTGAGGTATTGAGTACGTGGTTAATGATTTTTCTGCAGCTGCTAGTTTTTGATCAATTATTATTCTCCCTGCAGCAAGAGCTCCTGAACTCTCAAAGAGTACTTTCGCTTGAGCGATTTGTGATTCAGTAAGTACTTTTCCAAAAAGTAACATGAGTGTGTTTTTCTGGTCTTCTGTTCCTTCATCAAAAATATACTGAGTAAAATATGTGTGCTGCCCTTCTTCAAGATCTCTCATGCTATCTTTGCCGGTCTTCTTTGGATCTCCACAAATATCTAAAAGATCATCCTGCACTTGATACCCTGTTCCAAGCGCCATCCCAAATTCTTCAAAAAAAGCATCATACGTCTTTGCGTCCCCTGCCAATGCAGCACCAATCTTAAGTGGATTAACAAATGTATATCGTGCAGTTTTTAATTTATTTTTCTCTTCTATATCATCTTTTTTAACGTGTTCAGTATTTGTAATTGATACATCAATCATTTGTCCTACAACAACTTCTTCAATCATTTTAGAAAAAATAGATCGTACATCCTGTAAACATGAAGGTTTGGTATTCCACATCAATGCTTCCTGACTCCAGGCAAACACAAGGTCTCCTGCAAGTATTGCTTGTGCAGTTCCAAAATGCTTTCCACGTTTTGCGTTTGGAAATAAATTTTCAGCAAAGGTATGCACGGTTGCTTGCGCATGTCGTTCATCACTTTCATCAATAATGTCGTCGTGAATAAGAGCAAATGTGTGAAAGAGCTCAATTCCTACAAGAGCATCAAAAAAAGTATCGTTATTGATCCCCCCACTCATGCTGTATCCAAGGTATGCCATATATGGTCGAACTCGCTTACCTCCGACATGGGCAATAAGTGCAGCCTGAGCAATTATCTTTTTGATTGACTCATCAGAAGTATGAATACCTGCTGAAGCTACTTTTTGAGCCAGAAACACTTCTAAATATGCATCGAATTTTTGCTTAAATTCGAGGATGCTTAAAACAGGCTGATCGCTTCTGCTATAGCTTTTGAGCAGTTGTACAATAGAATTCAGATACATAAAACAAGTCTATCAAGTATTATGAAAATAATGAAGTAACTTAATATTTTTTAATAAACAAAAACTAGGTTCTTTACACCTCGTGTGTATAATGAACTCATGAAGAAACTTAACCATATACGCAAGCATCTCATGATTGCAATAAGCGTGGGATGGTTCTTAGCTTTCCGGCAAATCCGTCGGGCTAATAGAGGCACAACAGTGCTTATCATATTTATTATGGTACTCACCTTCCTCAACTTAGTGGTAGTATCTGGATTGTTGATAGGTCTCATCTCAGGCTCCTACAAGCAGTTTCGAGAGAGCTACTCTGGTGATGTTATAGTCACTGCACTTCCGGGATACAACTTCATAGAGAGATCTTCTGAAGTTATTTCATTTCTTGAGAATCATCCAAAGGTAGAATCATTTACTCCACGCTATGGAGTGAATGTGAGAATTTTAGGTAGCCTTACTACTCTTCCAAAAAAGAATGAACGCACAAATTTAATTAGTGCCCGTCTTACTGGTATTGACCCAGACATAGAAGAACGTGTGACAGGATTTTCTAGATTCATTATTAAAGGAGAACCACTTTATGCTGATGATCGCACTTCAATGCTCATTGGTTCAAACCTCCTCAAGCAGTATTCTTCTTTTGCTGATGCAAACATTCCAGGACTTGAGTTATTGGAAGGAGTTGATGTAGGCAGTAAAGTACGCGTTACTTTCACTACAAAATCTGGTGAGAAAATAATTAAAGAATATACGGTTAAAGGCATTGTAAAAAGCAAAGTAGATGAAATATCAACCAGAGCTTTTATTATTGATAAAGAAGTTAAGGGTTTCATTCCTGTAAACAAAGAGGAATACCAAGAAATTGCAGTACGCGTTCCACCTGACTATGCGCCAACGCTTGTAGCAGAATTAAAAAACTATTTTGGTGATGAAGTAGCTCGAGTTCAAACTTCAGAAGAAGCTATTCCCTCTTTCCTCCGAGATATCGAATCAACAATGACTATTTTAGGAAATGCTCTTTCTTCATTTGCACTTGTCGTAGCAGCGATCACCGTATTTATTGTGGTGTTTATCAACGCTGTTACAAAACGAAAATTTATTGGTGTTATGAAAGGTATTGGAATTAGTCCTCTTGCAATTGAGTTCTCATATATATGTCAGGCATTCTTCTATGGGATCGTAGGATCAGGTATTGGATTGTTCCTCACCTTTGGAGTATTAAAACCATACTTCGATGCCTACCCAATTGATTTCCCATTTTCTGATGGAATTTTAGTTGCCACAACTTCAGGCTCACTTGTGCGCGTTGCTATTCTTTTAGTAATTACCGTGCTTGCTGGTTACATTCCAGCAAAGCTTATTGTGAGAAAGAATACATTAGATTCTATTTTAGGACGATAAAATTTATGATCAAAGGAGAAAAAATATTAAAAAAATATGGAAGTGGTGAACTTGAACTCACCGTACTCAAAGAGATTGATATTGAAATTAAGACTGGTGAATTTGTGGCAATCATCGGTCCATCAGGCGCAGGAAAGTCTACCCTGCTCTACCAATTATCACTACTTGATACCCTTACATCAGGTGAAGTGTACTTTAATGGCAAGCCCACATCAGGTTTAAGTGAATCTCAAAAAACAAATTTACGCCTAAGTGAACTTGGTTATGTATTTCAAGACTATGCCCTTCTCCCTGAACTCACTGTATTAGAAAACGTGGCTCTTCCCATGCTTATGCAAGGGATGTCAAAACATGAAGCGTACAAAAAATCCGATGAAGCATTAGAAAGAATTGGAATCAAACACAAAAGGAATAATCTCCCCAATCAGCTTTCGGGAGGTCAGCAACAGCGAGTTTCAATTGCCCGTGCGATTGCTCATAAACCACATATTCTTTTTGCTGATGAACCTACTGCCAATCTCGATTCTGAAAATGCCAAAATAGTAATTGATGTATTTTTGAAGCTAAATAGTGAGGGACAATCTATCATTATGGTTACGCACGAAAATGAATATGCTCGAAAAGCACAACGCACCATTGCACTCAAAGACGGAATCATTGTTTCTGATACAAAGAATGTGAACTAGCTGGAAATGCGTTTTCTATATTAGAATAGAATCTCATTACTAAAATCATGAAATCATTCTTCAACTTACTCGGGAATTCGCTCATTGCAGTTGTGACCAACTTTCTCGTATGGTCTACCGTCGTATATTGGGTCTACCTCACTACAGGATCAGTACTTGGCACATCCATCATGTCGGGAATGTACTTAGTATTAGTAATGGTGTCGGGATTTTGGCTCGGATCAATTGTTGATCACAACAAAAAGAAAACAGCTATGCTTATTTCAAGTTTTGCTACACTATTCTTTTTTGCGTGTGCACTCTTGATGTATTCTGTATCCCCTAAAGAATCGTTTACTACTGTTGAAAGTGTGCGACTTTGGGTTGTAGTAGCATTTCTGCTTTTTGGTGTTATTGCCGGAAATATTCGAAGTATAGCTTTACCAACTGCTGTTCCCCTTTTGGTTCCAGAAGAAAAAAGAGATCGCGCAAACGGTATGACAGGAACAATTATGGGCATTGCTTTTGCACTTTCAAATGTAGGAGCAGGATTTGGATATGCATATATTGGAATCTCTGGAGTACTTTCAATTGCTTTAGGAGCTACCGTTATTGCGATACTTCATCTTTTATATATTTCTATTCCTGAGCCTGAAAAAGTTGCACCCGAAGTGCACGAAGTACCAAAGAGTAAACTTGATATCAAAGGAACAATAGCAATCGTGCGATCTATTCCTGGATTGTTTCCCCTTATTTTATTTACAACATTCAACAATTTTTTGGGAGGAGTATTTATGTCACTCATGGATCCATACGGTCTTACCCTCGTATCAGTACAAGTTTGGGGTACATTATGGGGCTTCTTGAGTTGTGGATTCATTATTGGAGGACTTGTCATCGCAAAGCGTGGTCTTGGGAAAAATCCAGTGCGAACACTGTTTGTAGTAAACGGAATAATTTGGACGATATCAATATTTATGACCATTCAACACTCAATAGTGTTGCTTGGCGTATGTATGTTTATCTATCTTTGCATGTTTCCTTTTATTGAAGCGAGTGAACAAACAGTTATGCAGAAAGTTGTACCTCAAGAACGCTTGGGCCGCGTATTTGGTTTTGCCCAAAGTGTGGAACAATCAGCATCCCCTATTACGGCATTTGTCATTGGCCCCGTAGCTCAGTTTATATTTATTCCATTTATGACAACTGGTGTTGGAGTAGAACTTATTGGAAGTTGGTATGGCGTTGGTGTTGGAAGAGGTCTTGGACTTGTATTTACACTTGCTGGAATAATCGGACTTGTTGCAACAATCATTGCTGCTCGATCTCGCTCTGCGAAAATGTTGTCGACACAGTTTAAAAACTAAACTGTTTTCTTAAACCCAACATACTTGACACAACTATTTAATTATGTTAGTTTCCACAGCAGACGCTACTGTATAGGTAGCGCGCACAGATCTGTACTTGGTCCGCTTGGAGCGAGCCGATTGCACATCTAAGGAGCCCTGTCATGTCGAAGAAGTTCAGCCTCGCACTCGTGTTCGCCCTGATGGCCTCCATCCTGGTGAACACGCACGCGAACGCCGCGACCAAGCCCGTCCCGAAGCTGCACGTCGTCAAGACGCAGGCCAAAGATTGGGTCGAGGCCAACAGCGCCGACCCCCGAGCCAAGGAGATCAAGAACGAGATCGCCGACGTCTCGGCGTCCATCTGGGTGAACTCCCAGGACGACTTCGAGCGGGTGAAGGACGAGAACGTGGCCGCCAAAGGCGCGATCGTCCCGATCGTGAACAACGGTCCCAGCGAGAAGGGCCAGTACTTGGCCCACTGCGTCCGGATGAAGGAGGTCACGACCGGCACCAACAGCCTGATCGTCGTGGCCCCCCACGTGATCAGCAACAACTTGGAGAACCCCGACGCCCTCAAGCTGAAGGAAGTCTCCGACTCGCTGATGGCGCTCAAGGACAAGTCCGGCGCCCGGATGCTCGACCTCACGACCTGGGCCGAACCCTCGTCCGAGCTCACCGACAAGATCGTGACCATGGCCAAGCTGGCCGGGATCGAGCACGCCGACGGGTTCGTGTTGAACCTCGGCAAGGACGACGAATTGTCGATCGTCCTGAAGCAGGCAGAGCAGCTCAGCAAGTTGCTCAAGAAGAAGTGCGTCATCGACGTGTCGCTGGCCGGCAAGAAGGTCAACGGCAAGGCGACCATCGGCCCCAAGCCGACGTTGGTCACCGGTAACCAGGCGGTCAGCGCCTTCATCCGGTTCAAGGTCCTCGGGGAGAACGACCAAGGAAAGTTCGACCCCGATGCGGCCATCGCGCTCATCAAGGCGCCGAAGGTCATCACCAAGAAGTAATCGTCGGCGTCGACGAGCTTCTACGCACATTAGTTCCCTACCTCTATCGCCACCCGGTCTCACCGAGTGGTTTTTTATTACCTGAATTTTTTGTAAATCTATAGTACAGTTAAGCTACTATGGAAAATAAAAACAAACTCTTTTTTAGTATTTATATTTTAGCCGCAATTATAATAGCACTAGCTATTGTAGAAGATGCAGTGGGGTTTCGTTTTTTTAGAACTGTTATGGATACTGACACTGTAATGTGGGGAGCCGCATTCATCGGAGGAATTGCAGGCATACTCGCATATTCACGATCATTCAGAATGTTGCGATATAAATTAATTCCAGTAGTTGCTGTTGCCGCTACTCCTTGGATCGTTACATTCTCTACTTTCTGTCAGCGTGAATGTATGCTTCCCCTCATTGGGATGATGATGTTGGTGGTAATTATTCCTTACATTGTGTTATTAGTGATTTCAACATTTATTGCTCGAAAATTTTTATCATGATTACGTTCAAAAACCAACCAAAGCTATCTGAAGCAGAAGTAGATCAAAAACTTAATGACAGGCGAATTGCTCTTATCCCCCATATTCAAAATTTTTTAGAGACTAATAAATTATTCAAAAACAAAGAAGTAACCCTTGAGTTCTCTCACAAAGGTGTATCATCACAAGTCTGCTTTCTAGAAGTAGCTGATATAAATATAAAGTATGTACTAAAAATTCCCCTAACAAATGCAGACCCTGATGGCAATGAGGCAGTGTTTTTATCAGCGTGGGAAAGTGTAGGTGTAAAAGTCCCGCACGTATATGAGTATGGGAAAATAAGCGATCGGCCTTACATTCTTATGGAGTTTGTTGATGCTCCCCTATTAACTGATGCAAAAGAATTTAAAGAAATAAAAGATCTACCTTTTGAACAAGGGAAAATATTGCGACAAATGCATACGGCAAAAGCACATGGCTTTGGGCGAATAAAAAATAGTAAGCCTGAATTTGAAACATTTAAAGAATGGATTTTAAGCGATGATATGAAAGAAAGGATTAATTATGTTAAAGAACACAACCTACTAGGAGATGAACATGGTCCTATTGATGATGTACTAACAACTCTTATTGCATATACCGAAAAATATCCAGAAAGCACATACTGCCACTTTGATTATGGTGGGAACAATATGCTAGCAACAAATCCTCTGACAATTATTGATCCGGATCCAATGGTCACAAATGGAATTATAGATATAGGAAGAAGTATGCTGCTCTTAAGTTCAGGCGGATACTATGATGGTGCTGCTCGATTAAAAGCTGGATATTTTGGTACTGATGCAATTGATGAAAAAGCACTAAAATCTGCAATAGTAGTAAATGCTTACTGGAAATTCCCGTACTGGCACAAGAAAAACAAATTAGTACCTATGAGTAATGTACAGAAGTATCTTGCTCAAAGCTAAGCATTGCCTTCTTTCGTTCTATTCCCCATCGAAAACCTCCAAGCTCGCCATTTGATCTTAAAATTCTGTGACACGGAATAATATAGCCTAATGGATTGTCGCCAATTGCAGTTCCTACTGCACGTGATGATTTTTTGTTTCCAATAATTTCAGCTATCTCTCCATAAGTTGAAGTAGTTCCCTTTTTTATAGAAATGAGTGCCTGCCATACTTTCGTTTGAAATGGTGTACCTATGAGATGAAACATAATTGGAGTAATAAAAGAATACGTTTTAAAATAGTTCTCTAATTCTTTATGAACTGATTCTTCCTTATGCACAAAAGTTGCAGATGTAAAACGAGACTTCAAATCTTCGAGTGTTTCTTGTTTTGAATCTGAAAAAAGAATATTACAAATCCCCTCTTTGGTTGAGGCCACTAAGCATATACCAAATGATGTTTGGAAAAATGAATATGAGATATCAAACTTTTCCCCTTTTACAATCGGAGTGATTTTGAAATTAATCATAGATGCATAATTATTGTAGCATTTTACTTACATTTACGAGATAATACTCTCATGAAAAGAATTCATCTCTACGCTATCGCATTTTCATTATCACTCTTAGCAGCAATCATTTCTGCGGTAACCTATGCAGAACGAAAGGCATTACCCTACAATGAAATGGGACGATATCTTGATGAAAATTATGGGATTATTTACGAGGAACAGGCGCTTATCTTCTACGGAATCTTTTTAGCTCTATTTACTCTCCTCACTTTTTTTACAGCAAGTAGAATTTTAAAGCTACATAAAGAAAACAACAAAAAGCTGCCTAATTATCCGTAAAGTTTTTGATGCTGTTCTTTCAACTGTAAATAATATGCATCATCTTTTGCCTTGAGATACCAGCCATAAAACACCTCGGCAGACTGTGATTTTTCATTTGTCGCCCAATCATGTGCTTGTGGAAGCGTAGCACGGGGTCCTAGCATTTCTGCTTTCTGTCCATTTAGCGGATGGTGATGGATCTCATATTTTTTACCTGTGGGATGATTGGCGTATCTTCGTGAACGAGTAAATCCCATTTGCAAAAATTTGCGAGCCATATCCATTCCCACAAAATCACGTTCTCGTTTGTAATGTAAAAAGAGTCGGTAAATTGCCTTTGCAGATTTGTGTGCGATCTCAGGATTCTTAAATCTCCAGTACGGTAAAATCTCCGATTTGTAGGGTTCCACCATTAAAACACCCTGCTCCCCCTTACCTACCTGGTAGAGCTCTGGATGTTCACGGAAGTTTATCTTGGAATAATCACGTGAATAATCAAATAATTTACTGGAATATGAGGCCATATATATGTAGGACGCTGTCGGAATATCATCCTTACTGAACTGTGATAGTATATATTTCTATGTTTACACCACAGCTTATTTTGGGAATAGTATTCGGAATTATAATTTTGGGATTTTTAGCAATTGATCTTGGATTCTTTGATCGCAAGGCTCATAAGATATCATTTAAATCAGCACTTTGGCAAAGTATTTTTTGGGTATTTATCTCAGTAGTGTTTGGTACCCTTGTCTATTTCTTCCAATCACCTGAATTGGCATTCCAATTCTTCAGTGCCTATATTACAGAAAAAATACTTTCTGTCGACAACCTCTTTGTTATTCTCTTAATCTTCGGCTATTTCAAACTCGAAGAAAAGTATCACCACAAGGTTCTGTTTTGGGGAATTTTGGGAGCAATTGTAATGAGAGCGCTATTTATTGGAGCAGGAGCTTTTCTCATTAGCCAGTTCCATTGGATCCTCTATGTCTTTGGTGCCATTCTTTTGTATAGTGGTTTCAAACTATTCTTTAGCGGTGGAGAAAATGATCATATTGATCTTGAGAAAAACAAAGTAATTAAACTCGCAAAAAGATTCCTGCCGTTTACAACAGAACCTCATCACGGTAAATTCACTCATATCATAAATGGGAAGCGAGTATTCACTACCCTCTTTTTAGCAGTTATAGTCGTTGAAGCGACAGATCTTATTTTTGCAGTTGATTCTATTCCAGCAGCATTTGCAATATCTCAAGATCCATTTATTGTCTACACTTCAAATATATTTGCAGTTATGGGATTGCGAGCAATGTTCTTCTTATTAGAAGGAATCATGCATAAATTCCACCATCTTTCAAAAGCATTGGCATTTATTCTTATCTTTATTGGAGTAAAAATGCTTGCAGGTGTGGTAGATATTCACATCAACTCTCTTGTATCATTTGCCATTATTATGGGAGCACTCTTTATTTCAGTAGTAGCATCACTTGCCTTCCCTAAAAAGAAATCTTAAAAGTTATTTCATCCAAGAAAAATACTTAAGAGAAACAATAAGGAGAATCACAGGTGTAAATACATAGAGGGCAACAAGATCCATAAGCATTTTTAGAAACGCTGGAAGTGTTGAGAACACATGTGATGGAGCCACATACAAATTAGCAAACATAGCAATAAGAATAGTAAGAATAAGAGTGTATACTCCCCATTTCTGCATCTTACTAATTCCCACAACTGAAAGTACGCTTCCAGCAAGAACTATTGCCCCAATAAGAGAAAGTACTTTAATATTCAACCAACGAATGTTCATAAATAAAAGTTCAAGAGGCTGCTTTCCTGTAAAACCTAAGTAAAGGGTTGTCCATAACATAAGAATCCACAAAACAACAAAATACCCTAAAGTTGCAGTAAGGATAGCTGGCCGATGATGAGTGTGTGGATGCGTGTGATGAGAATGATGTGGATGTTGCATAAATATTAGTTGATGAGCTCTTCTCTAGTATATAACAAAATTATTTTGATGAAAGCTGCTTGTACGATTCCTGTGGAGAAAGCAGTGGTCCGAGTGAACTGTAAAGAACTACAAGCTTTGTACCAGACGAATCTGAAGTATCGGTAGTATCAGTTGATTGACCGCCATATCCAAGTGCACGTTTAAAAAAACCTACTTTTTTAGTTGATTCAAGTTTAAGTACATTTTCTTTTTCTGGCGCAGTACTATGTGATGAAGTCTCCCCTATGCTTGCAACAAGCAATACCGTTTCCTCTGTATCTCGCTTAGCCACCGATTCTAAATAACTTAATATAGTAAGACACCCGGGATCATGAGGTACTTTAAGTACTCGTGAATCATTGATGCCATAAACTGTTTGAATGTCTTGAACCCAATCCCGTCCTTGTGGAAGATCACGCAGCTCAGACATAGTTACATGAAATGCTTTTTCTTCAAGTTTTTTCTTAAGCCAAAACAACCATTTTTCCTCAGGTCTATCTCGCTCCCATCGGTATGAAATTAAAACATGCTTCGTCATGATCGAAATAGTATAACACTCTCTTGCTTTGAGCTCGAATATGCTACAATATTTTGTATGAGAGATACTATTGTATGGGAAGCATTTGAGCATCACCATGAAGATAAAAGTAGTGACTGGTATTGGTCACTTGGAATTATTGCAGTTTCACTTGCTGTGCTTTGTATTTTTTTCAATAATGTCCTCCTTGGAATTTTCATTCTTATAGCCGCACTCACAGCAGCACTTCATGCACGCAAAGTACCGCGATTTATTACAGTGACTCTAAATATGAAAGGCATCATTGTCGAAGACAAGCTCTATCGATATGATTCTCTTGATTCATTTTGGATTGATGAAGATGCACATGTTCCTCAAATCATATTGAAATCAAAGAAAATGTTGATGCCATACATCATTGTACCAATTGAAGAGCATCACCATGATGATATTCGGATGTTTCTACTTATGCATTTAGTAGAAGAAGAACATCATGAATCTCCCCTACACCACCTCCTCGAATATTTTGGTTTTTAAGGAAATGTGGTAAGCTAGTGGCCACAGTCCTCGTCGTTCAATGGATAGGACAAGAGTTTGCGGAACTCTAAATATAGGTTCGATTCCTATCGAGGGCACAATATCTATCCAATCATGTCACCTGAAGTCCAAAAAATATTAGAAGATCAGCAGAAAAAGATAGATGCTATTTATGTATCTGTTGAGAAAACTCGAAAATATTTCTTTTGGACTCTTATTATTACCGTAGTACTTTTCGTACTACCTCTTATTGCTATGGCATTTGCTATTCCCTCTTTTATAAACATCTATTCACAACAAGTACAAGAGTTGGGACTTTAGAATCTACTGTTGTTCCATATATTCAAAATAGTCAGTCCACACATCAGTAGCTATTTTTGTAAATGATTCTTCAGAATAATGTGGGAATAATTCTTTGTGCGTATGTACATAATCAAGAAGTACTTGCGGATCTTGAGATGTTTCTAAAATTTGTGTTAGTGCTGGATCTTGTATATTTGAAAAGTAAGCCTCGAGTGCTTTTTGAAAAATAACACTACTTACATCACTAATGATGGCATCAAGTTCATGTTCTTCTGCCCCCAGTGAGATGAGCTTTTCTTTAAGTATTGCTAGTGATGATTCAGTATCCATGTTATATCTATTATTTTTTAGATCCTCCCATTCTATATAATTTCACAGCAGTAGCAACCGCAGCAGCAGCCACAATAGCAACACCAAAAGGATTAGCAATCCCTATAGCTGTAAGAAGACCTTTTCCAAGAGTACCCAATAGTGTTCCTGCACCAAGGACTCCTATTTCTACTTTATTATTTCTTAACCAACCCAAATGTTTGCCTTTAAATGATGATTCAGGACTTGCAGGTTTTTCGCTCATATCTGTAGTATATCAAAATTATGAAATAAGGGTTCCTACTTCTTTACCCTTAACTATTTTTTTAATATTGCCTTTAGAAAGAAGGTCAAATACTCGAATTGGCAGTTTATTATCCATTGCTAAAGAGAGAGCTGCATTATCCATCACTTTAATATCGGGGTTTTTTACTGCATCTAAGAAAGATATATTAGAAATCTTTGTAGCGTCTTTATGTTTCTTTGGATCTTTAGTATAGACACCATCTACTTTAGTGGCTTTCAACACGATTTGGCATTCTAATTCTAAGGCAGCAGACACAGCCGCTGTGTCTGTAGTTACATACGGATTACCTGTACCACCGGCCACAATTACCACTCTTCCCTTTTCTAAATGGCGAAGTGCTCGTCGTCGAATGTACGGTTCTGCTACGCTATTAGTTTGAATTCTCGATTGCAGTCGTGCAGGCTGGCCATAATATTCTAAAACATCTACTAATGCCATGCCGTTGATAAGTGTCGCAAGCATTCCCATATAATCAGCGGTCGCTCGTTCTATCGTCTGTTCATTTTTTGAAAGTGTCGCTCCTCGTAGGAAGTTTCCTCCTCCAACCACTATAATTATTTGAGTTTTAGTTTCTTTTACTACTTCTCGTATCTCTTGAGCCAGACTAGCAATAAAATCAGTGTCGATCCCAAATCCTGTTGTTCCTGCAAATTGTTCACCTGAAAGTTTGAGTAGTATTCTATGAAGCATATTTTTATTTTGTTAATTTTTGCGACAAAAAACCCCGTATCATATGATACAGGGTTATTTGTTTATTTTGCTGATGCTTTTTTGATAAGCTTTGAAAGTCGTGACTTCTTTCGGCTCGCTGCATTCTTCTTAATGAGATTTGTTTTAGCAGCCTTGTCGATAGCTTGATAAGCTTGAGCAAGAAGAGTCATCGCCTCCTTAGTGTTCTTGTCAGTAACGAATTTTTTAATCTTCTTTACAACAGAACCCATAGCATCCTTTCGGCGTTGGTTATATACTCGCTTTGTTTTTGAAGCTCGTAGCGCCTTTTTTGCTGATGATGTAATTGGCATAGGCCAGATAATACCTTATATATATAGAAAAGGCAAGAAGAGTGGTTTATCTCCACATGCTATACTATTTCCATGATTGCCCGACTTACTGGAACAATAGTCCATGCCGATACACGCTTTATGATTCTTGACGTTAATGGCGTAGGATATAAGGTTTTTACAACTACAGGGATATTAGAAAAAAACCTTACGGATAGCGTTACATTTTGGACCCATTTGGCAGTGCGCGAAGATGCACTTGATCTCTATGGCTTCCCTACACGAGATGAATTAGAGTTCTTTCAACTACTTATTACTGTAAACGGTATTGGCCCAAAAAGTGCATTGGGAATATTAAACATGGCAAGTGTTGCTACTATTCGCCAAGCAATTCTCACAGAAGATCCAGCGTATCTCACAAAAGTTTCAAGTATTAGTAAAAAGAATGCTGAAAAAATTGTGCTCGAGCTTAAAGGTAAACTTGCTGATATCTTTACAGAAGGAGCTGAAGAAGTTCCTCAGAGTCATGAATCTGATGCTCTTGAGGCACTTAAATCACTTGGCTACCAAGAACGAGATGCTCGAGATGCACTCAAAAAAGTCCCCAAAGAAATTACCGATACGGCAGAATGCATTCGTCACGCATTAAAAGCACTTTCTACAAGCAAATAAAAAGCTTATTATAGAGCATATGGACATTATCCTCAGAGCGGCACGAAAACTTATCCCTAACGGTATTTTTGAAACATTTCAACCGGCATATCACTATACATGGGCTGTATATAGTGCTATGCGATATCGCTACCCTTCTCGTCATATCAATGTAATTGCTATTACTGGCACAAAAGGTAAGTCGAGTACAACAGAGATAGTGAATGCAATTTTAGAAGGCGCTGGTAAAAAAACTGCAGTTGCAGGGACTATTCGGTTTAAAGTTGGTGACAAATCATGGTCAAACAACTACAAAATGAGCGTGCCTGGACGTGGATTTATTCAAAAATTCCTACGGCAAGCAGTGGACGCAGGATGCGAATACGCAGTATTAGAAATGACCTCAGGAGCGGTACTTCAGTATAGACATCGATTTATAGATTTCGATTCACTTATCTTTTTAAATATTTCTCCAGAGCACATTGAGCAGCATGGAAGTTTTGAAAACTATTTAGCAGCAAAGCTTGAATTGGCAAAAGCTTTAGAGCAATCCAAAAAAACACGTAAAATAATCATCGCAAATAAAGATGATGCTGAACACCACAAGTTCTTGGATATAGATGTACCAGAGAAATATACATTTGGGCTCAAAGATGCTGAACCCTATCAGCTCGATCAATTTGGACTCTATATGACATATAAAGGCCGCAATATGCGTACGCATCTTCAAGGCACCTTCAATATTTCTAATATATTAGCAGCCCTTACCTACGCTTCTACTCAAGAAATTAGTCCTGAAACAGCACAAAAAGGATTACATAATCTCACGGGTATCTTAGGACGTGTACAAAAAATTACTCTGCCTGAAGACCATGCTCATGCAGCAAAACAAAAGTTTAATGTAGTTGTCGATTATGCACATACCGTAGATTCACTTCAAAAAGTTTATACTGTATTTAAAGATTCTAGAAAGATTTGTGTGATTGGAAATACAGGAGGAGGCCGAGACACTTGGAAGCGACCTGAAATGGCACGTGTAGCAAACGAACACTGCTCACATATTATCCTTACCAATGAAGACCCTTATGATGAAGATCCTCAAGCTATTGTTGATCAGATGATTCCTGGGATCTCTTCTACCCCATTTGAGATTATTATGGATCGCCGAGAAGCAATTCATAAAGCAATATCTCTTGCTCATAAAGGTGACTCAGTAATTATTACGGGAAAAGGAACTGATCCATATATTATGGAAGCCAATGGTAAGAAGACTAAATGGAGTGATGCAAAAGTTGCTCAGGAAGAATTGGAAAAAGTACTTATGGAGCGAATCTAATATATAGTTAGATTAGAACAATTCATTAAGTTTTGCACGAGTCATTGGCCCTACTAAGCCATTTTGTGGAATTTTATATTTCTTTTGAAATGCCTTTACGCCTGTTTCTGTGCATGGACCGAAAGTCCCCGTACTACCACATGAGTATACTCCAGAATTTGTAAGCGCAGTTTGAAGTGCTGAGACATCAGATCCACTACTTCCTTTCTTTAAATCCTTCTTCCATGAATATGCGAATGTTGTTTTAGCTGGAGTTGAAATAGTGATTGGCTTTGCTGTGGCAGCCTGTCCAGTAGCATAGACATCACGATCGCCAAAGAATCTATGCACACCTAAGAATGTTTGCTGAGCTAAATCTTTTGCTACTTGTTCTTGAATAGCTAAATTTCTGTACTGAGGTTCATAAATATAACCATACTCAATAAGCGCAACAGCACTCTTTACCGTATCACGTGCTCCAATTGCAATAAGATCCTGATCCTCAACAACGCCTCGTGATTCACCAGGCAATGTACTTACACTATTCTTAAGAAGAAGCTCTCTCAAAACTGATTCTCCCAATACTGCACTTGTTCGGGCATTTGAGTACTGACTTTCAGGAATATACACAGCAATACCAGTATAATCCCCTACTTGGCCCCATGGTCGTCCTCCATGATCATTAATATGAAGATGAAGTGTTATATCAACATCATTTTCATTTGCCCATTTATTAATTCCATACAACCGAAGTGCGACTTCAGGACGAGCATCATTATGAGGAACATTTTCTGTTGTTTTTATTTCACCAGCAGAGATTTTTTGCTGATGGGCAGCTTTACTTGTTGTTATGAAATCCTGAATTTGCTGTCTATTATCTGTGAAGTAGTTTTTAAATGTTGGAGTATATCCCATCTGTGTACGCGTAATCTGCACATCTAGTCGTGGATCATTTTTTAAGTAGTCATACAAATACTGTCCAATAGCTACGACAACATCTGCTTCACGAACATCACCAAATTCAGTACCCCAATATTCATCATCATGTCCTGGCACAATAAGAATTTTTACTTTCTCACCAGTTTTTGTTGCTGTCTTATATTCATTTATTAGTTCTAATGGTGTTACGGCATAAGCATTTGAAGCACATCCAAGAATAAAAATCAGACTACTTATACTAAAGATAAAATATTTTAAGCTTTTCTTTTTCATACGTCTGTATAGTATATACCTATGCCCGAATTACCTGAAGTCCAAACTACTGTTGATGGGATCAATGACGTTGTAAAAGGCCTTACTATTACCGATGTTTGGACTGATTACAATAGCTTATTTCATGCCGGAAAGGATAATATCAAGAATCCTGAGTATTTTTCACAGTTTAAGAAAGATGTGGTTGGGTCAAAAATTAAAAATGCCTCACGTGTAGGTAAAAATGTACTCATTCATTTATCGAATAAAAAAACTATTTTGACCCACATGAAAATGACTGGGCACTATATGTATGGGAAATATGTATATAGAGATAAAATCTGGCAACCAGAAGCTCAAGACGGCCCGCTACGAGATCCATTTAACCGACATATTCACTTGGTCTTTAGCCTGTCCGATGGCAAACATCTTGCATTTTCAGACCTTCGAAAGTTTGCCAAAGTGTTCATCTTTGATACTGAAAACGAAAAAACTATTGAAGATCTGATGGGTATTGGGCCTGATCCCCTCGACTCTAGTTTTAGCTATGAAGTTTTCAAGAGCCAGCTTCTAAAACGCCCCACATGGAAAATAAAACTTGCCCTCATGAGTCAGGAACTTATTGCTGGTATTGGAAATATTTATTCTGATGAGATGCTCTGGGAATCAGATATCCATCCAGAATCTCATGTGGGTAAAATTCCTGAAAAGAATTTCAAAAAAATGTTTAGTGTTACTACTCCTCTCCTGCAACGTGGTATCGATTTTGGTGGTGACTCAGATTCAGATTACCGCAACATACATGGTGAATCTGGGAATTTTCAAAATAAACATCATGCATATCGTCGCACGGGAGAAGCTTGTGATAAAAAAGGTTGTAATGGCACAATAGCCCGCCTCAAAATGGGTGGCCGCAGTGCTCACTTTTGTGATATTCATCAAGTAAGATTTACCTAGATATTAAGCATTCTAAAGAGTGCAATACCAAGCGACACTCCCACGTTAAGAGACTCTTTCTTCCCTTTCATTGGGATTTCCGCAATAACATCACAGCGACTTAACAGTGAAGCAGGAATTCCTTCTACTTCATTCCCCACTATAAAAAGAACGGGCTGCTTTACCTTTACTTTCTTATAATCTTGAGCTTTTTTGTCTTGTTCTATTCCTATAATTTGTATTGGTTCCAAAAGAGTCTCAAGTTTTTTTAGTACAAATCCTGGAGTTTTAAAATACTCCCATTCTACAGAAAGCTCCCCGCCAAGAGACACTTTTGATAATTCTTTTACTTCTCTCCCAAAACGATCTACCGGAGTTGGTGTATAT
Organism: Patescibacteria group bacterium; assembly: GCA_040387855.1. Classification (NCBI taxonomy): domain Bacteria; species Patescibacteria group bacterium. The sequence continues at coordinate 30,135 of JAZKCY010000001.1, forward strand.
CCTGTGAGAAAAATCTTTTTTATACCAGCTGCATCTGCAGTTCGAAAAATAGAGCCAACATTATGAACACTCCTAATGTTATGAAGTAATAGATAACTGCTTTTTAATGGATTATTAGCTTTTGTCATATTTAGATAGATTTATAGGGACAATACTACGCAATATTAGACTTTTTGCAAAAAATAAGCTATATTTTTTGGTACCGCCTTGAGCGATCTCAAGGAAATCCGGCCATAGCTCAGTTGGTAGAGCACCTGCCTTTTAAGCAGAGGGTCGTTGGTTCGATTCCAACTGGCCGGACACGAAAAAAGCCACATACATAGATATGTGGCTTTTTGTTGGATTGTGAGATTTAAATACTTGTGAAGTTTAACTTTGTCTTAAACTGCTGTACCGCAGCCGCACCTGTATACTGATTTCGCCAATTATCTTTTGATTGATTTCGAGCTTCTGTGATGAATGCATCAAAGTTTGATGAAACATCTGGAGCAACAGTAATTGGTACATTTATAGAACCGTCAGGATATGTGAGCACACTACTTCGTTTTACCAGCCCTGAAAAATAATTCTTTCGTAGTACTACTGGATCTGCAGCATATTGATTTAATGCAGTAAGACCAAAGCGATTAATATCAATAGCTACGGGCCAGCTATATACAATGTTTCTTTCATAGACAAGATTGTGAATACCAATAGCGTCAGCTTGATAGGTACCAGTTCCTGTTTCCATAAGAATTGCTGGAAACTGAGTTGTAGTATTGAATGCAATTATGTTATCAGAGATTGTTGCAGCCTTAACGTTTGCTACCTGAAGTCCAATACCTCGATCATGGGTAGATGCACCTGAGTTTTCAATTTGAAGGTTGCCTATCATTACGTTGTTCTTCACCCTCCCCGTAATACCTCCCGGATGTGGTCGCCCACCACCATTCACAAGACCAAATGACATATGAATAGGATTTTTATAGAAGAAGTTGTTCTCTGATACTCCCCCACTTCGCAATTGCAATCCGTGACTTCCTGAACGAGAAATAATGTTATTTCGTACTGTAACGTTCCAGTTTATACCATGGATATATGCATTGTGAGTAAAGTTTGAACCATTTCCTCCAAACATATCTCTTCCGTTATTATCTAAAACGTTTTCTTCGATAAGCAATCCATCAGATCCATAACTATAGATTCCCTGGGCATAATCTGTACTTGCCATATCAGGATTGAAGTTATCGACAATTACAGATCTTCGAACTGTTAGATTTTTTACGACCTGCGGCTTTGTCTGTGAACTAAAATCACCAGTAGCTGAGAATGATATACCCTTAAAGAATTGATGAACCTTTAGATCTTCGTAAAGAAGATTCCCTCCACCAAATGATCCCTCATTGTTGATTCCTGTTCCATCATATTTACTTCCTCTAAACTCAATACTTACGATAGCGAGATTTTTAGTTCCAAGGCCGAGTCGTAATCCATCCCCACTTGGAGGAGCAATAATTGGTCGTGGGCCTGAACCATACGCAGCAATTACCATTTTATCTGAATTTGATCTTCCCGATATACCAACGGAACTAGCATGTGGGCCGGTGTAATTTTTTAACGATTCAGGAAATGTATCTCCACGTTTTAATAAAATCTGATCAGGATACCCACTTCGTACCATCGTAAAAGCTTTAGTCACAGTTTGTACTGGGCTGCCAATTGTTCCATCATTTGCGTTATTACCTGAATTTGCTACGTAAATTACTTTTGAATCAAGCTTTGGAGAAATATCTGTATATCCACTGACAACTGGTGGAGTAGGTATAGTTGGAGGAGTAACTGGTGGAGTCACAGGTGGAGGTGGTGGCACAACAACTACAATTAATGACGATTTTACCGCAGTTCCTCCTGGGCCGGTACAAGTAAGTGTATACGTATTATTTGATGAAATACCTGCGATAGTTTGAGAACCTGATACAGACTTTGTTCCCGTCCATCCACCTGATGCTATACATGAAGTTGCATTAGTTGAAGACCATGTAATAGTTGCAGCGCCTCCAGTAGTAACACTTGTAGGAGTACTTAGATATACTGAAGGAGCTTCAGCAACAATTGGAGCTGTTACTACAAATCGAATAGTTTGAGGTGTTCCAGCTACGAGTACTCCGCTACTTGATTTAGAAAATGGAATCATCTTTAGAGTATGACTACCGATACTTGGAGTCCATTGATTTGGCATTCCACCTGTATCACCTGCCATAAAGAACGGCCGAGATCCTTGATATCCAAATTTTGTTACCCCATCTAAATCAAATTGCACAGCAACTGTATTATCTGGAGCTAATGCCAAAATATTTAATTTATTTGTTGGAAGTAGTGATACATCAAAAGCAGCACCATCAGGTAATGGATTAAAGCCACTAATAGGAGTACTCATTTGTGCATTATACAAAACTGCAGATTGAATTGTAGCAACGGGAGTTGGAGGCGGTGGCGGAGGTAATGGAGCGGGTTCAATTGTAAATCGCATTACTGATGACTTACCAGGTACAAAAATACCATTTGATTCTTTATATGGCGTTATAGTAACAGTGTGCGCTCCAGGAGTTGGATTCCAATTTGCATAATCCCCACTAGCATCTCCCATAAGACTATATGGTGCCACAGATTCTGTTCTATAATTTATCTGACTATCATATCCAAACTGGACTTTGGCTAATTTTTCGCCATTTGCTGGTTCTACAGTCAGTGTAAATGTTTTTGTCTTAAGATCAGCAAGCTTAATCACTTCTCCATCTCGAATTATTGTATACCCGGAAATCTTAGTATTTGTTGTTGTATTAACAAGTGATGCAGTAGTGATTTGCGTAGGTGGTACAACATCTATAACAGTAAACTGTATTGATCGTGATGTACCTTGAACTCCTTGAGCATTCGCTTTTGTAAATGGAGTTGCTTTTACTACATGTTTACCAACTGGAGGAGTCCAGGGTAAATAACCTTCTGTCTCACCTCCCCCAGTTAAAGAATATGCAGGAAGTGCTTCTGTTTGATAATTTTGATTACCATCAAGAGCAAATCTCACACTTCCAGTAACTGCAGGATTTGTATTCGCACGCATACTAAGATTTTTTGTTGGCAACGTAGCAAGATTCAACACAGCACCATCTGCCATATTTTCGTAGCCGGCCACAGGCTTGCTTGTATCTGCATTAATAAGCGTAAAGCTGACGACATTTGGAGATGAGGCTGTTCCGATTGTTAGAGCACTTTGTGAAGTCGAGTTTTGTTGTATGAGTGTCCCGGTAACAATGAAGCTACCTGCGAGGACTAATGTAGTCAATGCAAAGAGTGATACTTTTTTTAACACAGTCAGTAATTTGTTACGTACTAATAATTTATGTAGTAATTATAATACGAATTCAACAGTTAACCAACGTAGAACATTAAAAGTTCAACCGAGTTTTTACATAATTATTTGCTGCTTGAGCAGTAAACTGATCTTGCCAATTATCTTTTGATTGATTTCGAGCACCGGCGATGAACGCATCAAAGTTTGCTGAAATATCTGGTGAAACAGTTATTGGAGGATTTACTGTCCCTGTTGGGAAACTAAAAATAGGGCTACTTTCCACCAAACCTGAAATATAGTTGTTTCTAAATACCACATTACTTGCTGAGTTTTTAGCTGTTCCACCTACGCTTAAGATGTAGCTATTTATTTCTACCGCTTTTGGCCATGAGTAAATAATATTTCGTTCAAAGGTAACATTATGAAGACCTGAAGCATCTGCCTCGTAAGCCCCTCTTCCTGGTTCCATAAGCAATGCAGTTCTATCAGTTGTATTAAATGCCATTATATTATTTGATATTGTGGCACTCTTAATATTTGCGAGAAGCATTGCCTGTCCTCGAGTTCCTGAATCAGTTCCATCTGGGACATCAATCTTTCTTGTTCCTATCATTACATTATTACTTACAGTCCCGGTTACTCCTCCACTCACCTGATATCCAGCACCGTGAACTAATCCAAATGACATATGGGTTGGATTTTTGTAGAAAAAGTTACCTTCTGCAATACCTCCACTTCGAAGCTGAAGGCCGTGACTTGCAGCATTTGAGCTAATGTTATTTCGGATAGTTACATTCCAATTGATAGCATTGATGTAGAGATTTTGATGGCGAGGAGTACCTCCCCAACCACTCGCATTTCGGCCGTTATTATCAATTACTGAATCCTCAATAAGTAGGTTATCTACTCCATAGGTATAAATTCCAGTTGCTTCATTAGAATCTGCAGGATCAGGATTATAGTTATCTATTACTACAGAGCGTCGAATAACAACGTTCTTCATTGTCTGAGTACTTGTGCGACTTGGTTTTGCTGTTGCTGAGAATGAAATTCCTTTACTGAATTTTTCGATTTTCACATCTTCAACAAGAATGTTTGATCCTCCTGTTGAAATACCTGTACTATCAATACCACGTTCTGAATACTTACCAATAAGATGGATCCCTACAATTGCAAGATTGCTTGTATTGTTAACCAATCTAATTCCGGGGCCTGTTGTTGGAGAAATAATTGGTCGAGCGCCTGTACCATATGACGCAATCACAAACTTCTCAGTATTTGAACGCCCAGAAATACTTCCAGATCCTGAAGTTACTCTCAAAGTAGTTGTCCATGTGTCACCTTTCTTAAGAAGAATCTGATCTGGGAATCCACTTCTAACCATTCCTAATGCTTTTGTAAAACTTTGAACTGGAGATGTAATTGTCCCATCATTTGAATCACTTCCACTAGAATTCGATACATAGATTACGCGTGAATCAAATTTTGGAGAAATGTTTGTATACCCACTTACAACAGGACTTGTTGGTGGTATTGGATCAGGAGTAACTACAGGTGGAGGTGTTGGTGTAACAGGATCAGGAATTGTAGGAGGTAGAGGAACCGTAACGGTTACAGAAACAGTTTTAGATGCTGTTCCCCCCGCTCCAGTACATACAATAGTAAATGTCTTACCTGTCGTTACGCCAGATACTGTTTCTGAACCTGATGTTGATTTTGTTCCAGACCAATCACCAGATGCTACACATGACGTTGCATTAGTTGAAGACCAGGCAACAGTAACATTACTTCCACTTTCAACTGATACTGGGGCACTCAAAAATACTGTTGGAGCCTCAGGGATAACAACAGGTGGTAAAACGGGTGGTGGAGTAACTGGTGGTGTAACTGGCGGTGTAACTGGAGTAGTTGGTGGAGTTACAGGAGCAGGTGCAACCACTCTAAATGAGATAGTTCGTGGAACACTTGATACAAAAACTGCCCCTGCCTGTGCATACTTAGTAATAGTAATAGTATGATTTCCTACTGCTGGAGTCCATGCATTTAAGACACCGTCACTATCCCCTGCTAATGAATACGGAGCATTTACTTCTGTTCGATAATTTATAACACCATTGTAATCAAACTGAACTTTTGCAATTGATTCACCTGCTGGTAGATTTAATTTAATATTAAGATTTTTATTTGGAAGAGAATTTAAATTTATGATATCCCCATTCTTCATGGATGAAAATGCTGGATACACAATTTGCGTATTTGTATTTACTAAAGAGAGCGTAAAATCCTGAGATGGTGCGCTTACATCAATGATCGTAAACTGTAGAGTTTTAGCTGTTCCTGCTGATCCAGCACCTGATAATCCAGTATATGGAGTAGCTTGCATAAGATGTTTACCAAGAGTTGGAGTCCATGCAGCATAATCTCCTGAAGCATCACCATACATAGCAAATGGTGATGTGTTTTCAAAATTGACATATGATCCACTATCCATTGAAAATTTTACACTCTTTATATAAGTCCCACTTGTATTTGCTCTAATATTAAGATTTTTGGTAGGTAATGTTGCTAAGTTGAGCACTACACCATCGGAAATTACTTCATATCCTGGTACGGGATTATTCGTATCAGCATTTATGAGAGTAAAACTTGTCACGGCAGGTTTCTCAGTACTGAAAAGACTTCCAATGGCAGCAGGCACAGACATTGGGTAATTAATAAGTGCTCCAGTGACTACAAAACTTCCAGCTAGGATCGCAACAGCAAGAACAGCGAGTAATGATTTTTTTAACACAGTGGGCAAATTAATAGTATCTTAATAATAGATATCATTATTATAGTACATATCTCTGCCACAACAAATGCATACCTGTCTATATCTCTAAAATATATTTCTCTAATGCTACATCAAATTCATGTATTCCCCTTCTCGCTTTGTGATAGATATCAACTAATTTAGCTGAATGCTCTTTTACTTCTTGTTCGGTATAATTTTTTAGAAATCCCTGAGATTTTTGAAACACAAATGGATTGAGTCCTGACTCCTGAGCTGTTTTTGATTTTGCTGCTTGAAGCATAGCTTTAATTTGCCAAAACAAAATCCCGTGAATCTCCTCAGGAGCTGAGTTATTCATAAGTGCCTTCTGGTAGAGCACCCACAACTGCTTTCTATCTCTTCGTCCTAATGCATCAGTAAGTGAGAATATATTAAAATCTTTATTCTTTTTCTCTGGTTCTTCTTTGAGTGAAAATTCTTGAACCTTCTCCGCATTCTTTTCAAATTTTGTGAGTTCTGCTTTGTTAAGTGTCCCTTCAAGGAATACAAAAATATTATCTGAAGCCGCGATGTCTTTAATTCTGGACATTATTTCTTCTTTCGCCTCTTTATTGCGAAAAACCATATCCATTTCAACAATAGTCTTTGAAGAAAAAAGTCCCATCCCTCCAATATATTCATCTAGATATGAAGGTTCAAATGTTTCGTCATTTATTTTCACATGTGAAGCATCTGGCTTTTTCTTGATAAGCGAACCCACAAGATCATGAAGCTTGTTGCGAGATTTAATTATATCTGAGCCGTACAATAGATAAATCATGCTGAATACAATACTAATTATTTAGATTCCATATCACCCCAGGTTGGTCCTACTGCCTTATTGGCAATTATTGGCACACCTTTTGTCTGCTCTAACGTAAGTGTCGTTTGCATAATATCTGGAATAATATCAAACGCTTCCTGAATTTTATCTTCCTTCACTTCAAAAATAAGTTCGTCATGTACTTGCAAAAGCATTCGCACATCATCTGTGAGTTTCTTTTTCTCAAGAGCTTCATTAATTCTGATCATCGCAACCTTAATCATATCAGCTGATGTCCCTTGAATTGGTGCATTAATTGCCATTCGTTCTGCAGATGCTCGAATAAATGGTAAGTGAGAATTGATACCTTCAAAATAGCGGCGACGACCAAGCATTGTTTCAGTGAATCCAGTACGTGCGGTTTCTTTTTTCACATCTTCAAGATACTGTGCAATTCCAGTAAATGTAGAAAAGTATTCATTATAAAATCTCTGGGCTTCTTCTCGAGTTCCTCCAAGATTTGCTTTGAGGGCATTAACGCCCATACCATAGAGAATTCCGAAGTTGATAATCTTTGCTTTACGTCGCATTTCTTTATCAACTTTTTCTGCAGGTACTTTAAAAACCTGAGCAGCAACTTCAGTATGTACATCTCTTCCAGATTTAAAAATTTCTATAAGCTTTTCGTCGCCAGAAATGACAGCAGCTAAACGAAGTTCGATCTGTGAGTAATCAAAAGCTACTAGCTTGAAGCCTTTTTCTGCAACAAATCCCTTTCTGATCTTTCTACCAAGCTCTGATTTAATAGGAATGTTCTGGAGATTAGGATTTTGAGATGACATACGGCCTGTAACTGCGCCGTTTTGTACAAATGTTGTGTGAAGCCGTCCATCTGCTTCTACAAGAGTTGGTATACTATCTATGTAGGTAGACAAAAGCTTCTGCAATTCTCGATACTGCATTATGCACTGAATAATAGGATGTAAATCGGCGAGCTTCTCAAGTTCTGATTCTCGAGTCGACATTGCTCCCCCGGCAGTTTTCTTTTGACCCTTGGCTTTTAGACCCATTTTCTCAAAGAGAACAACACCAAGTTGCTTTGGAGAATTTATATTAAATTCTTCACCAGCATGTTCCCAAATTTCTTTTTGGAGTCTGTCTAAATTAGTGTGATATTCAATACTTAAATTTTTAAGATAAATAGTATCCACCTTAATCCCCCGGGTATGCATAGCATCAAGCACAGGAAACAATGGAGCTTCTATTTCATTAAATATTTTTGAAAGACCCTTCTTTTCTATTTCAGCTAAAATAATCTTTCGAGCTTCAGAAAACTTTTTTGTCTTAGCAAATGCATAGATATCTTCAAGTTCTGGATTAGCAAGATTTGAATCTATAACCCATAGGGCCAAAGCTGTTTCTCGGAGTTCTTGAGCATCTATCTCTTCTTTATCTTTTTCTTCTTCCTGTGGTGTTTCTATTATGTCTCCAAACGCGTCGGTGTGACCCAAAACTTCTTTTACTCTAATACTCAAAGAGCGAAATTCAAGCTCAGTAAAAAGCTTTTCAACAGCATCCATATCTACAGCCTCTTTCCATTCTTTTTCAGGAATTTTAAAATCAATTGGTGCGTCACGTCGAATAGTAGCTAGCATTTTTGAGAACAATGCTTCTTCTTCCCCATCTTCTAAAAGCTGTGCTATACGTGGAGATACTCCTGCTTCTTTTTGAAACTTTTCTTTGTCTTTTTTAAGAGCTACATACATTTCTTCTATAGTTCCAAACTTTTGAATAAGAGTTGTTGCTGTTTTTTCTCCAATGCCTTTGATACCAATAATATTGTCTGAGGTATCACCACGTAATCCTTTAAAATCAGTGAGAAACTTTGGTAGAAATCCAAAGCGTTCTACCACGGCTGCCTCATCATATAAAATAGTATCTTTAATTCCCTTTCGAAGCGTGTAGACCTGCACTTTGCCATCTTTCACAAGCTGCATGGTATCCATATCACCCGATGAGATAACAATTTCATACTCATCATTTTTATCCATGATTTCACAAATAGTACCGAGCATGTCGTCGGCTTCAAATCCAGGCTTATCATATATAGGTATAGAAAACGCCTCAAAAATCTTTCGAGAACTTTTCATTTGGGCCACAAGTTCTGGATCTGCTTTTTTACGTCCAGCTTTATATTCTTTATAAGCTTCGTGTCGGTATGTGGCCTGAGGAAGATCGTAACAGGCAATAACATAGCTTGGCTTAAGTTCTTCAATGATCTTCATGATCATTGTTGATAGACCATAAAGAGCTCCTGTTGGCTCACCTTTTGAAGACGCAAAGTCGGGCATTGCATGATACGCTCGATGCAAAATTGCATGAGCATCGAGAAGGATAATTCGCTTTTTATCTGAGAGTTTTGGTCGTGGCATTGAGGTATTATACAACTTCTATATCTCTTGTCGTTTCATCCACAACAGTAAACACTATTTTCTGAATTTGTGTAGGTAAAATCCCTGATACTTTCTCTGGCCATTCTAAAAATATAAGATTTTTAGGGTTAGAAATAATTTCCTTCCAGCCTAAATTAACGAGTTCTTCTTCCCTATCCAATCTGTACGCATCTATATGAATAAGATGATCAAAAGTAGCATGATCCAGCTTATATATTTTTTCTATAATAAATGTAGGACTTGTCACTGTTTCGGTAACCCCTAAGGCTTCCGCTACAGATTGTGTAAAAGTAGTTTTACCAGCACCAAGGTTGCCATAAAGACCTACAAGAGTTGCCTGTGGACCGGGTATAAATGTTGCAACTACCTGTTTTGCAAGCGCTTTTGTTTGTTCAAGATTTGAGCATCGTACTTTCATATATAAGGCATAGTACCACAAACGAAAGGGCGCGCTTCACATCTTGCGAAGCGCGCCCGGTTGTACTTTAAAGAACCTCCTTGTTCTTTACCTGTTTTACTTGTTGTACCACGCACCGTTGCGTAGCACACGAGGGCCTGGGCCGCTCGATTTGGACGTGCCGCTCGAAGATTTGGTCTTCTGCTGCCTGTCCTGAATCGGAATGGCCGGTGGCGTGTAGGAACGGATGTCCCATCGCACCACCTCATGACGGATCTGCGCTCGGCGCCCGAGGACCTCGTTCTCCGCGAACCGAATGGCTCGTGTAGCAGCGTTCCCGAGGAACACCTGCTTCGGAGTGCCATAGCCTTCCTTGCGGAAGACCTTGGCTTCGAGGTGTACTTTGCCACCGGAAGCAGCATAGCCCACATCGACGCGAGCCGTCTCAGGGTACCCGATGATCGAATCCTTGAAGGAACCGTCGGGCTGCCAGATGTCGCAGAGGTGGCCATTGCCGTAGATCTCGATCACGGTATCAGCGATGCTGTTGCTGACCACCAATGTGTTGGAACTTGGACGAGGCCCTGTGCAGCCCACCGAAGCCGAAGCGACGATGGCGAGCAAAACGGCCGGAATCAGGGACGAAACACGCATGTCGGACTCCAAAAAACGCTGAAAAACAAAGATATTGAACGTGAAACCTCAGACCCAATTATAGCACTATTTACAGCAAAAGTCAATATATACTTATACACTACATTTCCCCTGTATTAAATGAGATAATGTCTCTATATGGTTGTCTTTGACGAAGAAAAGCAGGATAAAAAATTAGAAGATTTGCATCGCGATGAAGAAGAAGGATTAGCTAAAGCTTTATCAACACGATACGGTATTCATTATATAGATCTCACGACTGTTGCTATTAATAGTGATGCCCTTCGCGTGGTAAAAGAAGAAGATGCTCGAGACGCAACGCTTGCGGTTTTTGATATCGTTGGTAAAAAAATTAAAGTTGCTGTCCTTGCGCCTGGAAATCCAAAGACTGAGGCTATTCTTGAGGATCTTAAAACTAAGGGATACATTCCAACCCTCTACATGGTTTCTATTGATAGTCTTAAAAAAGTATGGGTTCGCTATAAAGACCTTTCTTTTTCTTTTGAAACAAAGGGTGGAGCTCTTGATATTTCTAATGACGAAATCACAAACTTCCTTAAAGATGTGCACAGTGTTGAGGATGTAAAACGACTTATCGACACTACCCTCACCCAAAAGAAGGGCTACAAGATTTCACGACTTCTTGAAATCATGATTTCAAGTGCTCTTGCCTTGAAAGCTTCTGACCTTCATATTGAACCTGAAGAAAAATTTGTCCGTATTCGATTTCGTATCGACGGCGTGCTTAATGACTTTTTGCACTTTGATCACGATACCTTCCGACTGCTCCTTTCTCGAATCAAATTGATTGCAGGAATGAAACTCAATCTTAACGGTGCTCAAGACGGCCGATTTAGTATTATGCTTGAAGATACTGAAATTGAAATTCGAGCATCAATTTTGCCAGGAGCATATGGAAACTCTATAGTGCTTCGAGTTCTCAATCCTAGTGCTATCAATGTATCACTCGAATCGATGGGTATTCCTCCAAAGCTTCTAGAAATACTATTAAGAGAAGTAGAAAAACCGGAAGGCATGATCCTAACCACAGGCCCTACCGGTTCCGGAAAAACCACTACCCTCTATGCTTTTTTACGCAAGGTTTTTAGCCCTGAGATTAAAGTTATTACTATTGAAAACCCCGTTGAATATCACCTTCCAGGCATCGTGCAAACACAGATTAATCCAGATACTGGATACACATTCTTAGAAGGTTTGCGTTCAGCACTTCGACAAGATCCCGACATTATCATGGTTGGAGAAATTCGAGATACAGAGACAGCAGAAATCGCAGTAAACTCAGCGCTTACTGGCCACTTAGTGTTCTCTACCCTTCACACAAATAATGCAGCTGGAACATTTCCACGTCTTATAGACCTTGGAGTAGATCCAAAAATTCTCACATCAGCACTTTCTGTTTCAATGGCACAACGATTGGTGCGACGACTTTGTACCTGTGCTGAAGAAATGCCAATAGAAGGCCGAGATAAAATTATTATTGATAGAATCTTGGGGACTATAAAAAATGTGAGTGAATACTTGCCTACAATTCCTACTATTATTGGAAAAGCAAAAGGCTGTGAAAAATGTAACTTCACAGGATATAAAGGACGCGTGGGAGTATTTGAAGCAATTCTTCGAAGTGAAAAAGTTGAACAAGCTATTCGAGAAAATCCAAGTGAGCGAGAAATTTGGAAAGCTGCTGAAGATCAGGGTATCTTAAATATGAAACAAGACGGAATTATTAAAATTCTCCAAAAAATGACGTCTATTCAGGAGTTAGAACGAGTGATCGACCTTGAAGCCGAGCTCTAGCAACAATACAAAACAAAACTGTGTATTGTGAAGTTGTGCCTTTTATAAAATAGCGTACTATTCTATATGTGGGCACAAGAAAATCCGCCCCATGAATCTCTAGACAATACTTTTAATAATGAACATTAAAAGTTAAATGTTTCTCTAAGTAGTACCACAGTACGTTACACAAGGTAACAACCAGAGTACACTCGAATAAACACTATGTAACCTCGGAAGGCTTTTTGTCTAGAGATTTATAGCGCGGATTTAAAAAAACATACCTCATCAATAGGTATGGATGTATACTATCACGAAACAATACCAATGTCAAGCGACTTTGAGCCACAAATTCCTCCGCAGGAAGATAAACTATTCTTAGATACAGCACTACGCCCTAGTCAGTGGGACGATTATATAGGTCAAAAAGCAATCAAGGATAATCTCAACATTCTTTTAACTGCTGCTCGTGAACGAAATACTGTTCCTGAACATATCCTTTTTTATGGCCCTCCAGGACTTGGAAAGACTACCTTGGCTCATCTTGTTGCAAAAGAAATGAACGCCCAAATTAAAGTCACCTCGGGCCCTGCTATTGAAAAGGTTGGTGATCTTGCATCAGTGCTCACCAATCTGTCTCCTGGTGATATTTTGTTTATAGACGAGATCCATCGACTTAATAAAGCTATTGAAGAAATATTATATCCTGCCATGGAATCAGGAAGTTTGGATATTATTATTGGTAAAGGTCCATCAGCCCGCACTATTCAGCTTGATCTTCCGCCGTTTACTCTTATTGCAGCTACAACACGGATTTCGCTTCTCTCTTCCCCACTTCGATCACGGTTTTCTGGAGGAGTATTTCGATTGGAATTTTATACTAATGAAGAAATCGAAGAAATCGTAAAACGATCTTCAAAAATTCTAACTATCGAAATTGGAAATGAAGGTGCTGCAGAAATTGCAAAACGCAGCCGTTCAACTCCACGAACAGCCAACTACTTTTTAAAACGCTGTCGTGATTATGCGCAAGTTCACAAAACCGATCTTGATAAAACAGCAGTAGATAAAGCTCTTGATATGCTTGGTATTGATGACAAAGGACTTACTGCTTCTGATCGATCTATCCTTGAAGCTATTATTAAAAAATACAACGGCGGCCCTGTAGGATTAAATACTATCGCAGCGTCTCTTTCAGAAGAGCAAGCAACAATAGAGGAATTTAATGAGCCATACTTATTGCAAATCGGTATGCTCGAACGAACATCTCGAGGGCGTACTGCGACTGACGCAGCATATACTCATTTAGGTATGAAACCACCTGAACGACAAGAAAAGTTGATCTAGCTACGCTCTATTGTTACTATAGTTACACTATGGCAGGACATAATAAATGGTCAAAAATTAAGCGACAAAAAGGTGCTTCAGATGCACAAAAGAGTAAGACATTTACTAAGCTCGTTCGATATATCACCGTTGAAGCTAAAAAATCCGCTGGTAATCTTGCTTCTCCAGGACTTGCAGCAGCAATAAAAAAAGCCAAAGAAAGTAATATGCCAAACGATACTATTGATCGTGCGGTAAAGAAAGCAACCACTGACAATTCTGCATCAATGGAAAACATTACTTATGAAGCGTATGGCCCAGGAGGTTGTGCGCTTGTTATTGAAACCCTCACTGATAATAGAAATAAAGCTGCTCAGGAAATCAAACATATTCTCTCTAAGAACGGCTTTGCATTAGCTGCCATGGGCGCTGCTACATGGGCATTTAAAAAAGAACATCAGGAATGGATTCCAGAAACAACAACTCCCCTTTCTCCAGAAGATAGCACCAAACTTGAAGAACTTATGAACGAGCTTGAAGAAAACGATGAGGTGCAAGAAGTATACACAAACGCTGAATAATCATGCGAATCATTGCTATAGATCCTGGCTACGAACGCCTAGGCATTGCCATCTTAGATAAAGAACCACGTGGAAAAGAAATGCTCGTATATTCTAATTGCTTTTTTACACCAAAAACAAAAGCCCATCACGAACGTCTAGCAATGGTAGCCGAAGAAATTGCTCGAATTATTAATGAGTTTAATCCAGAAGCGTTAGCTATAGAAACACTCTTCTTTAGTAAAAACACTACAACAGCGTTGCTAGTAGCAGAGGCACGAGGAGTAATACTTGCTGAATGTTCACGCAAAGGACTGAAAGTATACGAGTATAATCCGTCTGCTATTAAGATAGCCGTAACAGGACATGGTAAAAGTGATAAAACCCAAGTTACAGCTATGGTTGAGCGACTAGTAGCTATTTCAAAGCCTATCAAATATGACGACGAATATGACGCAATAGCCGTAGGAATAACGCTTTTTGCGACAGAACGATTTGGTTATCCACAAAAATGATTCTAAATATTTGCAAAAAAATAGCGGATTTGATACAACGAGGTGACAAAAAATTATAAAGATCATTTAGAAATAGAAAAATGGGTAAAGGCATGATTCAAGATGAATACACATCATTAGATGAAAACGAAGTCTCCTTCAGTGAATTAGAGGAGGACGAAGACGATGATGATAAAGATGAGGATGATGAAGAAGCTCCCATCACCGAGGATGATGACGACGATGCTGTAGATGAAGAAGATGAAGATTGGGATGCAGAAGATGATGCATTTGGAGATGAAGAGGATGCAGAAGATGATGCATTTGGAATCGATAAAGACGAAGAAGAATATTAAAATAAAAACACCCACACTGATCCAGTGCGGGTATTTTTATTTTAATATTTTATTTTACTACAATCTTTAAGAATCTACGTTTACCTATTTTGTATACTCCGTCTTGTTCTATTTTTTGAAACGGATCAGACACTTGAGTATCCAGTATCATTTCCGTCACAGCTCCTTCATCAAGTAGTCGTCGCCATTCAGTCTTAGATGCTATAATTTTTTCTGCGAGTAATACATCTACCAGCATTGTCCCCTTCTCCACCTCAGCTGATTCTACATTTTCTGGAATGCCACCTTTCTTAAATGTATTGTTGAAATTTTCTTCTGCTTTATCTGCCGCCAATTGTCCGTGATAGATAGCAACTATTTGTTTTGCTAATTTCATCTTAAGAATTTTTGGATTGAGATCTTTATCAGCAAGGTCTTTTTTTATATCTTCAAGTTCATCTGTTGGAGTAAATGTACAGAGCTCAAAGTAATTAAGAACAGATGTATCAGGAATAGACATTACTTTGCCATACATATCACTTGGTTCGTCTGTAATACCAATATAGTTATTAAGACTCTTAGACATCTTTTCTTTACCATCAAGTCCTTCAAGAAGTTTGAAAGAAAGTACTGCCTGAGGTTCTTGAGGCGGCATATTATTTTTCATTACAGTTCTACCCATAAGCATATTGAAGGTTTGATCTGTTCCCCCTACTTCAAGATCACAGCTACCGTAAATTGCATGCAGCACTGATGAGTCAATTCCCTGAAGCACTGGGTACATCATTTCATGCATGTATAGCTCTTCATTGTTTTTGATTCGCTGCTGAAACATGTCACGCTCAATAAGCTGAGAATGCGTTATTTTTCGGAGCGTCCACAAAAGATTACGCATGGTAATGACAGACACATTTTCTCGCATCTTCAAATCAGTAATTTGCATTCGAGTACTTTCAAACACAGCAGCCTTACCTATAAAACTATTACCATCTACTTCAATATGTTTCTGAGGATCGTTGTTGTCTGTAATAGATAATCGAGGATCATTTACTGTGAGATCTGTAATTGCTGTAAACCAATCTGAGTTTCGAATCCATGAAAAAACACGTGCATCAGTAAGCAAAATAGAATCTATCTGATCTAGATATGTCTTCATATTTTCAACTACTGCCGCCTGATCAATTTCTGGACGAACTTTGCTTTTACCTGTTGGATCACCAATCTGAGCTGTATAATCACCAACCAAGAAAATCACCTTGCAGCCCAACTCCTGAAATTTTCGTAATTTTCGAAAAACCACAGCATGACCCAGGTGAATATCTGGACGTGTTGGGTCAACACCAAATTTAATAACAATAGGCTTTGTATATTCCCCTCGAGCCTTCTTTAGGAGTTTTTGCTTAAAACTTCCATCTGGGTCGATAAATTCACCCACTCCTCGCTTAAGCAGCTCATCAATTTCTAGTTCTAGATTTTTTATATCACTCATACCGCATAAATTTAGCATATTAAGGCCATTTTGTCTTATATATGTATGTGATAGGATTAACCTAATGAAAAAAAGAGTAACGGGTTGGTTATTGAGGAGAGATAGCTGGAAACAGCTTATTTTGCTTGCTGTAATAGTATTATTATTCATAAGTGGTGGTATTTTCTTGTGGGTCGCAACGCTTAAGATCCCCGATTTAGAGTCTTTTCAAGATAAAATCCTCTCTGGGTCAACTCGTCTCTATGACAAAACTGGTGAAATAGTTTTGTATGACCTCAATAAAGATGTACGCCAGCAAGTTGTTCCGTATGAAAACATCTCTCCTTACATTAAAAATGCAACTATAGCTATTGAAGATAGTGAATTTTATGTTCACAAAGGTGTTCGACCAATGGCATTTCTTCGAGCAGTTATTGTGAACCTTCAATCTGGAGAGTTCAAACAAGGAGGATCAACTATTACACAGCAGGTTATTAAGAACGCTCTCCTTACCTCAGACAAACGAATCTCTCGTAAAATAAAAGAATGGGTTCTTGCTCTTAAGCTTGAGCGTATCATGACAAAAGATCAAATCTTGAATTTGTATCTTAATGGCTCACCATACGGAGGAAATGCCTACGGTGTAGAAGAAGCAAGTAAGCGTTTCTTTAACAAATCAGCTAAAGATCTTACGCTTGCTGAATCAGCATATCTTGCAGCAATTCCTCAAGCTCCAAGCACCTATTCTCCTTTTGGAAAACATGTTGATAAACTAGAAACTCGAAAAAATGTTGTTCTTCAACGAATGAAAGAACTCAACTTCATTTCTGAAGCCGAGTATGAAACTGCTCGAGCAGAAAAAGTAACCTTTACTAAGCAAGATATAAATAGCATCAAAGCACCTCACTTCTCGATGTTTATTAAAGAATATCTCATAGAGAAATATGGTGAAGATGTAGTAAATACTGGTGGTCTTAAGGTAATTACAACGCTTGATTATAAGCTCCAAGAAAAAGCTGAAGCTATAGTTAAAGAGAATGCATTAAAAAATACTAAAAATTTTAATGCAACAAATGCAGGAATGATTGCTATTGATCCTGCAACAGGACAACTGCTTGTCATGGTAGGTTCACGTGATTACTTCGACAAAGAAATTGATGGTAACTTCAACATTACAACGGCACACCGACAGCCAGGTTCTTCATTTAAGCCATTTGCCTACGTAACAGCATTTACTAAAGGATATACGCCTGAAACAGTACTCTTTGATGTACCTACGCAGTTTTCAACAAATTGTGATGCATATGGAAACCCAACATCTCCTGGAATTCAAAAAGATAGTTGTTACATGCCAAATAACTATGACTTAAACTTTAGAGGTCCAATGAGTCTAAGAAACGCCTTAGCACAATCAATCAACATCCCAGCGATTAAAACTCTGTATCTAGCAGGAATGAAAGATACTCTTCAAACAGCTCGAGATTTGGGAATCACAAGTTTAAGTAATGTAAATCAATATGGACTTACACTTGTGCTTGGAGGTGGCGAAGCTTCCCCACTCGAGATGACAGGCGCATACGGTGTGTTTGCCAACAACGGAATGAGAAATCCAACTACTGGAATTCTTAAAATCACCGATCGAGAAGGAAAAGTATTAGAAGAATTTAAGGCAGATCCAAAACAAGTAGTTCCAGAGCAATCAGTACTCTTACTCAATGATGTATTGAGTGATAATGTGGCTCGACTTCCATTGAACGGCCCAGGCTCTGCAACTGACTTTGGTTCTCGCCAAGTAGCTCTCAAAACTGGTACAACAAACGATACTCGTGATACATGGATCATTGGATATACACCTCAAATTGCAGTAGGAGCTTGGGCTGGAAACAATGACAACTCTGTAATGATTCGAAAAACTTCAGGACTTATCATTGCTCCAATGTGGCGACAATTTATGAATGAGGCTTTGAAAGATCTTCCTGAAGTTGCCTTCAAAGAACCAGAACCTATTGATCCAAATCTCAAACCAATCCTTCGAGGATCATGGCAAGGAGGTCAGACATATACTGTTGATCGAACAACTGGACTACCGGCAACTGATGCAACACCTCCAGAAAATCGTGAAGAGAGATCAAGCGGAGGTGAGGTTCACACGATTCTTCACTACGTAGATAAAAATAATCCTACAGGTAATCCACCAGCAAACCCTGCAAGTGATTCACAGTATTATCTATGGGAAACTCCGGTACGAAACTGGGCAGAAAAAAATGGTGCTGCTTCCCCTAATCCACAACAAAATCAACAGCAGCCTCAAAATGGTGCTCCCCTTGTGATAATTACAAGTCCAACTGCCAACGCAAGCTTCAATAAATCCGACCGAATGAATGCAGCTATTTCAACTCAAAGCCAAACTCCTCTCAAGCGAGCAGAGTTCTACATTAACGGAACGTATGTTGGAGTAAAAAACAGTGCACCATTCAACTTAGATATTGATCTGAGCCTCAGTCCTGCTTCACAAGGAAGCAATAATCAACTTAAGGTTGTTGTCTTCGATCAAAACGAAGTAAAAAATGAAACAACTTTACAGTTCAGTATAAAATAAATCTTGAGTTTCAAAATAAAAACACCCTTGATCAAAAGTCAGGGTGTTTTTATTTATCGAATATCTCGAGGACAGTTCTCCCCCATGGTACGCTCTAGATCCTTCAAAATGGATCGCTTACGCATGTAGAGTTCATTGCGGATACTTGGAGAGGCAGTGATGTATAAAATACTTTCCTTGAGGTTTATATCGCCTTCTTCTAACTGAATACGTGAGACATTATGTATTGAAGCGAGAATTGGTTTTTTAACAAGTGCCGGTGATTGAACAAGCTTAGCAAACTTTTCCAAAAGATGCTGGAGATTATTCATGGTATCTCTAGTATACCTCATGTATATTCCCTTCAACATAGA
The DNA here is from genome assembly GCA_040387855.1 of Patescibacteria group bacterium. Lineage (NCBI taxonomy): Bacteria > Patescibacteria group bacterium. The sequence continues at coordinate 49,474 of JAZKCY010000001.1, forward strand.
TGTGTGTGGATTATTTGTTAATCGGCATGACGAGATATAAGAAAGAACGTTCGTTAACGCCTCTTATTACAAGTGGTCTGTTTAAACCGTTAAATTCCAAGGCAACTGAATCTGAATCTACAGACTGGAAGCAATCTACTACGTATTTGTAATTATAGTTTATCTCAAGATCGTCACCTTCACATACAGCTTCTAGTGCCGTGCTGTTTTCTCCAACATCAGCATTTCTCGTACTCAACATAAACTTCTTTTCTGAAGGAAGAATCTTAAAATTGAGTTTATTAAACTTATCAGAGAAAAGAGTAGCTATTTTTAAAGCTTTAATAAGATCTTGTTTTAATACAGTACAGACTGTTTTATATTCTTTTGGAATAATTTGTCGATAATCTGGAAATACACCATCTACAACTCGTGATGTTAAATACGTACCATCAAACTTAAATGAAATTTGGTTTTTTGTAAGAGCAACTTCAACATCTCCATGACATGCATCAAGAATTCTAATAATGTCATTGATACTTTTAACCGGAATTAGAAGCTGACCAATATCCTGAGCATTTTTCATTTTTACTTTCTTTTCCGCCAAACGGAAAGAATCGGTAGCAACGAACACTACCTGATCATCGTCAGAGTAGATATACACGCTTGAGAGCTCCGGTTTCATGCTCGAGGTAGCAGATGCATAGCTTACAGATTTGATGCCCTTCACGAGGTCGCGAGCGGCCAATAACAGTTTCTTATCCCCTTCGAGCATAGGAATAGTAGGAAAGTCATCATGGTTAAGAGATTTAATAACAGTAGTGTTTGAATCAGTAGTTACTTTTACATTTCCTTCTATCACTTCAAGAGTAATAAGGTTACTTGAGATATTTGATAGAAAATTTGAAATGATTGATCCAGGAATAGCTACTTTACCTTCTGTATAGACTTTTACAGGAATAGTGATTTCAATTCCAAGATCCATATTTGTAGATCGAATAATAAGATCATGTTTTGTTGCTTCAAAGAGAATACAACTTAAAACCGGTAGGGTTAAATTTTTCCCTGTGATCTTATCTGCTTTGCTTATCGCATCAACCAATTTCTCTCGTGCTGCTTCGATCTTCATATATATTAATTATCTTTAATTAAAAGATTTATTACTACTATTAACCCTGTGGATACTGTGTATAACTCTGGGGATAGCTGTGGGTAACGGTTTTTCTTCATTTGCATATCCCCTCACTTGTGGATATGCACTGTGGATTCCGGATAAGTTATCCACCTGTTATTTTTTATCACCAATTCATCCTCATCTAGTTCACACGCTCTACACAATTTATATCCACTTTGTCCCCAGGTTTATCCACAGTTTTGTCCCCAGCTATTTCCCATGTGTTTTTTAGAACATTGATCTAATCTGCTTCAATTCCTGAGCTAAGATATGATTTGTCTTTAGCTCATTTTTAATCTTTTCACATGAGTGAATAACTGTTGTATGGTCTCTTCCGCCCAACTTTTGGCCTATTGATGGATATGAAACATCAAATTCTTCTCGAAGAACATACATTATGAGCTGACGAGGCCGAACTACTTCTTTTCGGCGTGTTTTCTCATAAATGCTCGCTTCCTCTATATTATAGAAGTCAGCAATGGTTTTAATTACATCCTTAACAGATACCGCTTTTTTGGGTTTAGCGTTATTTTTAATGATATTTTTAACCTCATTTACATTAAGTTCCCTTCCCCGAAGCTGAGACTGCATAAGTACAGAATTTAAGGCACCTTCAAGCTCTCGAATGTTTCCATCTATAGTGGAAGCCAAATATTCGATAATATCAGGAGAAAGATCGACATTTTGAAGCTTTGCTTTTGCACGTAAAATTGCAGCACGTGATTCTTGATCTGGATGAGGTACATCAATAATCATTCCCGCTCCGAAGCGTGATTTTAAGCGCTCTTCTAGGTTTGGAATATAGTTTGGGTGCTTATCTGATGAGAAAATAATCTGCTTATTATCATCGTATAAGTTGTTAAATAAGTGGAATAATTCTTCTTGAGACTTTTCTTTGTTAGAGAAAAACTGAATATCATCCATGATAAGTACATCATATTTACGATATTTTTCTTTAAAGTTATTTATTTTGTTATTTTGAAGTGAATTTATGTAATCAAGTGAAAATTTTTCCGATGTTACATAGAAAATCTTCTTAGATGTAGCCGTTTTTAAGTAATTTCCTATTGCTTGAATAAGATGAGTCTTTCCTCGACCTGTATCTCCATATATAAAGAGTGGATTATACGTAATTCCAGGTTTCTTTATTACTGCCTGACTTGCAGCATAAGCAAGTTCATTAAATGGCCCTACTACGAATGATTCAAAGGTATAGCGAGGATTTAGATTATCATCTTTATTAATATAGAAATCATTGAGTGGGAGCTCAGAAGTAGGGTTTGTTGGGAGGGTGTTTCTTTGAGATTGCTGAATTTCTTGTCTCTTTGGTTCATCTTTTGAAACTACATATTCTAAACCTCGAATATCAGCATTGTTTCGAAGGCATTTCAAGATAAATTTATGAAATTTATTATAGAGCCAATCTTTTACAAACACATTAGGAACGCTTAGATACACCATTCCATCATCAACTCTAGATATGTGTGTATCTTTAAACCACATATTGAAGTTAGCCTTAGAAACTTCAATTTCAATTTCAGCAAGTGCACTTTCCCATAATCTCTTGGTGTCCATAATATGTTTTAGGAAAATTAGTGTGGACATAGTATATACCTCCAAGAATTTTTCGAGAACTTGTGCACAGTCTATAAGTATGTTGATAACTTGTGGATAAGTGAAAAACCCTTGATAACCATTTACAATTTCACACTTTTATTCTATACTCCCCTATTATGTCTCAAACATACCAACCTAAACGAAGTAAACGAGCAAAGACCCATGGGTTTCTCGTTCGCTCAGCATCACGAACTGGCCGAAATACTATCAAGCGACGACGAGCAAAAGGACGTCATAAATTGACCGTATAAACATATTTTATGCTTCCTCGAAACCGTAGGGTTTCAAAAAGCCTTTTCAATGAGGCAATGAAAGGTGGAAAAACCTTTCATTCACCTCATTTTCTACTCCGACTCAGTTCTGGAATGCCACAAGAACTGAGTCGTTGTGCTATAACGATATCTAAAAAAGTAGATACAAGAGCTACTGAACGTAATAGATTACGTAGAAAACTGTCTTCATATATAGAAGAGATCCTAGCTACCCTACCGTCTGGTTATATTGTCCTTATTTCCGTTAAAAAGGGGCTTACACGCTCTACTGTTGAAGAATGTGGTGCAGAGCTCGTTCAGTTGGTACATAGAGCTACAGGTAAGATTTAGGAGCTCTTTTTATTTACATTTGATACAATCAACTCATGTTTAAAACACTTTTCTATATACCTATATACAATGCATTAGTTTTTATTATTGATATTCTCCCAGGGCACAGTGCTGGTTGGGCTGTGGTTCTGCTTACTATACTAATCCGTTTTGTTCTCTATCCTCTTGCGAAAAAATCAATCAAAACTCAGATTTTGATGAAACGCATAGAGCCTGAAGCAAAGCGAATTCGAGAAAATGTTGCAGATAAGCAAGATCAAGCTCGACAGCTTATGAAGCTCTATAAAGATAATGATATTAATCCATTTGCTGGATTATTCCTCCTTATTCTCCAGTTCCCTATTCTCATTGGTCTCTATAATGTGTTTCGAAGTGGTTTACCAAAAATTGATGTAAGTATTTTGTACTCATTTGTTCAAGAACCTACAATAGTTGTGATGACGTTCTTAGGAACTGATCTACTTCAGCGAAGTTTTATTCTCGCCCTTATAGCTGTTATTACTCAGTTTATTCAAATTAATCTTGCTCTCCCAAAACAGCCTCCAACTGCTCCTAACCCAAACAAAAAGCCATCATTTCAAGATGACTTTGCTAAGAGTATGAATACTCAAATGCGGTATATATTTCCTTTGATTATCTTCCCTATAGCCTATATTTCATCGGTAATCTCACTCTATTTCATAACTAGTAACATCTTTATGTCTATTCAAGAGGTATACATTCGTCGACGTCTAGAAAAAGGGATTAAATAACTAGATTACTAAACTTGAGGTTCATTTAGTGTACTTTGTGGAGTAATTCTTAGACTCCATAGTGAGAAATCTTTCTTGTTACCAAAGATAAAGAAGTTCCCATCAGGACTTATTGTGGGATTAATAACATCGATTGATTGTTTATAGGTTGCTACCAATGAGCCTACGAGTTCTGGTGCTGTTCCGGGTATTATTTTATAAATAGCATCATTTGATGATGTGAATCCTAAATACCATACATCAGGATATGCTCCATCAAAGAGAGATTCGGGTACTGCACAATAAAGTGTATCTGTTTGTACTGTTGACCATGTACATTTATCTGTAAGCGTATTTACACCAGTATTAATTACCGTAGCATCTTTAAGAGACAGAATATTTAACGTGTTGTTACTATCTGAATATGCTAAATGAGTCGCTGTAGGATTCACAAGAACGGTTAATCCTCTAATATCACCTAAGACCTTTTTAAATTCTTGTGTTTTTGGGTTTAAAAAGTACGCGAACCCATCATCGGTGGCTGAAGCATTGGTCGCCAACATAATAGTATTTGCTTCTGGCCAAGATACTATCCATTCGCTCACTGATGAGTCAAATATCTTTTTTGGGTTAGAACCGTCATATGCTGCAACTATCCCATCGGCTCCATCAGCAGTTTTTTGTATATAAAATATCTCTTTACCTGAAGGTGAGTACGCAACAGATCGAATATTTATTGGATACGAAGTAAACTGCGCTGTAGATGTGGCTGATGTAGAAAAGACATATCCTGATGTGTAAATGTCAGCATGTGCTTCATCAACATAACGTAACAATACATTCTTTCCTTGAGGATCCATTTGAGATTCATACACAGTAGGGACGGTTGTATTAACAACTTTTCTAAGCTCCCCTGTTCCAGGATATACATCACTAATATGTCCTGTTCCTCGCTCTGTATATCGTATGATGGTCGTGCTTGCAATGCTTACTGCTGCTCCACCTGCCACTGGTGCAGATGATACTTTCACAAGAATACTTGCTAAAAATGGATTTTGATTTGGTGTGGATGTTGTTGACTGATTTGGTGGAAGACTTGCAACTGGTCTGTCTCCTGAAATTGGAAAATCTGTCGTAATAACATCCGTAGAATCATTTTGATTTGATGAACGGAAAAATAAAAAATATGTAGCAATCCCAACTGCAAGTATAAAGAATATGATTCCTCCAATAAATAGTTTTTTTAACATGTTCGCACTTTATTATATCGCAGGTTTACCAAATCCTTCACGAACACGGTTGATAACTTGCTTGGCTGTGTAGTTTGGTCTCCAGTTATTAATATCATTTTTCATTGCTTCTTGTATAAGTGAGAGATAACCATCATTAGCATATTCAGGATGTGGATAGGTCACGCCAGTTATAGGAGAACTAACTGTTAATACATTACGAGCATCAACAATTCCTGTTGGGAATGAGTTTTGGGTAACAATAATATTACTTGAAGATTCCTTCCCTGTTCCACCGGGAGTAATACTTCCTTCTACCAATAGTGCTTTTGACCAGTTAAAGACGATATTATCTTTCAATGTTAAGTCATGAATTCCTACTGCAAGATGTGCATAATCCCCCACTCCACTTTCCAATTGTATTGCAGGAAAATTTGATCCAGTTCGGTTGTTTGCAATAATATTTCCTGAAGCCACAGTATTACCCCCTGGTTTAATATTTCCAAAAATAATACCAAACCCTCGCGGTTCACTGCCAATATTCTTAGCACCCACCATTACGTTGTTTGTAATTCGTCCTACTACACCATTTGGATGTCCTGTTCCACTACCGTTAACGAGCCCAAATGATAAGTGGATTGCATTGTCATAAAAGAGGTTGTTTTCTACCACCCCACCTGCTCGTGCCTGAAGACCATGGCTTGATGCAAAAGCAAAGATGTTATTTCTGACCGTTACATTCCAATTGAGTGCATGAATATATGCATTGTGATTTCTTGTGGTTTCCCCTCCTCCATCGAGACGTCGTCCATTACTAAAAAACACATTATCTTCTAATAGAATTCCATCAGTCTGATCTATATATAAACCTGAAGAGTCTCCGCCTGTTTTTGAATGACTATTTGTAATAACTGAGCGTCTCAATTTGAAGTTTCGGTTTTTATTATTGATTACAGAACCATCATTAGTTGTCATATTCAAGGTGATTCCCATTCGGAACCCTTCGATATAGGCATCCTCAATTGTTACATCGTGAACTCCCTGACATCCTTCCATCGCAATTCCTTGATTGTTTGAAGTAGTTGTATGAAGATGAATACTTTGGATGAGGATATTACCAGTATTTGAGCAAATTCGAATTCCAGTTCCTTGTCCAGGAATTGAAATCTTTGGACGTGGTCCTGAACCATACGCCAACACCTTAACACCGTTTCTTCCGGTAAGATCAAATCCGGATGTCCATGTATCTCCTCGTTTGAGGTAGATAAAATCAGGGTTCTTTGTAAGAGCTTTGTTTATGCTTGAAATTGGGGCTGCCTCGGTTCCGGGATTACTGTCATTACCCGATGTGCTAACATATACTTTTTTACTTGTTGGTGATGGTGTGACTTGGGTAAAATTGTTTGAGTATGCTGGTTCTGGTTGTACTGGTGGAGGTGTGTATGATGGACCTGGTTGTGTTCCACCTGGAATTGTTCCCCCTCCTCCTGTATTAGGGTTATAAACACCTGTGCTCCCTCCTGGAAGGCCCAACGGTCCACCACTGCTATCGCCAGGTACGTAGATTCCTGCATCTTCAGGATTATATTTAGGTAGTTCATATGATGCGGGTGTTCGTGGATTCAACTTTGGTCGAGGTACTCCTGGAACCTGTCTTCCTACACTTTCAGCGCCCTTTGAAACTGTATCTGGGTTAAGAGAAGAAGGGTTGAGTGTATAGATTATGAGCCAAGATCCAATTACGAGAATCAATCCCCACAAGGTTCTTTTAATTATATCTTTACCTTCTCTTTTACCTGTAATAGCATCACTCGACATATAGAGAATTCCACCATATACAAGCATAAATACAGCAATAACTCCTGATATGCTCACGAGAATTCTGTACATCGAATTTGCATAGACACTCAATCCATTTTCAGCAGGTAACGTTGCTCCAGTTTCTGTAGGAAGTGGTGCTAGGAATTGATATGCTTCTCCTACTTCCCCAGCTGCAAATACATGAGCGATTGGAAAAAGTAGTGCACACACTACTCCTATAACTACAATCTTAAAACTATTATTGAGTAGGTGTTTCATAATTAATTAAAATGTTTTGTGATTCTGATTGCAAAATGTTTGGAATACTACTTACCTCTACTCCCACCTGGGTTTTTCCTGAAGTAGTTCCATTCGGACGACGTAGTAGGAGTGTGCTTTCTGAGGTATTCAAATCTGTACCATTGATACTCCACACAAAAGAAAGTGTAGGTGTTCCTCCTCTAAAGTCTGTAGAGAAGTTGTAAGGTACGGCACGAAGGCTTATTTCTTCTTGCTCAAGACTACCCTGTGTACTTAGTGCTCTGTTGTAGAGGGTCCCATAAAGCGGACTCTGTGCATAAAATATTACTGATGGTTGTACGGGTGTAAGATTTAAAGACTGTGTTGCAATTTGTGATCCGTCAGATGTGGATACAGATACAGAAATATTTATGTTTTTGATTACTATGTCGCCTGTTACTGTAATAGTGTCTTTCCCATAGCCAGAGGCATCATTTATGAGTTTTCCATCATACTGCCATCGATAAACAAGTTTTTTTCGATCAACTGGTTTATTGCCTACTCGAATATCTGGAATTGCAGTTACTACTACATTGCCTTGATATGGAAACTGAGCTTTCCCTTTAAAAAAAGGTGGAGTATATGAATCTGCTTGCCAAATAAGATCTACCGTTGATGGTTGGATGATGAAACTTGCATCAGCATTTCCTGCCACAACAGTAACTATTGTCTTAGAATTAGCAGATTGACCTTCTAATGTAAAATAGCGCTCCCCTATTCCTTCAAGTTTTTTTACGCCATTAACTTCCCAGGTAATTAATGTTGTATTGAGATCAAATGAAAATGATTCTGCGGTAAATGTTACTGATTGACCGGGCTTTGGAGTTTGTGGACTAGCTCGAAGTGTAATTGATTCACTAAATGAAGGTGGTGTCTGTGCTAAACCAACATGAGCAAAACTCATGCTAAAAATAGAAACAATAATTAAGGTACTTAAACCCTTCTTAAACATATAAATAAGTATACACTAGTGTCCGCTGTTACGCTGCTCTTTTATTCCCCAATGCTGGCATAGGTCGAGATGTCTGTGGTCGAATTTGCATTGGTTTACCCTGTTGTTGAGGTTGTCGAATATTTTGGAGTGGTTGTTGACGCATCATGGGACGCTCAGACGACTGAGAAGATCGTGACCCACTATTTCCATCATAATAAGAAGTATTTTCTCGCTGCCGTTCAACTGCATAATCATCTTCTTCATCTTGCATGCCTTGAAGTTGCTGATTATATTCAATAGCCATCTGCCGTTTTTGCTCATTTTTAGCATGCATAGCAGCTGCTTCTGCTTTCATTTTTATCATTTTATTCCTTGTACGTGTAGCAATGAAGGTTGTCATTATCGTACCTACAATAGTCCAAGGAATCCAACTAATAAATGGCAGCCAGCTCAATATTGAACATATAATATATACACCAAAGATTTTTGGCATCAATATTAATTTCCCAAACTTTTTTAAAAGTACGGCAACCCACAGAATAGAATACATAATACCTGTAAGGGTACCCATAAGTGGTAGAAGTCCGATTGCCCAGAAAATAACTGAGCAAACTGCCAATCGAGCAGTAATCGACATGTTTTTCATGAAGCCTTTGGGAGTAAAATGGATGTGTTTAGCCATTTTCTTAGCAGCACCGCGCACTCGTGATCCAGCACTCTTTATGTTTTTTCCAGCATTTTCGGCAGATGCACTGAGTTTTTTTGTGGCTTTTGCTGTTTCTTCTGCTAATTTTCCTCCAGCCTCCAGTCCTTTTCCTGCAAATTGTGCACCGATTGAGGCTCCTTTACCCAATGCTCCTACAGCAATCATAGGCACACCCACGACAGCACCTACTGCAGTAGCACTAGCAGCTTTACCTGCATTCATGAGTGCATCACTGCCTGCTCCAGTGGCTTTTGCTGCTGCTTGTACACCTTTACCAACGTTTTTCACTCCCTTTCCTGCAATCTCTCCTGCTTGGCTTGCATGTTTTGCAGTTGCAGCTGAATGTTGCACCATTGAACCAACACGTTCAACGTTTCTGCCTGCATGATCTACACGTTGAGACATGTGATGAGCTTCCCGTTGGCGTGGGCTTTTTTCAAACTCAGATGGTTCTGATCGTTTTATTCCATCCATAGACTAATGTTTAATTTCCCAATTCTTCTTTTGCTTTTCGAATAGCGAGGATTTGAGATGGATCTGAGGTAATGATTTGATCTTCTGTATATGAAGCAATAATTTTGACAGCTACGTGTTTTACACCGGCAAAGAAGATCCCTTCCCCTACTCCTGATTCTAAAAGAAGATATTTTTCTTCATCTGTAAGATTGAACGTTGCCTGAAGCTTATCAATAGATGTTGGAGACTGCTTCAAAAGCATTTGGATAGATGAGTTGGTAATAATTGGCATACCGTAAGGAGATTTTAGGAAGTCATCTACGTCTTGAGTAATTGTCGCGAGTCCAAGATAATATTTTCGTCCTCGTTTTGCTAAAGAAAGCAAGAATGAAGCCGTATCTTCTGATTTCATCATCCACCAAGCCTCGTCGATAACAAGCAATCGCTTTTTAATATCACGTCGAATTGCATTCCAAATGTAGTGAGTCACAATATACATTGCGATTGGTTTCAATTCGTCTTCCATGTCTCGCACTGAGAACACTATGAACTTTTTGTTCATATCTACGTTTGTAGGACGGTTGATAAATCCTGACCATGTTCCTTTTGTGTATTTGGTCATTCGTTGAGCCAGTGACTCCCCTCCTTCCATACCTGCAAGCACCAATTCGAAGTCTGAAAGTAGAGGTGGTTCTATATTTGAGAAATCTGATTCAGGTGTAATATCTTTAAGAGCATATGTTTCGGTAATTGCTCGATCAATAATTGCATCTTCTTCAGGTGAAAGACCTCCAAGCATGATTCGGAAGAGTCCTACGAGGTTAATGATATTTGATCGCAATACTGATGAAGATGATTCATCTTCATGGATAGGTGGAAGATCAAATGGATTGATATGGTGCTCTGAGTTTAAAGAAATATTGAAATAGCGGCCTCCAGTAGCTTCTGCAAGGTATTCATATTCTCGCTCTGGGTCAATTACAATCACATCAGCATCAAACATTAATGTACGCACAATTTCGAGCTTTGTAGCGTATGATTTACCAGATCCAGACTTAGCAAATGTGATTGAGTTGTAGTTTTCAAGAGAAAAACGATCAAACAACACAAGACTAGAATTATGACGGTTAATTCCATAGAGTATTCCCTTATCTGAAGTAAGATCGAATGATACGAATGGGAAAATACTTGAAAGTGGTGTTGAGTTAATTTTAGAATTTACGGCAAGACCATCGTTTCCAAGTGGGAGCATACTTTTAAAGCCTTGTTCTTGTTGAAACAGAGCAGGTTTAATGTATACAAGCTTTGATTCAAGAATAGATTTAATTTCTGACTCTATCTTATCGAGTTCTGCATCAGATTCACCATAAATAGACAAATAAAGGCCAACATCAAAGAGTTTCTCTTGTGCTTGTTGAAGATTGTCTCGAAGGTTTTCAAGATCCTGATATGCAGTATCAAGCATAGGGTCACGTACTAGGCCCTTCTCTTCTCGAATAGAAATCTGACTTTGAATTTCTGCTACCTTCTTTTGAAAGTGTCGGAGGATTGTAGCTGTCTCAATTGGGTGAATAAAAATAGAAATATCAAAAATCCGATCGAGATTAATGATTGGAGAGAACCAGTTTTCAGAAAGAAATCGTGGATATGAAATAACAAAAAATGTTCGAACTATCTTGTCCCCTAAGTTTAGGGATCGAGGTGAAATTTTTAATGCAGAAGGAGCAATAATATCTTTAAGTTCTAATGCAGATGCTTCGTAAATTTGCTGAGGTAACGCAGAACTAATATCAGCCTGTGAATCTTTTTTATTAAATAAGTTAAATAGTCCCATTCTCGTTAATATGCTAGTTTATTTTGATTGGCTTTTCTGTGTCTCCAGGATTGAATAACTTATAGAAAAGCTCTACTACCTCTTCTGTTCCGAGCTGCACGACTCTAATCCCGCATCGCACAAGTCCCTGCTCTACAACTGATACACGCTCTTCGAGCTGTGCTCTATTTTCTTCATATATTTCATCATCCCGGCGCTTTACTTCTGCGGCTCCCTTACTTCGCTTGAAAAAGCTTAATGGACTAGCCCCCTGACTAATAGAAGGGCTATAAGGAACAACAATAAAGAAACTCTTAGTCATAATATTTGTAGTTTCAGTAAAGTTCTTTATGAAGTTTATATATTCTTGGGTCTGAATTTTCAAAAGATCAATAACCTGTTCTTTAAGGCGGTTCTCAAGAAGGGCTAGATATGGCCGGATATCAAGCTTTCGTGATTGTACAAAGATCTGAATAGAAAAATCTAATGAGTTTAAAAAGTCCTGGAACTGATAGAGAGTGGCATTTTGCTCTTCTTCAGATTTCAACGCAAAGTTTACTGAAGATGCTAAAACAATAGCTCGCATAGATCCATCTTTAAGGATTGCATATCCATCACGTATTTCTTTAATGGGAACAAATTCTTGAGTTGCCTTGCCAGGTTGTGAAGCCATGATTACATTGTACCATGATCATGAACTACTCTCGTATATAAAATGTGAATTACTTTTGGAGTGGACTCTTACTTCCCTCTTTTGTAACGGGATTTAAGGCTTCTTTTGTATCGAGACTCCAGCTTAAATCTTTTAGTTTACTATCTGAAAGCTTTGGAATAAATGCAGATGTTGGATCTGAATCTACAGCTGCATCTTTTTTAGCTGCCATTATTTGGCGTTGTTCATGTCTCCAGATATAGAGTTTGGGATTTACTAAATAATTAAATGCTGATTCTAATACTACAATGAGAGGCTTGTTGTTAATTCTATAGAATGCAAACATTCCTGAAATTGCGCAGATTGGAAGTATAACTACGAGTGCTAGTAAGAAGCTTGGTATAAAAAGATAGGCAATAACAGACATCCCTGCCCCTCCGGCAAGATAAATAAACTGTTTGAGGGTGAGTGGCCCAAAGATCTTATCTTCAACTTCTATAAATTGAGGAATTTGAAACCGCATAGTTGTTCTATGCGGTTCATTATATCATATTTAATTTTTATTATGCTGTGGGTGGTTCTCTGTAGGGATCAGATCCATCTCTAGGTTTATTCTTCGCGCCCAAGTTCATTTCTTCTGTTGGAACTCGTGATGTTCCTTGGAGTTTTGATTGAAATATACTTGTAGGTGTAGGACCTGTTGGGATATTTTGTGGTGGCTCAGGATTAATTCGTTGTATTGGAACTTGAACTGGTGTTGATACTGGTTTTACAGGTTCAATATGTGGAGTTGGGATTGGCGCCGGTCCTGACATAAAGTGATCTCTCAATAAGTGGTCTGAAGGAGTGGATGGAAATACGGGTGGAGGTGTTGGAACGCCTGTATTTATAGTGATTTTAGGATATGTTGTGCTAGGACTTGAGTGTGCTGTATCAGTTGAAGGTCTGTTTTTGGGCATTAATGGCACTGGGCCATCAGTCTTATATCCCCCAACGGTTGGTGAGTCTGGAAAGTTAAGAGTGATTTTTGGTCGAGGTGCAGTTTGTTGTGTAGAAGATGGTGAAACAGCACCTGTACTTAGTGGATTCACTGCTTGTGCAGTATCCCCTATTTCTCCCATAGCCTCAGCCATGAGCATAAATACTGGTTCTAAAAGTATTGCATCGATATCAATGAGAAGATCTTGCGCATCATCCTCATTAAGATTGTATCCATTTTGAATTTCAACAAGAAATTCTTGAACCGGCATGATTCCAACAAGAAGTGCAAATACTAGTTGATCAAAATCTCCTAACTTAATTGGGGGAATGTAGAAATCATCTGCAATACCGTAAATTTCTGATGTTACTTCTTCAGACATAATGAATTCCTGAAGTGATGGAGGAAGTTCATTAAATGCTGCATCTAGTTGTTCGGAGGTGTATTTCATAATTATAGCCAATTTTCCTTACCTTTACCTGTGAGTTGTTTGTGGATGTCTCTCATTCGTTTGAGCTCTACCTCTGCAGTCTTTCGTGCCTTGAGTAATGCCTTTGAAGCATCATCTGTACCAGTAACCCCAGTACCTGCTGCAACAGCTGCTTCAAGCTGAGCTCGTTCACGAGAAGGTGTACCCGCACTACTGTCACTATATTTATCAGCAGTCTTTTTAAGGTGTTGACCAATTTCAAGTATTTGTTCTGGAGTGAGTTTTCCTGACTTACGTGCAGCTTCAGCTTGTTCATACGTAAGAAGGGTCGCGACTTTTTCTTGTGTGAGAGTTCCTGCTTTCAATCCCTTGATCATGTTTGGATTAGCCTTAGCATCAGTAATGATTTTCTTGATTTCTTCTTCAGATTTATTATCTGCAACTGCATCATCAAGTGCATCCTGAAGATCTGCGAGCTTGTCTTCATCTGATTTCTTGGTGTTTCTCATTTGATCCATATGTTTCTGAGCTACTCTACTGTAGCCAGCCATACCTCCACCACCTCGAGCTACCGTGATTGCTCCACGTGCAACACCAGCAGTAGCTCCTACTCCCGCTCCAAGTGCTGCACCTGCACCACCACCACCTGCTATTTGTCCTGCTACAGCACCTGTTGCAGTATAGTTAACAACACGAGCTATCTGTTGTTTCCAAGTCTTATTTCCAAGCTGTGCAGCATATGTATTTCGTTTTTCCTCAATATTTCGAACAGCTCGTCGTTGGAGTTTCTTAAGATTGTCTTCTTCTGTTTTAATTGCTTTGCTTGCTTTCTCAACTTGTTCAGGTGTTGCCCCGGCAGCAATCGCCTTTCTTTCAACGTCCTTAAGATCCTTAATTGCTTTTTGTGATGCCTCAATATTATTCCAATCATCACCACCAATCATTCCTTTGGATCCAAAGCGTGCTCGTATTGCTGCACCCACACGAGTTGCACCACCTCGATCTCTTCGAGCCTCTATCTTTCGATCTTGTTCTTCTGCTCTACCAGCATAACCTCCCTTGTTGCCTCCCTTTCCTAGCACTTTGCTCATACCACCAACATTTCGGAGATCGTATTCTGAAGATGCTCGCTTTTGAAGAAGTTCCAAACGCTGCTTTGCTCGTGAATCCCCTGCTTTTGCAGCAAGTTCAAGCGTTGATTTTTCTTTACCTAATCTATATTGAGCATATCTACCTACAGTATTTCTACCTGCAGATGCTCCCAATCCAGCGGTAGCCATACCTGCAGCTCCTCGTGCACCCCGCGCTGCTCCCCGAGCTCCGTTTATTGTACCTTGTCCCATGCGTCGAACTGCATTTGATGAAATACCTTGTACCTTATTAAATGCTGCTCCTGTCATTCCTCCAGCACCAGATGCAACTGATGTTGCTAAAACTGCTGCTGCATTTATAAGACCAATAAGTAATACGAAATTAAAGATTTGTGATGCTTCGTTTGTTTCACCTGTTTTTGGTGAAAATCCGCTTGCAAGTGTTCCTGCAATTTGTGTTGATCCAGAACTGGTATTTACATCAGTTTTGCCTTTAATTTTAAGTTGCTCAGCTAAAATGAATACTAATAGAATGAGAATCATGTACAGTGGTGCGAATACCAACTGAGACATAAGAGTACTCCACCACTTCTTTGCCCAACCATTTGTTGCAGGAAGAATATAACCGAAATATCCTATAGGAGAAAGGATAAGAAGGAAAAGTAATACAATAAATCGAATGAGTAAGAGTGCTGAAATATAGAGAAATGTTAACCCTACGGCAACGAGAAATACAGATCCACCAATTCCTAAAATAAGAATTGAGTTCCATCCTCCAGTCAAAAGATTAGCATGGCCGTTTTTGGGATCATACAGAGATGTAATGTTTAAGTACCCTGCCATTTTATTAGAAATATTTCCAATAGTATCTGCATTTCCTGTCCCCTCAGTACTTTTTGCAAATTCTTTGTGGAACTGTGTCGTGAGAATATTCGATCCGTCGATGAGAACTTTTGTAAAAAACAGACTGAAGTTGATAAGAATTCCAAAGATAATCAGATTACGAAGTACTCGTTTTGTATCAATATTGCTAAATCCTAAAATAGTGTTAACTGCTATATATATGAGTATATATATGAGCGTCATATTGCAGAGATCTCGAATAAGTGCCCAGCCATAATTAATACCACTCAAAGTCTGAACCTTGTCAGCCATTGTGGTGATCGTAAATTGAATTGTGTAGTTTAAAGCAAGACCTGTAATACCTACAAACCATGCTGCTGCTGAAATTGCAGTGAATGCCATCCAGGCTGCGACATATTTAAGACAGGCTTCAAGATTTACTGGAGTTGTACTCAATTCGATTCTACATGCTGCTTCAGCAAGGGCCATACCCTGTCCAGCTTTATCAAATTTTGCACCCGATTCATCAGTTGGATCTATCATCTTGGCCATCTGATTTCTATCGTTGGTACCATTCGCAAGTGCAGAATTAACCCAATTAATGTTAGTAGCCATTTGAGCAGGATCTTGGGTGATCTTGAAATCCTGCATGTCATTCATATAATTGGTAAGTGCCTGCATATGAGGTCTCATTCTCTCTGCAAGATCTTTATTTCCAGACGTAATAGCATTATTGTATTGCTTTGCTGAGGTTACATAAAGATTGTGAACTTTGTCATATTGAGTTAAAAACTGCATACACATATCATTGGGAGGATTTGTACAGTGTGGTCGTACTTCATATCCATGGGCAAATCTACCACCTTGATTTCCTCCTTTTTGTTCCCCTTCAATTAATGCTCCGGGTATTAGAACTCGTGCACCTCCAATAGTGTCTTGATAACCAGGTACTTTATTTCCTATACGGAAGTCATAGAAAATGTCAGCTTGTGCACTATTTGCTCCAGCAACAAAGAGTGTAATTGCTAGTACGAATATATTAATGAGTAGAAATAATTTCTTCATGCTATTGAATAACCTGCACTTGTCGAACTATCTTTGAACTTGAACCATTCACATCGGTAACACTATATGTAATGTTGTGAACTCCTGGCAGACTTGTATTTATTGTACCTGTTCCTTCTACGGTAATATTTGCAGAAATATCTACACCATTATTATCTACTGCAGTTGCACCTGGATCAATAAATTGCTGACCAACATTAATAGTTGTGTATGAAACTCGTCCCTGACTATCTGCTTTTAATGTAATCTTTGGCTTTGCATACTGATATGCTTCAATCTCACCTATATATAATGGACCTCTTCCAATTCCTTGTACACGCACAACTCGTCCTTTCACGGCAGGAACAAAGAAGATGTTTGCCTGACCAATAAAGTCATGTTTGATTGCTTCTGAACTATGAACTATTTTTCCATCTTTATCGAGAATATCCACACGGAATGAGATTTCTTGATCGTTGAGTGGTGGATTTGAATTTCGTTGGTAAATTATGATTTTTCCAAACGTATAGTCTTTAGTAAGACGGACTTCCAAATATGGATCGTCTACAGCTGCTGTTCGAGCTCCGTCATATGACGCACCATCTTCTTCATCAAGAAAACCAGAATCACTTTCATCAGTTTTATCCCCGTCTATCAATTTATCGTAATCAACCCTTGTTCTTCCCGCCCCATCTTTCACATGGCCAGTTCCTTTTACGGCAACGTTTTCTTCAGGATTTATATTTTCATCTTCCTCTACTGTTGAGCCATTTTGATTTTCAGCGTTTTCTCGGGCTGCATCAGCAGCTCCGTTTCCAAGATCTGTAAAACCCTTTAAGTAATCATCTCGAAGATTATCAAACGGTCGAGTTGTTCCCCCATTTCCTGTATTACCATGTCCGGTTGAACCAAGAAGACCGTGTGCTCCGGCTATTGTTCGAGTAAAGATTTGGTTTGCCAATGCATAATAAAGTTTTTCAAAACTATCAACAAATCCTAGTTGATCTTTTTCTATTCCCAATGCCTGATTGAGAGATTCACCAATAGTACTTCCTGGAGTTTTGATTTCACAATTGTCACCTTCATCTGTTTTAAATACTCGAGCTGGTTTTTTACCAGGTTGAGTTGGTGGGTTTTTTGACCCCCCGTATTCTGTATACGTAGTATTATCTTTTCGCTTACATTCTGTCCATGATAGAAAGCCTCCTCCCCAATTGAGTTTCATTTCTTCTAATAAATTTTTGTCACCAATTCGAACAGCAAGTTCTGATTGGGCACTAAGATATGCCCCCTGATAGGTGTTCTTAGGCTTTTGAGTCATTTCAAACCATCCTGCCCATCCACCCTCATCAAAATCTTGATAAAATTTATCTACATTTTGAACAACCTGCGTCAACGTACATTGGGCTTGTTCAGCATATTGATTTTGGTAGGAATAGTTGAGAGCAAGAGCTATTTTTATATCTATTTGAAAAGGTTTACACATGAAGCCTAAGGGACTTCCTAAAATAAACTCACCTGCCACTTGGTCTGCTGCATCAATAAAAAGTTGTTGTGGATCAGTTACAAATGATGGACTTCCGTTGAAGCCACTATTGATCCATGTTACGAGAGAATCAGTAACCTTAGCGATAACCATCTTAACAACAGGTTGCAGCAAACTGTCTAAAATGCAATCTTTAAAAAAGCCGGCATAAACTGAGCCATCCTTTACTGCAGCACTAATTGCTTCTAATTTTGCTACAGGCACTCCATATGCTTTTGTTGCTGCAGATTCACCTTTTGACCATCCTAGTGCTACTACGAAATATCCTCCACATTCTGCCCAGCCGGCTTTTGCTTCCTTTGGTTTATCAACAATAAAACTTATAGATGCAACAATAGCTACTATAAGAAGTAGGGTTGTTGATTTTTTAAGTATCGTTAATAAATTTTTCATATAGTTAATATAGTCCTAATGCCATTTGAAACCCAGGCTCATCTTGTCTATAGGTAACATTAAATTTTGTATATACTCCTTGCATCGATTTTAAAGAGACCTGAATTTGCTCCATAGTTTTAATATATGTTTGGATTCCGAATACTGAAGACACTGGATCAGTAAACATTTGCATAATGAGCTGATCAGAATAAACAGCATTTAAAAATCCATTCATGAGATCAACATGTAATGTACTCATACTATAAGGAACTGAAGTTGTCTTTAACTCTCGTATAATATTTTCGTATGAAGCAATGATTTTAGGGATCTTTTCTAAATATTCTGGACTCTGTGTATTTGAAGCCTGCCCAGCAAGGTAAAGTTCATTAATAATTATGTCCCCTTCCATTTGATTAATGCTGTTTTTCGCAAAAATACTTCCAATTGTATTTCCGTAATTTTTTATACTAGTGCTCGTATCATCAATAACTGCAATATTGTTTATTGTAAATCTCTGACCACCGCTTACAGATCCTTCATAAGTGGCTAGAACTTGTTGAATGAGTGCTGTTTGATCAGTTTCATTTACTTCGCCTGAAGTCTGTTTGAGTTTCATATATTGCTCAAAGAAGTCTCTACCAAATCTTGCTGTGATTGAGCTGTCGATTTCTCCAGATGCTGCTGTACTACTTGCTGTTGTGGTCGTGTTTGATATTGCTGTTGCAAGCTTGTCATCAGGCCCTGCAATCATTGGATCTCTTTGAGCTTTTACTTCTGCTCCGTCTGAAGTGCCGTCTCCATCGGTATCAGCAAGCTTTGGATTTGTTTTCCATAGTACCTCTTCCCAATCTTTTAGTGTGTCATTGTCTGTGTCATTTTCTAGAATTTGGTTTTTAATTACATTTGAAGTATCAGCAATGAGATTTGTGGGCTGACTTTCTAAATTAATTTTTGATGAATAGATAGCAGCAAAAGCAATACTCCCAACGGCGATGCCGCAGGCTCCAAATAATGTTATTACCTTTTTTGATGGCAGTACCAAAGTGATATTATTATGCCTTATCATTATAGCAGGCTTCGCTTCCAACTTTATACCTCAGCTTGGGGATAAATAGAGTGTGTTATACTTTTTCTATGATAAAAAAAGTTGGGATATTTCTTTTTGCTGCCACCACTGTATTTATTTTTTCTAAAAGTGTGTCAGCCTATGTTTTTTCACAAACCTTAAAAGTCGGACAAACACATCCTGATGTTAAGGAATTACAAAAGATTCTTAATCAAGATCCACAAACACGAATAAGCAGTACTGGAGTTGGTTCTTCAGGACAAGAAACTACTTATTTTGGCCAAATGACCTTCCAAGCAGTGATAAAATTTCAGAATAAGTATGCTTCAGAGGTACTTTTGCCTGCTGGCTTAACAAAAGGTACTGGCTTTGTGGGTGCTGCAACAATAAAAAAGCTTAATTCATTAAGCGCTGGTGGACAAACCACTACAGTTACTAGTCAAAATGGCTTAAATCAACAATCAATTGATCCACTTGCAGCCTTTTATGTTCCCTACGCTGAACGAATCAATATATATGCTACTGATTATAAGTTTGATGAAGTCAAAAAAACTGTTATTTCTAGGGTTAATAATGCAATTAGTACTGGTAAAAACCCTGATTTAAGCGATATTGTAAATAAACCAGCTTCTGCTATGGGTGAAGTTTTCCTTCAGGGGGCTTCTTCTGCTGTCGTTAGTGTGGGTGGAACCCTCACCCTTAATGGAACAGGATTTACCTCAAATAACACTCTATATATAGGAGATACCTATGCCGTTAAGAATGTGGCTTCAAATGGAGGTATTCTAAACATAAAAGTCCCTCCAGTTCCCTTTGGCAGATATGATATCGCTATAAGAAATAGTAAGGGATTAAGTAATACGGGAGTTATTGTTGTTACAAACGACGGTAAAAGCCATGTAAAAATAGATTCTATTGAGCCTGCAAAGATTTCCTATGGGCAAACTCTTACGTTAAAAGGCTCTGGTTTTACATCATCAAATGACGTTATTACTATTCATGGTATTCAAAAAGGAGTGGTTTCTTCAGATGGCACCACGATTTCATTTGCTTTTACCCCTGAAAACATGAGAGAAATTGCAAAATATAGCAGAAACCAAACAGATATGTCGGTTCCTATCACTATTGTGAATGCGAATGGTGTATTTGTTCACCCTTCTGGTTTTAGATTAAGTTACTAAATATGAATATGAAAATCATTAAAAAAAACATACTCCTAACTGTTGGCCTTATAATTGCTCTTTTTTTCTCAGTCGCACCTTTAGCTAATGCACAAGGTATGTATTACGGTGGATTTCATACAGTGTTTTTGCCCTGTACATCAACAAGTAATATGTGGTATTTAGTAATTCCTTTTTATTTACAAGGTACAGGAGGAGTTCCAACCGGAGCAACAATTACAACCACAAACTACTCAGGATTGACTAGATATGCTAACTTTTTTATTCATTCTGGTAACTGGTCAACGGGAAGATTAGCAAGCAATTCATCACAGTGTCAGATTTATCTTGTATATACAACTATAACTATCCCAAATATGTATACCTTTGATGAGTCTACGATTGGAACATCACCGTAGAATCTCAGTAAGTTTCTTCCAAGCTAAAAGCCCGACGTCCTCAGCGCGGGCTTTTTCATTGATTCCAGCGCTTATAAGGGCATTACTAATGTCTTTTTCAGGAAAAGCTGTGTGTAAATTACCAGCGAGCATTTTTCTCTTGTGAGCAAAACCTGCTTTAATAACAGTAAAAAATTCTTCTTCTGTAATAGTATTGAAAAAGTCTCGTGAAATACTATCTATTAAAAGAATAGCAGAATCTACTTTAGGTTGTGGTGAAAAATATTTTGCAGCTACTTTACCAATGTACTTTGGGGTTCCATAGGCTTTTACGCTAAGCGATAAAATACTTTCTTTTTCATCTCGAGCTACTATTCGCTGCGCAACTTCCTTTTGGACGAGTAAAACCATAAGTGATGGTTGATAGTGGGTCTCCAAAAACTTCCTAAAAATAATTCCAGTTAAATAGTACGGAATATTTGCTACAAGTTTGTAGTATTGCCCATCAGCTTTTAAATATGCTGGATCAAACTCTAGAATGTCTTGTTCATGTATTTCTAACTTTTTTTGCTCATAAGCTTCTTTGAATTCTTCCTTAAGATATGGAATAAGCCGAGTGTCTTTTTCTATAGCGATAACTTTTCCAGCATGCTCAATAAGTAATTTCGTAAGAGCCCCCTTCCCTGGTCCTATTTCTAATATTACATCTGTATTTTCAATGCGTGCAGCTTGAATAATTTCTCTAAGCGCTCCTTGCGATTTAAGAAAATTCTGTCCAAGTGATTTTTTTGCTGGAATCATGTTAATCGAAATAAACGGTCTTCAGCGCTCTGCGATTCTCTCCCTTGCGTGTTTCTGGTTCGGTGAGCTCGTCATCAAGTTCCATAACAAACTCTGACGGGATGTTCATCTGCTTAGATCCGAAAATGGTTCGCATACCAGCATAACTTAAATACAATTTTTTGCGAGCTCGGGTGAGCGCTACGTAGTAAAGGCGCCGTTCTTCTTCTGTGTCTATCTTGCTATCGTCTTGGCCCATTCTTCGATGTGGAAACAAGTTTTCTTCAAGGCCAGCAATAAAAACATAGTCAAATTCAAGGCCTTTTGATGCATGAACAGTCATGAGTTTAATGGCACTTTGATCTTTAATGAGTGTGTCTTGATCACTTGCAAGTGCTGCATCTGCAAGGAGTTGATCAATTCCCTCTTCGATAGAAACCTCATCATACTTTGTTGCGAGTGTTACAAGTTCTTTAATGTTTTCTAAACGTTCTACATCTTCTTCAAGTTTACTTGCCTTTAACATGTCTTCTATTCCAGAAACTCTGATTATAAACTTCATTGTTTCACTTGGTTTTTTTTCACTTGCTGCCTGGCGGATTTCATCGAGCACACTATAAAAACTTTCAATTTTTGCTTTTGTTGCTGCAGGCAAGCTATCTTTTTGCCCAGCAAAAAGTTTGACCAAAGTGACTTTTCCTAAGCCTCGAGCTGGAACATTAATGATTCTTTTTAAGTCAGATAATCCTTCTGGATTAAGGGCCGCTCGCAAGTATGAAAGCACATCTTTAACTTCTTTTCGCTCAAAGAATTTAACTCCAAGAACTTGATAAGGAAGTGAATTATGAAGTAGTGCTTCTTCTAATGCTCGAGACTGAAAGTTTGCTCTATAGAGGATAGCGATCTCTCGAGGATCAATTCCTTTTTGAATAAGTTGGGCTGCCTTTTCAGCTACAAAGTCTGCTTCATCCGATTCATCATACCCACTATAAATACCAATCGGATCCCCTGCTCCATTTTGAGTGAAAAGGTTCTTCTTTCTTCGATTTTTATTTTTCTCAATAACTTTATTTGCAGCATTAAGAATAGTTTGGGTAGATCGATAGTTCTGTTCAAGGAGCACTACTTTTGCTTCTGGGTAATCTGCTTCGAAGTTTAAAATATTTTTAAGATCTGCACCTCGCCATGAGTAAATCATTTGATCTATATCACCCACAACACAAATATTTCTGCTTTTAGCTGAAAGAAGCTGAGCAATAGTGTATTGCACTTTGTTTGTATCTTGGTACTCATCGATGTGAATATACTTCCAGATACTTTGATAGTGCTCGAGTACTTCTTTATTATTTTTTAATAGAAGAACAGTCTTAAGAAGCAGATCATCAAAATCCAATGCTTTTTCTTTTAATAGGATTGCCTCATAACGTTTCCATACATCAGATACAATTCGGAGGAAGTATTGATTCCCGGCTTTGCCACTAAAGCTTTCAGCTGTCTCCAGATCTCCTTTAGCCTTTGAAATGGCATTCATAACCTTCGCAGGTTCAAATTGCTTGGGATCATACCCAGCACCTTCCAATGCCTCCTTTATGGCTCGTTTTGCGTCATTCTTATCAAATATTGCAAAGTGACGTGGCAAACCAATGTGTTTAGCATTCTCTTTTAATATATGAACACCTAATGAGTGAAAGGTACTAAGAAATGGTTTGTCATGGAATGAGAGAGGCAAATTTAATTCTTTATCTTCATGAAGGAGTTTCTCAACGCGTTCTTTCATTTCTTTTGCTGCTTTATTTGTGAATGTAATTGCTAAAATATCTCGTGGTGAAACTCCTTGTTTAATTAAGTGAAGAATTCGAAAAGTAACAGTTTTTGTTTTCCCTGCTCCCGCTCCAGCAAGAATAAGAAGCGGCCCATCCTTGTGAATTGCCGCTTCTCGTTGTTCGGTATTAAGACCATCTAAATAATTCATGTAGAAACTATATCACTCATAAAACCAAAAACAAAAAACCGCCTATTCGAGCGGTTTGTTGTTGGCATTTTTTTTGTTTTTTGGGTGTGTCGGATCTCGCTTTATGATTTCAAATGCTTTTTTGCTGAGGAATCCTCGTAGTATGGTTCTTAAAATAGAAGTTTTGGGAGGAACTTCTATTTGCTGAAATACTGGAGCTGTGGAACTACCTCGAGCTTCGGGTAACGGCATATGTTCCCCATTATTTCCTTCTTCTGCTTTTTCCCCGACAAATAATTCATCTACCTTTTGATCAAGTGTACTACTTGATTCATGAGATTTTAATGCTTCTAGTTTTTCAACGAGGGTATCTTTTAATCTAACTTGGCTGTCCCGCTGTTTTATTATAGTCTCTATTTTAGCCTTATATGCTGCAACTCTTGCTGTTTCATATGCAGGTAGAGCGAGAAATTTTTGTTCTAACAATGCTCGCTCTGCTTCTAATGCGTGAATGGTTTCAGAAATTGAAACTACTTCTGCAGCAATTGACTCTGGAGTGTTTCCTACAAAATCATTTTCTTTAAAAATATGAAAATCTGAATCCGTGTTGAGAACTGGATCGAGTTGTGTTCTCAATGCTTCAATTCTTTCAGTGAGTGATGGTCCTTTTTGAGTAGATGCAATTTCTAGTGCTGGTTTTGGAAATTGTTGTTTTTTAAACAAGAGTTTTTCAGTGACAATTGGTTCAATAGCTTGCTCAATTACAGTGTGACTTTTTTTAGATCGTGTTTTGCGAGCAGTAATTCCATCCATTGTTCTGTGTGAAGAATGTGGATGATTGATTTTTCTTTTTTCTGTGCGTTCTTTTTTGTGGTGCCCTTCTGGTTGAACATCTTGATTTTCAAAATCAACTTCTTCGTAGCCAAAAACATCACGATCACTATCCACATAAGCAGTTCCAAAAAAATCTCGGCGTTCTGACATCTCTAAATCGTACCACGAGTACCCAAGCTCGACCTGTGGATAGCTGGTTGACTTCCCATCTGTATAGTCTATAGTTACTCCAGGCGCAATTTCTGCGCTCAACCTCCCGAACTCTGAGCTCGAATTATGGCTAATTAAAGCCATTTATCAGCAACTACCGAATTCTACCCTTAATTTTAGGCTTATTTTACAGACCCCACAGGATCCTGGCCAAGCTAGACCAAAATCTACGATTGCCCAGGTGACAAAGTTTGCTGTTATTGGATTACTTGTATCCAGATTGGCCCTTCCATCGATGATGATTGGCGTATCAGGAACAGCAGAAGCAAGTATCATTTCAGCGATGTCAGGTGTATTTGGTACCCAAGTTCAGGCCGCTGATGATGGCTTAACACCAAATTCTCAGAAAATGTCTCTATTAGAGGCACCTATGAACCCAACTGTTTCAACAACGGTAGATTCTTCTGTTGCCTTAATTGATGATAACGCTCTTGTTTCTCAGCCGGAAATTTTGACTAAAGCTGAGGTTTCTAGCCCTGTTATTCCAGAAAACAATAGTATTACCACCTATACAGTTAAGTCTGGTGATACAGTGAGTGGAATAGCTAAAAAGTTTAACATTTCAGTAAATACTGTAATTTGGGCGAATAGTCTTAAGAAAGATAGTATGCTCACTGTTGGTAAAACGCTCGTAATATTACCTATTTCAGGAGTTAAGCATGTTGTTAAAAAGGGAGATAACCTACAATCTATTGCGTTACAGTATAAGGGAAATCTCCAGGAAGTATTAGCATATAATGATCTTGCAGTAGATGATTCCCTTAAGATTGGTGAAGTAATCGTCGTTCCCGATGGTGAAATTACATCAAAGGCTGCATCAACATTAGCTGCTAATACAACAAAGACTCCTGCTAAGACCTCTGTTGCTAAGAAAGTTGCCTCTGTTGCTATTGGTGTTGGTATTGCTAGTGCTGATAATGCTCCATCTAGTGGATATTATACTCGTCCTATTAAGGCCGGAGTGCGAACCCAGGGATTACATGGTAATAACGGAGTTGATCTTGCTGACTCATGTGGTACTTCATTATATGCTGCTGCTGCTGGAACAGTCGTTATTGCAAAGGAAAATGGTGCATACAATGGTGGATACGGAAATTATGTCGTACTAAGTCATTCAAACGGCAGTCAAACACTCTATGCCCATATGCAAACTGTTGCAATTGGTGAAGGTTCACAAGTTACTAAAGGACAGTATATTGGAACTGTGGGTGCAACTGGAAAAGTGTATGGTGCTACTGGATGTCATGTTCACTTTGAAGTTCGAAACGGACCGAGTAATCCATTTTAATAATTCTCAGTAATTTTTCTTAGGTCTATACTGAAATGCTTCTAAAACCGCTTCGTGATCAACGGCGGTTTTTTCGTGTAAATCTGCAATGGTACGAGCCAGTTTCATCATTCGATGATGAGCTCGTCCGGACAAATGTAATCGTTCTGATGAGTTGTTAAGAATTGCTTTTGCTTCAGGGGTTAGATCAACATATTTACCAATATCACGAGCACTCATTTCGCTGTTCATCTTTATGGAACGAGAATGATTTTTGAATCGTTCAGCTTGGATAGTCCGGGCACGTTTCACTCGCTCTTTTATAATTTCAGTGGGTACATTTGTTGATACTGATTCACTGAGTGCAGAATGATTGATTACAGAAACCTCAGTCCACATATCAACTCGATCAATTATCGGTCCTGATATTTTACGTTGATAGCGTGCAAGTACATAAGGAGTACATATGCATTCTTTGTGTTTAATTCCATAATTTCCACAAGGACATGGATTCATGGCGATAATTAGAATTGCTTGTGCAGGAAATGTATTAGTTCCACGCGCTCGAGAGATTGTTACCACTCGTTCCTCAAGTGGTTGACGAAGCGCATCAATAACTTTACGATCAAATTCTGGAAATTCATCCATGAAAAGTACTCCTCTATGAGCCAAAGTTATTTCACCGGGTTTTGGAACAGATCCACCTCCGACAATAGAAATATAGGAAGCAGTATGATGTGGTGCCCGAAATGGAGGATGAAATATAATGTCTTCCTTTAGTATTCCAGCAACTGAATGTATAGAAGTTACTTCAAGCATTTCTTCAAATGTAAGATTGGGTAGGATGTGTCTAAAAGCTCGAGCAAGCATAGTCTTCCCTGTCCCTGGGGGTCCAAACATAGCGATATTGTGTCCCCCTGCAGCTGCTATCTCAAGCGCTCGCTTTGCTCCTTCTTGACCCTGTACATCAGCAAAATCTATATCACATATGAATTGTTGTTCCGAAAGAATAGTTGGTTCTTGGGCTTTAAGTTGAACTTCTTCTAATAGGTGTATATCTTTTTTTCTTTTCGAACAGATATGATTAATAATATCTTTGATATGTTCAACTCCATATATAGTTATTCCTGAAATTAACGCTGCTTCACGTGCATTAGCTTTGGGTAAATAGACATCTGTAAAGCCTTGTGCTTTCGCCTCTCTGACCAAAGGTAAGACCCCAGGAATTGCTCGTAACTGACCATCCAATGATAACTCTCCTAGAAATAACTTTCTCTCTGCATCAAATCGAATATCATCACATGCTAATAAATATGCTAAAGCCATTGGAACATCAAAACTAGGACCTTCTTTTTTTATATCAGCAGGAGCAAGTGAAATTACTACTTTTTGATTTTTGCTTTTGGGAGAGTCAAAACCTGAATTTTTAATTGCAGCCGCGATACGATCTCTTGATTCTTCAACCGCTTTATCTGGTAATCCCACTACAGTAAAAGAATGTAACCCCTTGGAAAGGTCTACCTCAATTGAAATAACTGTCGCTTTAATTAAACTTGCTTGAGCACTATACACTTTTGCAAAACTCATATGTATAGACTACTTTATTTAGTATAAAGAAATAATAAAACCTCTAATTTTTTAGAGGTTTTACTTCATATTTATTTCATGTGGGCAATGCACGTTTTTGCTGCAGGATTTGCTTCAAGTCGAGCTTCTTCAATTTCTTTACTGCACTCTTCACAAATTCCGTATGTATTGTTTTCGATTTTAGAAAGAGCACTGTCTATTTCCATTAATCGTTGATCGAGAGAATTTACCATGCCATTATTATTTTCGTAGGATTCAATTCGGTCTGCAACTTCATTGGGATCAGCTCGTAATGTGTCCATATCTGCAGGCCGTGCCTCCCAATCATCTTGATTTTGTGTGTTTTTAACAACACCGATACTTTTTAATTCTTCAAGAACTAACGTTTTTTCTTTTTGAAGCTTGTCTTTAAAGAAATGTATATCATTTTTCATAGTATATATCGTAACAATCTAATAAATTGGTGCAATGTTTAATCTACCGTACCAACTGATACGTAGAAAGACGGCTAAATATTTCTTTTAATGCGTCCTCATCAGTAGTAAGTACTAATGTATTTTGATCAGAAAATGAATACATAAGTAAAGGCGTTCCATTCATGTCTTTAAGTATTCGGACGTCTTTATTTCGTATATCAATATCTTGAAATGATTCACCCCCAAAGGTTGTTGTTGTAGAATTAAAAAGTGAAAGATACGGGTTTAAATCATCAAACATTGATGCTTCCCACTGTATCATGCTTGCAAAAGCTGTTTGATAAGAATTAACTTTAAATACTATATAAGCTTTATCTCCATCTGCTTCGTGATACATTCCTGAGCTATAGAGCGGTTGTATGGTTCTAATAAGTGAATCGGGTAAACGTGCAGATACTAATGCTGCAAATCGAGGACCATTTATTGGAATTGAAGGTTCGACTGTGTCTGTGCTTGGAATAGTAGTTGATGCCGTAAGGAATTTTAATCGAACTAACGTATTTAGAGCCGCGCCTGCTTGAATTCCCTCTCGTTGCAATGCATCTGGAATTTGATCATTAGATTGTAAAACAATACTTTGTGTTGATTCAGTTGAAAAAAGTAATTCTTCTGTATAGGGTACTACTACTTCTGCTTTAAGAAATACATGAATAATAGTATAGACGGTTACAGCCATACCACTTCCAATCATGAGGATAATACTTAAAATAAGTAGAAAGGCATTGCGTTTTGGATCTGTATAGGTGGGCTGAACAGCTTCTTTCTGTTTTTCTGCGACAGCTATCTTAACAACAGTTGCTCCTTGTTTACGTACTGCTTCTGCTACATCACTTTGATATGTGCGTAAATTTTGTAGTTCTGCAGGCTTATGAAGTGTATCAATAGAATCTTGAATTGTAGGTTTAGGTAGAGGAACATCTGCTTCGTTAGCAGCGTTAAAAGATTTAAGAACATTTGTGTCAGCATCAATTGTTGGGTAAAGAGGTTTACCTGCAATTCCATTTGCATTCAATGGTTCTTCATTCATGTCACCTATACTATATCACAACTATTTTGCTTCAGGTGGTATTGTGTCCTCAGGTTGTGTTGATTCTACAACTTCTTTAAGTGTTGCCTTAGACGTATTCTGATTCTTATTTTGCTGGCGAGGAATTTTAAATCTTCTTTCGTTGCGAGCAGCTGGACCAATGAGATATCTGCGCACGTTCTCAGAAAGATCAATAAATTCATCTGCGACTTCTTTTAATCGTTGAGAAGATGATTGTCCAAATGATACAACTTCTACCTGACAACCTTGGTTTATTTTTAGGTATTCTACCAATGGTACAAAATCGCCGTCTCCTGATACTAGAATAATAGTATCAAGCTTTGGAGCCATTTTAATTGCATCTACAGCGAGTCCTACATCCCAATCTGCTTTTTTTGCACCTCCAAAAAATATTTGAAGGTCTTTAGTTCGGGTTTCAATCCCCATTTTACTTAATGCATCAAAAAAGTTTCGCTCATCCCCTGCTTCAGTTGATATAACATACGCCATCGCTCGGATAAGTGATCGTCCTGCTAACGTATCTTTCAGAATTTGGCCAAAGTTAACTCGAGCTTGATAAAGATTTTTTGCACTGTGATAGAGATTTTGTGCATCGATAAATACACCAACGCGTTGCTCTTTGTGTTTAATAACTGTCATAAATATATAAAAATGATAAGTACCGTCTGTTTATAAAAATGTCACTTCAAACTTGTATTAAAAATACAAGAGCGTGACCATATGATCACGCTCTTAGTATATTACGCTTTCTTCTTTAAGTTAAGCTTTTTGGTGATTGCACCGTATCGCTTAGCATCTTTCTTTTGAAGATAGTTGAGATGTGACGCTCGATCGGCAACCATTTGGAGGAGTCCTCGTCGTGAATGCTTATCTTTTGCATGTGTCTTGAGGTGATCGGTAAGTTCCTCAATTCGCTTAGTCAAAATGGAAATCTGGACCTCAGGAGATCCTGTATCTGTGGCGTGTACGGCCATATCCTTGATGATTTTCTGCTTTTTGGTCTTGGTTAACATGATTAGGAATAATAGCATAAAGCCATGAAAAATGCAAGCCTCTAGCACTATTTTCTGATATACTAGACCCATGACACTTTCTGAGTTAAAAACTCAATTTCTTGAATACACTGAGATAGAAAAGGGCCGTAGTTTAAAGACGGTTCGCAATTATGACTTCTATTTAACTACGTTTTTAAGCCATACTAAGCTCACTAATCCTAAAGATATTACTGATTCTGTACTTCACAACTATAGATTGTGGCTTAACCGCAAGCCTTCAGGTACAAAAGAGTCAGGAGTTCAGGGTAAATCAGAAACTCTCAAAAAGAAGACACAAAATTACTATTTGATAGCGTTACGTGCATTCTTAAAGTACTTAGTTCGTATGGGCGTTCCCTCTTTGCAGCCAGAACGTATAGACTTAGCCAAAGTACCAGAACGAAGCATTGATATTATTTCTCATGAGGAACTTGAACGTTTATTAAATGCTCCTGCCGCAGTTACGATAGAAAAACCTGAAGATGAACTCAGGGCATTGCGAGATAAAGCCATATTAGAGCTATTTTTTTCAACTGGTCTTCGAGTTTCAGAGCTATGTTCCCTTTCAAATGATCTCGATATATCAAAAGATGAGTTTTCTATTCGAGGTAAAGGTGAAAAGATACGAGTCGTCTTTATTTCTACTGAAGCAAGGGCTTCACTTAAGGCTTATTTAGCTAAACGCACCGATATGGATGATGCATTATTCATTCAAGTTGGTAAAAATGCTAAAAATGCTGAATCTTTGCGATTAACACCACGTTCCATAGAACGTATCATCAAACAGTACGCAATAATGGCAGGAATTTCCAAAAAAGTTACACCGCACGTTATTCGTCACAGCTTTGCTACAGATTTGCTCTCCAATGGCGCAGATTTACGTTCAGTACAGGCGTTACTTGGCCATGCTCATATTGGAACCACTCAGATCTATACCCACGTAACTGACAAACATTTAAAAGATATCCATAAGAAGTTTCATTCAGGGAATAAGAGTTAAAGCTTAGATGATTACTAGCTAAGATTTTTTACGAGATTTACCAAGATTTCTTGAAGCAATTTGGGTGAAACAATATGCCAAAGTTTTCGTTTGCCCTTAACCTCATAGTGCACTAAACCACGTTTTTTAAGGGTTTTTAATGACGAATATATTGTCATTCTAGGTATTCCACTGTTTTTAGCTATATCTGAGATTTGAGCATGTGGGTTGGATTTCAGAAATATAAGCAGTTGCACTTCTTTTCGAGAAAGCATCAAAAAATCGACTATTGTTTGATTAATAGGAAATGACATATAATGCCGAGTATGAACTTTATCTCATGGAACGTCAACGGGATCCGAGCAGTACATAAAAAGGGTAATTTTAAGTGGATTATTGATCAGGATGCTGATTTTTTCTGTTTACAAGAAGTAAAAGCAGAGCGAGATCAACTTATTGATGAAATTCAGAATATTAAAGGATATTACTCATATTTTGATCATTCAAAGGGCCGAAAGGGCTATAGTGGCGTGGCTATATATACTAAACATGAGCCTCTAAAAATAGAATTGGGAATGAATATCCCTGAACTCGATCAAGAAGGGCGCATGATTGGCTTATATTACAAAGATTTTGTGTTGTTCAACGTCTATTTTCCTAACGGTGGCGGTGGACCCGTGCGATTAGACTTTAAATTAAAATTTTACGATGCTTTCCTCAATCATATACAGTCTATTAGGAAGACGGGCAAAAAGATTGTTTTTTGCGGTGACATTAATACGGCTCATGAAGCCATTGATCTTGCTCGTCCTAAGGAAAATGAAGAGAACACCGGGTTCTTACCGGAAGAACGCGCATGGCTCGATGAGGTAGTTAATGCAGGATATGTTGATGTATATCGACATTTTTATCCTACTAAAACAGGTGCTTATACGTATTGGGATCAAAAGTCTGCAGCACGAGAACGAAATGTGGGATGGCGAATTGATTACTTTTTTGTCTCACAAGAACTCCTGAAAGATGTGAAATCAATAAAGATTCATAGCGAAATTCGAGGGTCCGATCATTGTCCTCTCGAAATGGAGCTTAAGAAATAAGGGTAAAGCGAGCTCATGTGTTGACATGAGCTCGCTTTCGTTTTGTGTGTGGTGTAATATTGTTGACACTTTTTATGGTAGTGATATGATCATACCAGGTCAATAGTCAGTGCATCACTCAATGAGTGTTGACGGATTAGTCAGTTTCCCAGTCGTAGCGGAGTAAGATTAGAGAGTTGTTCGGCTCATTATGCCAGACCCCCTCAATCTTCACTTCCTCCTCGGAAACCTAACCAATCCTTCAACTCCATCGCTTGATCACCCTAAAGAAATCGAATCCTCGTCGCCGCTATCTAGCAGCAACGAGGATTCTTCATATCTGGATATGTTGTTATCATATATTCAAACAAAAAAGAGCTCAGAATGTTATTCCTAGCTCTTTTTTGTTGCTTCTCTTTTAAATTCACTATTCTACATGATATTTCTTTCTGATTTCCCCCACTTTCTCTTCTTCTACCTGTTCTTGGATTTGTTTCCCCTTCTCACCTAATGCTTTAAGCTCTTCTTCTGGAAGCTTAATAAGCTCTCCTGCTCTCATTTCTAAGTATTCAGCCGTATTTAGCTTTGGATCTTCCAATACTTCTTCTAAAAGCGCATGGAGTGTATACCCTATCTTACGTCCTGGTGTTTCACGAGTAACCTCCATAATCCTCTTCCCGTCTATCTTAAGCATGCCTACAGATATTGGATCCCGCATGACTTCCTCAATCATTGCCTGGTATTTACGTAATCTATAAGGATTCTCCTTAGGTCTCCCCGTCCCTATCCGATCTGCTACTCGTACGTTCATAAGATCCCAAACATTCTCCTTCCCTACGTTTGCCACCATTCTTCGTACGGCGGAGTGAGTAATTGTCTCAGTATCTGAGAAAAACATGTGCCATCTAACAAGTTTCACCACTTTTTCTATAAGTTTCTGTGGAAACTTGAGATCCATGAGGATTCTCTTGGCAATTCGTGCCCCCACTACCTCGTGCCCGTAAAACGTCCATTTCGACTCCCCTGGTCTCCTTGTGTCTGGTTTGCCTATATCATGCAACAGTGAGGCTAATCGGACGTCGAGAGGCCATTTTTTATCTGCACTCAACTGTAATGAACGGATTAAATGTTCCCACACGTTATACTTATGTACACCTCCCTGCTCTATTCCAATACTTTTTTCAAATTCCGGAGATATAAACCGTAGAACATTATACTTTTGAGCAAGTTCCATCCCCCGCTGTGGATAATCAGACATAATCATCTTTGAGAATTCATCTCGTACTCGTTCTTTAGATATATGGATCAATAAGTCAGAGTTATCCACAAGTGCCTTTTCTGTATCGGACTCAATAGTAAAATTCAATTCACATGAAAGTCGGATAGCCCGCAAGATACGCAAAGCATCTTCCTGGAATCGGTCATGTGGATTACCAACAGTACGTAGAATTCCGTCCTTTAAATCAGTCTGTCCTTTATAAAGGTCAATAATATGTCCGTTAGAAGGATCTAAGGCTATAGCGTTAATAGTGAAGTCACGTCTTTTAAGGTCGTCCTTTATATCTTTGCTGAAAGTTATGCTGTCTGGACGTCGCACGTCTGTATACTTTGTCTCTAATCTATATGGGGTGACTTCTATGACTTTGACTGTTTCGTCTACCTTATCCCCTTCTGTCTTTACACCAACTGTCCCATAAGCGTTTTCATAAAACGTCTCTGAAAAAAGTCCTATAATTTCTTCTGGAGTTGCATTAGTTGTAATATCCCAATCTTTTGGCTTTCTGTTGATAAGTAGATCTCTAATACATCCTCCAACCAAATATGCTTCAAAATTTGCCTTTTGAAGCGTCGTTGCTACAGCTTGAACTTCCGTTGGGATTTTCTCAATAAGTGAGGTTTGTAGGGACATTATGGTTGTATAGTAAGATATCTTTTGATTTTTTGCTAATAATCCGTATGATGTAGTAATTGCACTCGTGGTGAAATGGATATCACAACGGTCTTCGGAACCGTTATTGGGGGTTCGAATCCCTCCGAGTGCACATTGCGGGCATGGTTTAGTGGTAGAACACGTCCTTGCCAAGGATGAGACGGGAGTTCGATTCTCCCTGCCCGCACCCTAGCCCGTGTCTAAAGATTAAAGCCGAGTGTACTACTCGGCTTTGTCTTTATCAAGTCCCTTAGTTTTTAAGAGTTATATACAGTTAGCCGTAGTTACCCTCAAAACTGTGGATAACTATGTGGATATGTGTATAAAAGACAATGTCATATAGATGAGTCAATATGGCTTTTACTCAAAAATATGGCCTTGTATGGCCACAATTATCAGACACTGTCTATAATAGATGACTTAGAGAGTTATACACACATACACACAATATGTTTCACGTGAAACAGTCTATATTGGTTATTCATGAAACCTTTATCTAAACTAGAGCTAGTTTTCATGTACATCAAATTATAGTTGTTTCATGAATAACGATGATGTGGAGTCAAAAGCAGATACAAGAACCAATAAACGCATAATTGGGGATAGTGGTGAAGACATTGTGTGTACGTTTCTTATGAAACAGGGATTTAAGATACTTGATCGTAACTATTTAAAACCATATGGGGAATTGGATATTGTGGGTAGTAAGGACGGAAAGTATCATTTTATTGAGGTAAAAACAGTTTCATGTGAAATGGATAGCTTTGTTACACGTAGAACATCAGATAGATATCGACCTGAAGATAATGTTCACGCATGGAAACTACGTAAGTTGGGTAGGGTTATTCAGGCTTATTTGTTACACAAGAAACTTTTTGATGCGGATTGGCAGTTTGATGTAGCTCTTGTTTACTTAGACTCAAAGACAGGGAAGTCTGTAATCGAAATGCTTGAGGATATTATTCTATAAGTCTTTTGATAAAAATACTGTTATATGCTAGTCTGTATGAACATCGGAGCGTGGTGTAACGGCTAACATTCCTGTTTTGGGAACAGGCGACTCCGGGTTCGAATCCCGGCGCTCCGACATTGTATGTCTGCTAAGTTTCAGAAAAAAGTAGAAGACTTTACCTGTGAACATTGTGGTAAAGAGGTTAACGGCAATGGTTTTACGAATCATTGTCCTTCTTGTTTGTGGAGTAAACATGTGGATAATAACCCGGGAGATAGGGGAGCAGAGTGTCAGGGTATGATGCAGCCCATCTACTGTGTTCAAGAAAAAGACTTGTTTATCCTTACCAGTAAGTGTGTTGTGTGTGGCCTTGAAAAGCGAAATAGGCTTACATCTCAGGATAATGTTGATGTTGCCTTTGAAATTGTAGAGAAGGCTAATAGAAAGCTTCTAGGCCTTGATAAATAGGGAAGATCTGCTATAGTAATTGCATTGCGGGATTAGTTAAATGGTATAACAACAGTTTTCCAAACTGTGGTCAGGAGTTCGATTCCCCTATCCCGCACTCGACAAGCTCGTGCTAAAGCACAAAACAAAAGACTCACTAATTAGTGAGTCTTTTGTTATTCATGAAACGTTATTCTTTGTTAAACTTGAGGGGGAAGTGATGTTTTACGTGTAACAGCGTTTCCAATTACTGCTGCTAGAGCAATGAGGACAATAATGGCTACCATATAGATCCATGGATTTTTAGGGCCAGAAATATAGTGCCAGATATGGCGGTGAACGAAACCAATTGAGAGTGCACCCCACCATCCAAGCTGAGAAATAGTAGAAGCAAGGCCAGTTTTAAATACTAAATTAGGCGGAAGATCATTAACATCTCCTAGTCTGTCGGTCGCTTTCTTAATAAAGTGTAAGAATATTCCGTTTAAGCCAAGCATTGCTACAAAGAAGAGCTTTATCCATGTAAGGTTATCTATGAAGCCTTTAAGTGTAATAAGACCAATACCAGAGAGAACGAGACCAACCCAGCCAATCCAGATAAGTCTTTGAGTGACTTCAGCAATCTGAGCAACAGTTTTTAAAGGAAGTTTTTTCAACATCCATAGTACTCCACTAAAATCAATTGCAATAACAGCACCAAACCCTGTAATCAAAGAAACAATATGTATAAAAAGAAAAACAAAAAATACTGGTGTATCCATAATGAAATAGTATAGCAGAGATATTTATTTAAATAAAAACAAATAACAAAAAACCCCTGAGCGTAGTCGAGGGGTTTTTTGTTGTGAAAATAAGATGGAGTCTTATTTTACAGCGTCCTTAAGAGCCTTTGCTGCTCGGAACTTAGGAACTCGCATTGCTGGTACATCTACCATCTCTCCAGTTCGAGGATTTCGAGCCTTTCGAGCCTGTCGCTGCTTTGCTGAGAAGATTCCCAAACCTGCGATTGAAACTTCTTCACCCTTCTTTAGAGAACCTACGATAGCTTCAATCATTGTTTCAACTGCCTGCTCTGCCTGAACCTTTGTTCCTCCAAGCTTTGCGTGTACTGCATCTACGATACTTGCTTTATTCATTGTAATAATTATTACGTTTCTAATTACCGATGCGACCCTGATATGTTCTATATTATATAATATGGCTTATAATAAGGATAGCTCTGAAAAAACTATAAAATATAACTTGCTATCTGGCAAATTCGATGACGCGGGTCTCTCGAATGACTGTTACTTTAATTTCTCCGGGATATTTTAGTTCGTTTTCAATTCGTTGTGCGATCTCTCGTGCGATAGTTTTAGATTCCAAATCATTAACATCTTGAGGAGTGATAAATACCCTTATTTCTCGGCCTGCTTGGAGAGCATAGGCTTTTTCAACTCCCTTAAATGAATTAGCAATTCCTTCAAGATCTTCTAATCTCTTAAGATAATTTTCAACAGTATCACGTCGTGCACCTGGACGTGATCCAGAAATAGCATCTGCGACCTGCACAATAACTGATTCAACCGTTTCATATGGATATTCTCCATGGTGTGCTTGCATTGCTTTAATGATTTCTTCTTGTGCACCAAACTTTTGAAGTATTCGGCGACCAATTTCAACATGTGTTCCTTGAACTTCGTGATCAACAGCCTTACCTATGTCATGTAGCAGTGCGCCGGCTTTGGCGATTGAAACATTCGCACCAAGTTCTTCAGCAATCATTCCGGCAATATGGGCCATTTCAATTGAGTGGGCGAGAACATTTTGTCCGTAACTTGTTCTAAAATGGAGGCGACCTACAATATGTACAATTCGTGGATCTAAATTGAAGATTCCACATTCATATACTGCCTGTTCACCCTTTTCTTTAATAACTTTATTAATTTCATTCTTTGCTTTTTCAACCATTTCTTCTATTTTTGCAGGTTGAATACGGCCATCAGCAATAAGATAATCAAGGGCAACACGAGCAATTTGTCGTCGGACAGGATTAAATGATGAAATAGTAATTGCACCAGGAGTATCATCAATAATGATTTCTACACCAGTTGCACGTTCGAAAGCTTTAATATTTCGGCCTTCTTTACCAATAATCTTACCTTTGATTTCATCATTAGGAATTGGCACGCTTGTTGCCATAACATCTGATGACATTGAATTACCAAGGCGCTGTATAGCAGTGGTTAAGATTTCTTGGGCACGTTTTTCAAGAGTTTCTTGGCCCTGCATCTCTAATTTCTGCATTCGTACCAAAATATCTTCTTCATATTTCTTTTCTACAATGACCGTTATGGCGGATCGGGCTTCTCCTTCAGTCATTCGTGCTACATGCTCAAGTTCCCGATGCTTTTGTGCCTCGAGATTGTCTGCTTTTTCCTTAATAGCCTTAATTTCAGCTATCTTTTGCTTTAATACTTCAACTTCCTGATCAATATCAACCTGTCTGTTATCTAAAAGTTCTTCTTTTTTAATCAGACGGTCCTCAGTTTTCTTCAGTTTATCTTCTTTTTCCTTTATTTCTGCGCGTACTTCTCGTAAGGTATCGATTGATTTTTTCTCAGCATCAGCAGTAATTCTCTTTGATTCTTCTTGAGCATCTGAGAGAATTCGCTTGATTTCGGATTCAACTGAACCCTTTTTACTAAGAGCTATAGCCAATCGCAGGAAATAACCCCCTACGAGTCCAATGCATCCGATCGCAATCGAAAGCATAAGCGCTAATTGTAATGACATTGTTTCACAGTGGTCTCACCGCAAGCTGTATCTTTATGCGTCTGTTAGTCTGAGTTCAGTAAAGAAAGGAATAGAGGGGTTCAGCACGCAGAAGGCAATCAACAGCAAGGCCACCAATTAATATTTACTAATGATTTTATCATACAAGAGATCTAGCTTTTTGTCGAGAATAGGCTTTTTTATACAAAAACCCATACAGTAAATCTGTATGGGTTTTGATTTAGATGATTTTGTCGATAATACCGTATTTCTTGGCTTCTTCTGCATCCATGAAGTAATCTCGTTCAACGTCTCTCTCAATTCGGGCAACTGTTTGACCAGTATTCTTTGCCATAATTTGATTGAGTCTCTCTCGAGTCTTTAAGATTTGCTTTGCTGTTACTTCAATATCTGATGCTCGGCCTTCTGCTCCTCCTGATGGCTGGTGAATCATGATCTCAGAGTTGGGAAGGGCAAATCGCTTGCCTTTAGTACCAGCTGAGAGCAAAAGTGCTCCTGCAGATGCTGCAATACCAATACATACGGTAGAAACATCAGGCTTGATGTGATTCATTGTATCAAGCATTGCGAGTGCTGCAGTTACAGATCCTCCGGGAGAGTTTATATAAAGAGAAATGTCTTTCTTTGAATCTTCTGACTGAAGGAAGAGCAACTGAGCAACCACGATGTTTGCTACAGTGTCATCAATAGGACCACCAAGGAAAATAATTCGTTCTTTTAATAAACGTGAATAAATATCGTATGCTCGTTCTCCATTGGGAGACTTTTCAATAACTGTTGGAATTAAATAGCTCATATGTGTATATTATAACCGAATTGGTATATTAGTAAATACTTATATATCGTAACTGAATGGGCTTAGTATATGAAAGCGAAAGGTGAAATGCAAATTTAGTTGTTTCTGGTAGTATGTCCTTATGAAACTCCAAAGATTCTTTATTGAAGAGCAGCTCCGAAATAAAAAAGACATTACCCTTTATGACGATGATTTGATTCATCAGCTCAAGGACGTTTTTCGATTGCGGGTAGGGGATCAAATAATGCTGTTGGACAATTCTGGTTTTGAATATTTGGCAGAAGTTGTGCTATTGGCCAGAGGAAAGGGAGAAATCAAGATTATTGATCAATCAGCTGCAATAAATGTACCTAAAGAAGAGGTGTGGCTTTTTGCATCGCTTATAAAGAAGGATAATTATGAATGGATTTTGGAAAAGTGTACTGAGCTTGGAGTTTCACATTTTGTCCCAATTGTTTCAGACAGGACTGAAAAGAAAGACTTAAATAGTGAACGAGCACAGAAAATTATTAAAGAGGCATCTGAGCAGTCAGAGCGTGGAGTTATGCCTGTCTTATATGATGTGCACACGCTTGAACAAACACTGGAAAAGTATGCAGGTACATTTCCTATCTATGCTTTTCATATCGGACAAGAATTCCCAAAGTTTAATTATTCTGAAATTAAAAATAAGCATGCAGATAGAAATGCATCACTCAAGCTTCCTGAAGAACCGATTGGGATTTTTGTTGGACCAGAAGGCGGATGGACTGAAAAAGAAGTAGAACTATTTAAACAACATTCAGTGCAAATTTATTCTTTAGGGAATCAAGTGTTGCGCGCAGAGACTGCGGCTATAGCAATAAGTTCATTGGTTTTGCTATAATGTCTCTAAGCTAATTAAAAATACTATGTCAGAAAAGATTCCAGAATCGAATATACTTAGATTACCAGAAGATGATGAAGTCATTCGATCACTCTATAATTTAATTGGAAGTAAAATTCATGGCCGGGAAGATTTACGTACTTCTCAGGAAAAAGTAACTGAGGCTGCATATATGACAGCAATAGCAGAGGAATTAGTGGCATCAAAAACAGTCGACTATCAGGCTCTCTTAGAGGAATTGAAAAATAGAAATGGTGGAGAGTCTAATACAATGAATTTTGATAGAGCATTTGCGACTGTGAAAGAAATAGTTGAAAACGAAGAGTTAATATAATACATAACAAATAAAAAACTCTGGATTAACTCCAGAGTTTTTTATTTGTTATTTCTGCTCTTCAAGAAACTTAACTGTCTTTTCAATTCGCATCATATGCTCAGTATAAAGTCGTGCGCGTAGGGGATCAACTTCTTTATAATGACTAGTGATATGTGCTACTTCTTTATCAACGATTTCTTTATCAGCATCAAGCTTTTCAGTCTTTGCAATTTCTTCAAGAATTAAGTTGAGCTTTGCTCGCTTTTCTGCATCAGGCATCCAATCTTTCTGTAGATCCTCTGGAGTTTTCTTGATGTGTTTGAGATAGTCATCAATCTTTAATCCTACACCTTGTACATCAGATTCAAATTGAGCAAACATTCGGTTTAATTCGTTTTCAATAAGTGCCTGAGGAGGTTTTACATCAGTTTCAGTAACAAGCTTCTCTAAAACTGCAGTTCGCTTCTTATCTTTTGCCTTGTTTGTTTTTTCAACAATCATGTTTTCTTTTGCTTTCACTCGGAAGTCTGCAACGTTTTCAAAGTTACCAAGTTTCTTTACAAATTCATCATCAAACTTTGGCTTGAATGTATCAATTTCTTCATCTGTATGATTGTGAGAAGCATCATCTTTGTGAGCTCGATGAAATTCATTATGAGCATGCTGCTTCACAATTTCTTCAATCACATTATCAATTTCAGGATCTCCAACTTCAATTGCTTCGTCTTTTACAGACATTTCTTTTTTCGCAATCTTTTTGTAATCAGGAAGTTTAAATTCTGGAATTACGTCAATGAGCACTTTAAACTCAAGGGGATTGCCTGGTGCTAATTTTGTAATAGAAATTTGAGGACGACCAATATAATTTGGTACATTCTTTTCGATAATTTCAGGCACTACAGCTTTAAGGGCAAGCTCTCCCGCTTCTTCTAAAATTGCTACTTCACCCACACGCTCAATAAGAACTTTCTCAGGAATATGACCTTTTCG
The DNA here is from genome assembly GCA_040387855.1 of Patescibacteria group bacterium. Classification (NCBI taxonomy): domain Bacteria; species Patescibacteria group bacterium. The sequence continues at coordinate 90,712 of JAZKCY010000001.1, forward strand.
GAAGCCTGGAATATCTACTCGTTCGTTGAGTTCTTTAATAGCTTTCTTGCGGAAAATGGCAAGCTTATCTGCTGGAATAGAGCCAGTAATTTCCATTTGAGAATTCTCTGCTTTTGATACTTTGATGTGTTCGTAATTCATATATACCTGCTTATTTACTGAATTTCTGCTTATAGAGTTCAACTGACTTTGTAACTGCATCGAGGGCCTCTTTCTTTCCCATGATTCCTTTAATTTCTACTGGAGCAGGTTTACCTTTAAGTGCTTTGTAGGTTTCAAAGAAGTGGGTGAGTTCTTTAAGCGTATGCTTGTTTATATCAGCAAGATCTTGTACATCATCCCATCGCTTGTCATCTACAGGCACTGCAATAACTTTGTAATCTGATTCACCTGAATCAATCATTTCCATTACAGCTACAGGGCGTACTTTTACGAGAATTCCTGGAGAAAGTGGAAATGTTGTAAGAACAAGTACATCGAGTGCATCGCCGTCTTCCCAAAGAGTCTGAGGAGCAAAGCCGTAGTCTGTTGGATAGGGAGCATATGAGTAATTTGCTCGATCGAGGGCAATAAGTCCTGTCTCTTTGTCGATTTCGTACTTATTGAATGATCCCTTTGGAATTTCAATAATAGTATTAAATTCTTCAGGTACATTTTTACCTAGGGTTACATCGTGCCAAAGATTCATATGATTTAATTATTATCTTTTAAGAAGTTGGGAAGTTCAGGTACTTCGTCGATATCTGCATGAACTCCTGCCGCTGCAGTTCCAATATTATCTCCCTTAACTGACTGAATATCAATTCTCCAACCAGTAAGTTTTGCTGCAAGTCGTACGTTTTGTCCACCTTTACCGATAGCGAGTGATTGCTGATCTTCAGAAACTTGTACTTGAGCCGTCTTTGTTTCTTCGTTTACTTCAACACTCATTACTTTTGCAGGTGAAAGTGCATCTTCCACAAATCGCTTTGTATCAGAAGACCATTCGATAATATCAATCTTTTCTCCGCCAAGTTCACTCATAACCGTAGAAACTCGCACTCCTCGCTGACCTACAAGAGATCCAACAGGGTCAATATGACCATCATTTGAGTGCACAGCAATCTTTGTTCGTGATCCGGCTTCTCGAGCTACTGCTTTAATTTCAATAGTGTTGTTTGCAAGTTCTGGGGCTTCAGATTCAAAGAGTTTCACTAAGAATTTTGGATGTGATCGTGAAAGTCGAAGGAAAATACCTCGTGGAGTTTCTTCTACTCGGTATAAATAGGCTCGAATTCGTTCTCCTTGTCGAAATCGTTCACCAGGAATCTGTTCTTCATAGGGAAGAAGTCCTGAAGCACGGCCCATATCAATGAAAATATTACCTCGTTCAATTCGCTGTACTGTTCCAGAGACAATTTCTCCTTCTCGTTTACCGAATTCACCTAACACAGACACTTTTTCTGCTTCTCGGATCTTTTGGATGATAACCTGTTTTGCAGTTTGAGATGCAATACGGCCATAATCATCCTTCATTTCAAGGGGAAAGACGATTTCTTCGTCAATTTGGGCATCTTTCTTAATTCTTCGGGCATTATCAAGGAGAATATGATGTTCTTGGTTAAACACAATCTTATCTGGCTCACCTTCAGCAATTTCAGGAATCTCAGGCAAAGTACCATCTTCATTTGGCATGATGATGTCTTTTGGATCAACAACGATCTTAACCTGGAGGAATTCAGTAGTTCCAGTGTTTAAATCGAATTTAGCCCGAACAATCTGGCCTTTTTTACCATAATCCTTTCGGTATGCAGTAGCAAGCGCAGCTTCGATAGCTTCTATGATTTTCTCACGTGGAATACCTCGCTCTTCTTCAAGCTGGTCTAAAACTGAGTGAATTACCTTTAAATCGAACATATTTTTATAATTATTTCTCTATTAAGTTGTAGCCCTTTAACAAAACGAGTCCGCCGTGAGGCGAACTAGAATATGAATATAATATGGCTTTTGAAGCTATTTGTCAAATAATATCCGCAATACTCTATATATAGATGTTATACACACCCTTAATTACAGCAAGCTCTGATATACTTATCATACGCCTATTTCTATGCACATTGAAGACGGACAATTATTAGAATTCATCTTAGATTCTGGATTAGTATCCCGAACGGATATTGAAGCTGCTAAAGCTGAAGCTAAGAAGACAAATGCTTCAGTTGGACATGTTCTTGTGGCTCAAGGAAAAGTCACAGATGACGAATTACGCCGGATGCAGGCTTATGTTTTGGGTATTCCATTCGTTGACCTTAAAGGACAAAAGCTCAATTTTGAGGTTCTTTCAATGATTCCTGAGCCGATTGCCCGAACTCACAATGTTGTAGCCTTTAAAGCGACTGAGGATACGATGGAGGTTGCCATGCTTGATACTGAAGATCTTTCTGCTATCGACTTTATTAAAAAGAAGACGCGACTACGCATTTTGCCTCGACTTACTGATAATGAGTCAATGAAATCGGCTCTTTTGCAGTATCAAAAGACCCTTAAAGCTGAATTCGGAGATATTATTCAAAAAGAAGCAGGAACACTCAAAACAATTGCTGAAAAATCAGCTGATGGTAATCAAAGTGAAAGCGATTTAAAGAAAATTGCTGAAGATCTACCCGTAGTTCGAGTAGTAGACACACTTTTAAAGCATGCGATTTTACAAAATGCATCTGATATTCATATTGAGCCTCAAGAGACAGAGGTTATTGTGCGATATCGAATCGACGGAATGCTTAGAGATGCCATGGTATTGCCTAAAAGTGCTGGAGCCTCGATCACGGCTCGTTTGAAGGTGCTATCAAATCTAAAGCTCGATGAAAAGCGTTTGCCTCAAGACGGACGTTTTAAAGTTGAGGTAAATAACGAAAAAGTATCTTTTCGAGTTTCAATGCTTCCTGTGTATTACGGAGAAAAGACTGTAATGCGATTACTTCGAGAAAATGTATCAGGTTTTACGCTTGAAGTCTTAGGTTTTCACGGACGAGGGCTTGAGCAAATTCATGCAGCAACGCAACTTGCCAGTGGAATGATTTTAACAACTGGGCCAACAGGATCTGGAAAAACCACCTCTCTATATACCGTGCTTGATATTTTGAATACGCCAGATGTAAATATTTCAACTATAGAAGATCCTATTGAATATCAAATGAAACGCGTAAATCAAACACAGGTAAAACCTGAAATTGGATTTACATTTTCTTCAGGACTTCGATCTCTTGTGCGACAAGACCCGGATATCATTATGGTGGGAGAAATTCGAGATAATGAAACAGCATCTTTGGCTATCAATGCTGCTCTTACAGGTCACTTGGTGCTTTCAACCCTTCACACCAACTCTGCAGCTGGTGCTATTCCGCGATTAATGGATATGAAGGTTGAACCGTTTCTTATCGTTTCAACTGTGAGTGTAGTTATTGGCCAGCGACTTATTCGAAAATTAGTTGGAGAAAAAGAACAATACTTCTTATCTCCAGCAGAATTAGAACGACTACAAACTATTATCAATATGGATAATGTGTTGAATGTTCTTAAAGAAGAAAAAGTTGTTGATGCAAAAGCTACATGGAATACTGTGCCTTTCTATCGACCAAAACCTGGCACAGATCCGGAAGAAAGCTTTAAAGGCCGAATAGGTATTCACGAAGTTTTAAAGATTACAAATACTATTCGTGAACTTATTTTGCAAGGTAAAACGGCACAAGACATTCAGGCACAAGCACAGAAGGAAGGGATGATTACGATGATTGAAGACGGGATTTTTCAAGCTGTGCTTGGAAGTACGACAATTGAAGAAGTCTTCCGTGTAGTTAGTGAATAATATGGCAACATTTAAAGTACGAATAATTAATGCAACAGGCGAGCATCTTGAAGAAACCGTTCAGGCTTCTGATCAAGCTGCTTTATATGCAATTATTCGAGAGAAGGGAGAAACCCTTGTCGCCGCAGAAGAAGTGAATGATTCACAAAAAAAAGCAGGATTTAGTATTCCATTTATCTCACGCAAAGTTAAAACTCGAGATAAAATAACTTTTGCTCGAAATTTAGGATCTATGATTGAAGCAGGTCTATCAATGGCACGTGCATTAAATGTCATCGAAAAACAGACTCGACAGAAAAAGTTTAAAGATATTATTGCCTCTATAACAAAGAGCATTAGTCAGGGGCGTACACTGAGTGAAAGTATGAAAGATTATCCTGGGGTCTTTAATAATTTGATGACATCAATGGTGCGAGCCGGGGAAGAGTCAGGATCTTTAGCTCAAGCATTACGAATGATTTCAAATCAGATGGAAAGTTCGTACAAACTCACTCAAAAGATTCGAGGTGCTCTCATGTATCCAGCGGTAATTCTTGTTGCGGTTGGAGGTATTGGAGTGTTCATGCTTACGTATGTTGTGCCAACACTCTCAGCAACATTTAAAGAAATGAATGCCGAATTGCCAGCTTCAACAAAAATGGTTATTGCTGCCAGTGATTTTTTGAAAGACCATTATTTTATTGTTGCAGGATTATTTATCATTGTGGCATCAGCAGTTTATATGATGCTTAAGAGTGTTAAAGGAAAGCGATTTTTAGACTGGGCTTTTTTACGAATTCCAGTCATTGGTGTGATTGTAAAACAAGTAAATGCAGCGCGAACTGCTCGTACATTATCATCGTTACTTACAGCAGGTGTAGATGTTGTTGTCGCAACTCGAATCACTGCTGATGTGTTGCAAAACTCATATTATAAAGAAGTATTAGGTATCGTAGAAGAAAAAATTCAAAAAGGAGAAACAATTGCCCATGTCTTTAATGGCCGTGAGGATTTGTATCCATCGTTCGTTGGTGAGATGATATCAGTAGGGGAAGAGACGGGTCAGCTAGCTCCTATGCTTTTGGGTGTAGCCAATTTTTATGAATCAGAAGTAGATCAAAAGACAAAAGATATGTCATCGATCATTGAGCCGTTTCTCATGGTATTTATCGGTCTTGTAGTGGGATTTTTTGCCATTACGATGATGAGTCCAATTTACTCACTTGGAAACAATCTTTAATAAAAACAAAAAAGGTTTCTCACTCATAGAACTCATTATAGTTCTTGCGATAATTAGTATTCTTACATCAATTATTATCACTGGCCTTAGTAGTTTTAATCGAAAAGAGGCACTTGAAAAAGATACTCAGGTTGTAGTGGATATGTTGCGTCAGGCTCGAAGTCAGACACTCGCTTCACATAATGCGAGTCAGTACGGAGTATATTTTGCAACAAGCTCAATTACTCTATTTACAGGAACTACTTACTCAGCAGTAAGTTCATCAAATAATGTATATACATTCAATCCACAAGTTTCAATTTCAAACATAGGTCTTACTAGTAGTAGTACTAGTATTGTATTTTCTCGTTTGAGTGGAGAAGCATCTCATACAGGGACAATCACACTTTTGTCCCCAGCTACTTCTAGTCCAAAAACTGTTACAATATATGCAACAGGATTAGTTGAATCTAATTAACATGCAGCGTCATTTTCGTAACCGTGGAATGGGTCTAATCGAAATTGTAATCGGTTCTGCAATTATCGTGACAGGAATACTCTCACTTATCTCTGCGTTTGGTATGTATATCTCATATGCGCTTGCACATCAAAGGAATGTACAAGCCGCATATCTTGCAGAAGAAGGTTTAGAAGCAGTTACATATCTTCGTGATAAAAGTTGGACAACAAATGTTCAACCGCTTTCCACAACTACAACCTATTATCTTGCATGGGATACATCAGCTGCATACTGGAAGGCAACTACCACTATGCAATATATTGATGCTGAATTTTTAAGAACATTCGCAATAACAGATGTTGTTCGAGATAGTAACGGCCGAATTGCAACCACTGGTACGTATGATGCTGATACAAAAAAAATTACCGTAAATCTCTCATATCGAGAAGGAAAGGCAACGACAACAAAAAGCATGACAACGTATATAGCCGATATTTATAGCAATTAATGCATAATTTATTTCATAAAAAAACAAGTACAGGATTCTCACTTATAGAAATGCTTATTTACATAAGTATTTTATCGGGAATATTCATAATAATAGTGAGTGTGCTTGTCTCTTTTAGTGCCTCATATCGACAAGTTTCGGCATTGCGAGTACTTGAGCGTTCTGCCATTACTGCAATGGAACGAATGACTCGTGATATTCGAGCAGGAACACAAGTAAATGATGGCTTAAGTACTATGGGAAGTTCGCCTGGTGTGCTTTCAATTACGCAAACTCAAAATAGCGTTTCTACAACTACAAGATTTTATATATCAGCAAATAGTGTAAAGATGGATGTGAATAATGCCTATTATGGGCCGCTCACCGGTTCTGATGTAACGGTAACTTCATTGATATTTAGGAAGCTTACAAGCAGCTCTACCGACGCCGTAAAAATCGATATGACATTACAGGCAACAAAAGGGAATGTGACCAAATCAAAGACATATCATTCAACAATTATTTTGAAAGGATCATGATAAAGCTTCATTCATCACATGCTGGGTTTGCAATGCTTACAGCAGTTATCTTTTTCTTGGTCATATCTTCTACGATAGTATTAGGAATCGCTACACCAATATTAAAGCAAGTAAAAATTGCTCAAGATACTGTCCGATCAAAAGAAAGTTTCTATCTTGCAGAAGGTGCACTTGAGGATGCGTTTTATCGTGTTCAAACAAATAAGAGTCTTGTGTCTGGTGACACTGTTGTTGTAAATGGCTACACTACAACTATTGCGCTTACGACAACATCAAATGGAAGAATTATTGAGACTACAGCAAATAGAGGTGGAATAGTTAGAAAGATGCAGGCACAGCTCATTACCGGCGAAGGAGCATCATTTAATTATGGTATCCAAGCAGGAGTAGGGGGATATGTGATGAGTGGAGGCGCCAGAATAAATGGAAACGTTCAAGCTAATGGATCTATTCTTGCAACTGGAAGTGTAAATATTACTGGTTCTGCAATTGCTGCAAATAGTGCTGCCTTAAATGCAGATCAAACAAATGATTCTCCATCAACAATAGCAACCTGTACTACTTCAAACTGTATTTCTTTTAGAAATGTTACAGCTTCTCAAGATATTGCTCAGAGTTTTACTGTATCAACCTCTTCACCGTTAAATAAAATACAGTTATATATTAAAAAAGTAGGAACACCGTCTGATGCCACCGTGAGAATTGTAACTGACAGCAGTGGTTCACCAAGTACTTCAAATATGCTTACCTCAAACGGTACGCTCGCAGCTTCACAAGTAACTACTTCATTTGGATGGGCAGAAGTAAGTTTCCCTTCAAATCCAGTACTAGATCCAACACAAACGTATTGGTTGGTTCTAGATAATAGTACACAAAACGCAAGTAACTATTATAGTATTGGTGCGAATTCTTCATATGGATCAGGGAAAGAAGCAAAAATCGGTCGTTATGGGACAAGTTGGACAACTACCACTCCATCTGGCTTAGATATCTATTTTAAAATGTACCTTGGAGGACTTAATTCAGTAATTGGAGGAGATACTTATGCAGGAGGAGTTACAATTGGTGGAGAAGCTTGGGCAAATACTGTGCAGGGAGCATCTGTAACAGGAGCCCTTTATTGCCAGACTGGAACATATAATAATAAAACATGTAATACCTCGAAGCCCGATCCATCTCCTTCTACATTTCCAATATCTGATGCAAATATTGCTGATTGGAAAGAGCAATCTATAGATGTTGGTACAGGATGGACATACTCAGGTAATCTTACAATTGGATCGGCAGGTACTACAACAACTACACTAAAGCGAGTTACCGGCAATTTGCTTATTAACGGAGGAGGGACAGCTGATTTAACAGGTGTGATTGTAGATGGAAGTGTAACAGTGACCTCTGGAGGAACATTGAAAGCTGGCCCTATGAAAGTTGGGGGAAACTTTACTATTGGGTCAACTGGACACGTAATTAAAGGGACAACGTGGGTAGTCGGAAATATTACTGTTTCAAGTGGAGCTTCTGTAAGCCTTGCTTCAACTTACGGATCAAGTAGTGGGGTAGTAGTAACTGATGGTTATATAGATCTTGATGGTGGAGGAAATTTTGCAGGTTCTGGAACAACAGGAAGTTTCCCTTTGTTGGTAACTACAAGTATTTGCCCGGCGGCTTCATATTGTGGAACACATAATGCGGTAGATCTTGGTGGAGGTGCTGGAGCTGTAGTTTTAAATGCACAATGGGGAACATTGAGTATGACCGGTGGAGGAGGTGCTAAATCTCTTGTTGCTGAAAAGATCGTTATAAACGGAGGTGCAACCGTAACGTACGAAACAGGACTTGCTGATATGAGCTTTACAAGTGGCCCATCTGGTGGCTGGAATATATCGAGCTGGAAAGAAATACAGTAAACCTGGTACAATGCTCAAATGACAAAGAGCAAGAAAAATTCAAAAAAGATTATTGTCGCTAATTGGAAAATGAATCCTGCGACTCTTAAAGATGTTGAAGCGATTATTAAAGGAACGGTTGGAGCGACAAAGAAATTATCAAATGTAACTACCGTCGTTTGCCCGCCATTTGTATACACTCAATATGTCCTTTCTAAGAATGGAAAGGGAATAGTTGCTATTGGCGCGCAAAATATCTCAACAGAACAAAAAGGATCTTATACTGGTGAAGTAGCTGCTCCAATGCTTGCTGGTTTGGGAGTAACTCATACTATTATCGGTCACTCAGAACGACGAAAGATGGGTGAAACAGACGAAGCGGTAAATAAAAAAGTTCTTGTAGCTCTTGCCTCAAAAATTACTCCTATTATTTGTATTGGTGAAACAACTCGAGATGATGAAGGTAAATATTTAAGTGTTATTAAAGATCAGATACATCAGGCGCTTAATGGAGTTTCAAAGGCAAATCTTTCAAAAATAGTTATTGCATATGAACCTGTATGGGCGATTGGTGCTGCAACGGCAATGGACGCTCATGATATTCACCAAATGAGTATTTTTATAAAGAAGACATTGATTGAGTTGTATGTAACAAAGTCAGTATCAGTTCCACTACTTTACGGAGGTGCAGTGGAACCTGGAAACGCATTGGGCATTATGAAGGATGGAGAAGTGGATGGTTTGCTTGTGGGACGACAAGGACTTGATCCAAAGAGTTTTGGAGAGATTCTCGCTATTGCTAACTCTATCTAATATATGGAATATAAAACACTTAAGGACATTGGTGATATTAAGGGAAAAAGAATACTTGTACGATTTGATTTTAATGTCCCGGTACAAAATGGCGCTGTAGTTGATGATTTCAGAATCAGAAAGGCTATTCCCACATTAGATTTTTTGGTGAAAGGTGGGGCACGTATTGGAATTATTGCTCATATCGAAGGAGAAAGTGATTCATTAAAACCAGTATATGAAGTACTTAAAAAGACACATCCAGTAGAATTTTGTGAAGATTGTGTAGAAGAGGGAAAGGATAAGCTTGCAGCTCTTCCTGAAGGACGAATAATATTATTTGAAAACCTTCGATTGTATGATGGTGAGAAAAAAAATGATCCAGACTTTGTAGAAAAGCTTGCATCTATTGGGGAATTATATGTAAATGATGCATTCTCTGTATCTCACCGAAAGCATGCGTCTGTTGTTGGTGTTCCTGCATTTCTTCCAGGGTATCTTGGCTTTCAGTTTGAAGAAGAAGTAGAGAATCTTACTAAGTGTTTCAATCCACCACATCCATTTTTGTTTATCTTAGGAGGTGCAAAATTTGATACTAAGCTTCCTTTGGTAGAAAAGTTTTTACCAATTGCCGATACAATATTTATTGGTGGAGCACTAGCAAACGATTTATTCAAAGCAAAAGGCTTTAATGTGGGAACTTCATTAGTATCAAAATCTGACATTAATCTTTCAGGATATGCAGTAGATCAAAAGATCATGCTTCCTGCTGATGTTGTTGCCGTATCTGAAACAGGTACTGCAGAAAAACAACCAAATGAGCTGTCTGATAATGAAGCAATGCTTGATGTTGGTGAAATGACCTTGGTGCAGCTTCAGGAAAAAATTAAAGCGGCGAAGTGTATCTTATGGAACGGACCACTTGGAAATTATGAGAAGGGGTACAAAGAACCAACGCTACGTTTGGCTCGAATGATTTCTGAAAGTGATGCATTAACCGTGGTGGGAGGAGGAGATACTCTTGCTGCAATTATGGATCTTAAAATAGAAGATAAATTTAGTTTTGTCTCAACGGGAGGAGGAGCGATGCTCGACTTTCTAGGAGCGGGGACACTTCCCGGACTTCAAGCCTTAAAATAATATAGCAAAAAGCACTCTCACTAGAGTGCTTTTTTAATCTTTTCTGCATTTTCTTCAAATGCTTGAGCATCACCTTTGCCTTTCATTTCAGGAACACTCGGGAAGACCCAAATATGAGCATGGGGCACTTCATCTCCCATAATCTTGCTCCATACTGCTTCTACCCCAAAAGCCTTCTTCTGAGCCACAGCAATCTTTTGTGCTACTTCAAAGTATGCTCCCGCGTTTGGCACATCCCACACCCATCGGTAATGATCTTTAGGAATTACTTGAACATGACCAGCAGATTGAGGGTGAATATCTAAAAAGGCAAAAAACTGATCATCTTCATATACTTTATGAGACGGTATTTCACCACGAATGATTTTACAAAAAATACAAGTGTCCATGGGTATCATTATAATGCTAAAATGCCTGGATGAAAAAGTATGTAGTACGTAATGACATTCCTAGAGACATTGATCAAGCTCTTCTAGCATATCCAGAACTCATACGAAAATTACTCTATTATAGAGATGTTACAACTCCTGAAGCTGCACATACATTTTTAAATCCAAATTTTGAGACTGGAGTGCATGATCCATATCTTCATAAAGATATGGATAAAGCGGTAGAACGAATTTTACGGGCGATAGAGAACAACGAAAAGGTACTTATCTATAGTGACTATGATGCTGATGGAATTCCTGCTGCAGTTATTATGCATGACTTTTTTAAGGCTATAGGTTTTACAAATTTTGAAGTTTATATTCCACATCGTCATACTGAAGGTTTTGGACTTCACTTAGAAGCAGTTGATAAATTTAAAGAACAGGGCGTTAATCTCATGATTACATTAGATTGTGGGATCGTGGATGTTGATGAAGTAAAAAGTGCAAATAGCTTTGGAATAGATGTGATTATTACTGATCATCATGAAGCTGGGCCCGAGCTTCCTCCTGCGTATGCAATAGTAAATGCAAAACAGAAAGATTGTGAATACCCTTTTGATTATCTGTGTGGTTCTGGTGTGGCGTTTAAATTAGTCCAGGCAGTTTTGAAGAAAAAGCGTTTTGATCTAAAAGAGGGAGCTGAGAAATGGTTTTTGGATATGGCAGGATTGGCAACGCTTTCAGATATGGTGCCACTTCATGGTGAAAACAGAGTACTTGCATATTATGGCCTAAAAGTTTTGAGAAAGTCCCGCAGGCCAGGTTTGATTAAGCTTCTTTCTATCATGAAGATGAATCAGGCATATATTACAGAAGATGATGTGGGCTTTATGATAACACCACGTATTAATGCTGCATCTCGCATGGGAATTCCTAAAGATGCGTTTATGCTGCTTTCTGAAACTGATGAACCTACAGCACATGGTTTTGCTAAGCATCTCGATGAAATAAATAAAGAACGAAAAACACTAGTTGCTACGTTGGTAAAAGAAGTAAAAAAGGTCATGCTGGAACGAGAAGAACATTTTAGAAATCAGAGAGTGATTGTTTTGGGAAACCCTGCATGGCGGCCTGCAATTTTAGGATTGGCTGCAAATACTATTGCCGAAGAACATAATAAACCGGTCTTTTTGTGGGGAAGAGAGGAAGGAGTTCATATTAAAGGATCATGCCGATCTGATGGGGTTTCAGATCTCACACAAATTATGGCTGGTGCACGCCATGCATTTATTGATTGTGGAGGGCACAAAATGTCGGGAGGTTTTTCAGTGGATCATGAAAAGATTCATCATTTAGAAGAAGCATTAGTTAGCTCGTTTGCGGCAATGAATACGGCCAAGCTTGAACCAGAACCAGAAATGCTTGATGCTGTACTTACCCTCGATGAGGTAACATGGCAGCTGTATAATCATATAGAAAAATTAGCACCCTTTGGAATGGGTAATCCAAAGCCCACTTTTTTGTTTCCCAAAGTTACTATTTCTGGGGTAAAGATGTTTGGGAAACATCAAGAACATCTTGAGCTTTCGTTCAAAAATTCAAATAATAAAATAATTAAATCTATTGGCTTTTTCATGAAACCTGAAGATTTTGCAAATACTCCCAAAGAAGGGAAGAATATCGATCTCGTGGCTACACTTGAAAAGTCTATGTTCGGAGGAAAAACAGAATTACGGATGAGAATTGTAGATCTAATCTAGTTGCTCAAATATTTCTATTAGGTATAGTTGTCGAGGTTCAGAAGTTCCAACCGGAGAGACCGCATGGCAACTGTTCTTAGTGCGATTGATGTCGGAAGGGTTCCCACTGGCATCGACGATCGGAAGCTCGTGCTCGGGATTCTCACATACCTCGTTCCTAGTGCAATATTCACGGAGGTAAGTCTCCTGAAGGTTCTTGGCGAGGCAGCCGGAAAGTACAGTGGTTCGATGTTCATTCCGTTTCGGATCGGTCCGGAGCAGACCAGCTCGCGGCGGATGACCGAGATCGTAAACGGGCTTACCGGGCAGGGCTACTTGCAGAGATGGGGTAAGCCCACACAGCTGATGTGCAAGTCGAAGGTTGCCCAAGAGACGCATGTCTTGAGGGCACCTTTCAACCCGACACAGCAGCGGGCGTTCGGTGAGATCGCTGCGCGAATCGTGGAGCTCGCAGAGAACAAGAAACCAGCAAAGCAAGGGGGCTAACAGCTCTCTTTTTTTATTGATGCTATACTATCTTCAATTATGAATACGAAAGAAATAATTATTTATACCGACGGCAGTTCATCAGGTAATCCAGGTCCTGGGGGATGGGGAGCAATTGTTGCAACACCTGATGCAAATGTTAGAGAATTAGGAGGACGAGAAAGTCACTCAACAAATAATCGAATGGAACTTCAAGCCGCTATTCAAGCTTTGAAGCATGTAAAAAATTTTCAATCACCAGCAGTAATCCATACCGACTCGAGTTATGTGATTCAAGGAATTACAAAATGGGTGCATGGCTGGGTTAAGAATAATTGGCGGACTGCAACTAAAACTGAAGTCATCAACAAAGATTTATGGCAAGAACTTTTTAATCTAGAAAAGAGTAGAAGTTCACATAGCACGACAACCTGGCGACATGTTTCAGGACATAGTGGAGTGCCTGGAAATGAACGAGTAGATGAAATCGCAACAGCATATACATTTGAAAAAGAAATTAAATTATTCAATGGAGCGGCAGGTGATTACAAGGTAGATATTTTTACTATTACTCCAAACAGAGTAGTGAAACAAGTAAAAGATTTTAAACGCGCGCATTCAAATGCAAAAGCATATTCATACATCAGCATGATAAATGGAGAAATCAAAACTCATCGCACATGGGCAGAATGTGAAGCTCGAGTAAAAGGTAAACCAGCAAAATTTAAAAAAGCACTTTCACGTGAAGATGAGGAAACTATAATTGCCTCGTTTAGAAAATCTAAATAATTTCTTTAAGAAAACTTTATCTCGAAAGAGATAAAGTTTTTCGTATGAGGCACTCGTTATTGCTTCCAGTAATTTTTGGATTCATCTCTGGTGTACTCATTCGTTCGTTTGTTCGCATAGAGAATGGTGTGTGTTTTATTTCGGTCGGCATATCTATATTAATTTTGATATGGATGTATTTTACGCATCAAATTCACGAACGACGAAATGTAAAAGTTTATTCGCACACGTCGCTCATCATTGCGTTGGTGATGAGTGCGTGTATTGGAATAGTTCGGTACAACATTTTTGAACATGACAGTGGTGATGCTGTTTTGAAAAGTTTTGTTGAACAGAAAATAGAAGGGAAGGGAGTAGTTGTGAGTGATCCAGAAGAGAGAAGCACATCAGTTAGACTTATTTTAGAGTTACGAGAATTGGGTCAAGAAAAACTGATAAAGCCGACAAAGATTCTTGTTTCAGATTTTCCATACTCACGTGTCGCATATGGTGACGAAGTTCAGATTAAGGGGGTGCTTCAAGAGCCTGAAAATTTTGAAGGAGATACAGGCAGAGAATTTAACTACATTTCTTTTTTAGCAAAAGATAAAATATTTTACATCATGCCTCAAAGTCAGGTGGAAATTATTTCTCATGATAATGGAAATGCTGTTGCCAGTTGGCTACTAGCACTCAAGAAAAAATATATACATTCGATTGACCAAGCAATACCATTTCCCGAATCGCGACTTGGAGCAGGAATCACCATCGCAGGCAAACGAGCACTACCAAAGTCAGTGGAAGAAGATTTTCAAAAATCCGGAACACTTCAAGTAGTTGTACTTTCTGGATACAACATGACGATCGTTGCCGAAGGAATTATGATCATCTGTGCTTCACTACCTTTTATTATTGCTTCTTCACTTGGGATTCTTGGAATCGTGTTATTCACCATTATGGCGGGAGCATCTGCTACCGTGGTGCGAGGTGCAGTGATGGCAATCTTAGTAGTATTCTCAAAACTTTTTCATCGACGTTACACAGTCACTCGGGCACTGTGTATTACTGGATGCGGCATGGTTGTAGTAAACCCGATGCTTCTCGTATTCGATCCATCATTTCAATTATCGTTTCTTGCTACTATCGGGCTCATCTATGTTTCACCAATTGTTGAGAAACACATGCATTGGGTTACAGAACGTTATAAATTGCGAGAAATCAGTACTGCCACAATTGCAGCTCAATTATTTGTTACACCGTTTCTTCTGTATACATCAGGAGTGTTTAGCGTAGTTTCATTACCTGCAAATGTTCTGCTTACGTTAGTTATTCCACTTACTATGCTCGTATGTTTCATAACAGGTATGGTGGGTATGTTTGTTCCGTTACTCGCAACGTTACTTGGGTATCTCGCATTTGTCTTTTTAAGATACACTCTCACAACAGTGCACATATTTGCGGCACTTCCGTTTGCATCCGTTACTCTTCCATTCTTCCCTTTGTGGTTACTAGTAGTGTCATATGGTTGTTACGCAGTGATCATAAAAAAGTTTTACGAAAATGTAGCTCGGGATGAAACATACTAATCAATGTTTTTCTTCACAAAAAAAATTGGTCGGGGGAGAGGTGAAAAATAAATAGATGGCTAATATAAACAAAATAAACTTTTGATAAAGAAAACATAAAGTGATGTGTAACGGTACTCACAACTATCCATAAAAATACAAAATGTCGGGGGAGGGGGTGCTAAGTGCCGTGTGACATAAAAAAACAGACGCCCCTCATCATGAGGAGCATCTGTTTGGTTACACAGCAGTTGTGTAACTTGTTTAGGCTTGTGATGCCTTCTTAAAGTTTTCTTCAATAATTTCCCAATTAAGATTTTCGAAAAACGCATCAACATATTTTGCTTTTGCTGTTTGATAGTCTAGATAGAAAGAGTGTTCCCACATATCGAGGCCGAGTACGAGGGGAAGGCCATTGAGCTGACCAAGGTGCTGCTCATCAACCCATGCGTGTGTGAGCTGCTGCATGTGAGGATCCCAGTACAACATTGCCCAACCGATTCCTCTTGTCATAGCAATTGCCTTAAAGCCGACAAGCCATGCATCAAATGAGGGAGCTTGTTTCTCGATCTGAGATTTTAGGAGTGATCCTTGAGGTAGAGGTTTTGCTCCTCCTTCAAGAGACTTAAAATAATATTCGTGATTTCGAAGTCCATTGAACTCGAAACTAAAACGTCGCTGGAGTTCACTGAGGACATAGGCATTTTTTTCTGAGTCACTCATGTATTCACCAATCTTGGTAAGGATGAGGTTTGCATGTTTTACATACCCTGCGTAGAGCTTCAAATGCTCCTCAATGTTTTTTGCTGAGATTCCTTTCAATTCACCGATACTGAATTTTTGTTCTTGGTACTGATTCATGTGCGTGAGCTAATTGGTAATGGGTATATCCTAACAGACTCTCACAAGAAAGAATACTTTCACTTTTATTTTTTAAAAAATGTGATATCCTCGCACAGAGGGGAATCACTTCACGTTCTTGGGAGATAGGATGTCTCTACCACATACCGACGACCGTTCATTTCGGCTCAATGCCTGGTCATTGGCACTCCTAGCGAGTGCAACCAAACGCGAGCGACACGGCAGCTTCGATGTTTGCGGTGAAGGAAAAGAAGATCTCTTCACCTATAAACTCGAGGATGGCCGTGAAGTTCACGAACTTGTGACCACGCCATCAACGCAGGGACCGCTCGCAATTATCGGACTCTTCGATGCGAACGGTAGGTTGATAGAAGAGTCGACAACTTGGTCTCAGACCACAAACTCTCACGCCTAGGCGTGAGCTTTTTTATTTTTTCTTCATCTCCATTTTTTATACTTAGTGAGTGAATACATTAAAAGAATACTCAAGAATAATTTTTGTAAGCCTTTTATTACTTTCAAATATTTTTATTTGGTATGTCTATCTGTGTGAAAGAAATTCTGGAGAGGTGACAGTATCGTTTTTAAATATTGGACAGGGTGATGCAATCTACATCCAGTCGCCAACAGGTAATCAAATTATGATTGATGGTGGACCACCTCATGCAGTGCTTGGAGAATTAAGAAAAGTAATTCCATTTTATGATCGGTCACTCGATATGCTTTTAGTAACCAATCCTGACACCGATCACTATGCAGGATTCATCGATGTACTAAAAGGATATGATGTGAAATATGTTGCAGAGCCAGGAACATATTCACCCTCACAAACATATAAAGTTTTTAAAGAAGAAGTCGCACATGAACATGCTTCAACCACACTCCTGAAAAGAAATATGATTATCCATTTGGGAGGAGGAGCAGATCTTCACATTTTGTATCCAGATAAAGATGTCTCAAAAGAGACAACTAATGATGGGTCAGTCCTTGCAAAATTAGTGTATAAAAATAATGAAATTATGTTCACTGGTGATGCTCCAAAAAGTTCTGAAGAATATTTAGTAAGTTTAAATCCACATGATTTAAAAAGCGATGTGCTTAAAGTCGGTCACCATGGTTCTAAGACATCGTCATCAGAGAAATTTGTAGAGGCTATTAATCCTAGGTTCGCAATAATTTCAGCAGGAGAGAAAAATAGGTACGGACATCCGCATTCTGAGACAACTGATGTTTTTAAAAAACTCGGTGTGCCTGTTTTCGGTACTTATGAGCATGGAATGATTACCTTAAAACTTGATGGAATAAACGTTGCGACATCATTTGAGAAATAAAAAGATGAGCGTATAGTTATGGAATGGAACGCTATCAACAAGAACTTGATCAATGGTTTAAAGATAATAAGTGGGACTACTGGAAGCCACATGAGATATTAGCGCGGCTCTTTGAAGAAGGAGGTGAATTCGCTCGATTAGTAAATCACACGTATGGTCCCAAAAAGAAAAAGGCTACTGAGCTAGAGCAAGATGTCGAAGAAGAGTTGGGTGATATTATCTATACACTAATTTGCTATGCAAATAGTCATAACATTAATTTAGATACTGCTATTCGGAAAAGCTTTGATAAAGTTATTACACGAGATAAAGATAGATATTCACAATAATTTAGCCAACAAAAAATCCCCGGAGAGGGGATTTTTTGTTTCTTCTATAATACTCCTGCTTTCTTAAGTGTTGCGTATGCTCCGTTCTTGTTGATCGTCTTGATTGCTTTAGTTGAAAGGGTCAAGATGATGTGTTTATTCATTTCAGGAATAAAGATCTTCTTCTTTTGAAGGTTTGGGTACTTTCGTACTTTTCCAGTTGGATTGTACTGAGTTGCTCGAGTTCGGTTAGAGTATCCTCCACCCATTCGAGATCCTATTTTCATTACGGGACAAGTCTTTGCCATATATGTGGTAAGTTAGTGCAAATGATAGTATCATGAGGTTATAAATAACGCAAGACAGAGCAATGGAATTAATCATTATTTACATCATTATCGTTTTAATGTCGGTTGTCATTCACGAAGTAGCTCACGGCTATGCTGCTGATGTGCAGGGAGATCCCACAGCAAAATACGAAGGTCGACTTACGTTAAATCCATTAAAACACTTAGATCCGATAGGTTCTGTGCTTGTTCCAATTGTTACTAGTATTGCAGGGTTTCCTTTTGGTTGGGCAAAACCGGTACCTTATAACCCTTATAACCTCAGGAATCAGCGATGGGGAGAGCTTTTTGTGGCTCTAGCTGGGCCATTATCTAATATTCTCATAGCATTGTTTTTTGTAGTCTTTATACGATTAGAGATTGGCAATATAGTATTTATGAGTCTTGCTCAACAAATTATCATTGTGAACCTTGGTTTGGCGCTGTTTAATATGATTCCCATTCCACCACTTGATGGCTCAAAGGTGCTTTTTGCATTTCTACCATTTAAATGGATGCATATCCGCCGACAGCTTGAACAATATTCAATGATTTTGATCCTTATACTGATTCTTGTCCCTACATTTGGAAATATCCTTGGATCTGCTATACTTTACCTAACACAGGTGTTAACAGGATTGAATCTGTAGGCGTATTTTAAAGCAGTTTGCTTGCTTTTTTAAATCGCCTGTAGTACAGTACTGTCTACATTTTTAATAAATATGCCAACAGTAAATCAACTCATCAAACGAAACCGACAGAAGGTTGTGCGAAAGCCAAAAGCTATTGCATTACAACGTTCTTTCAACACGATTAAGAACCGACCTGTATATTTCCCATCTCCTTTTAAGCGAGGTGTATGCACAAAGGTAACAACAAAGACTCCTAAGAAGCCTAACTCAGCGGTTCGAAAGATTGCCCGAGTACGACTTACCAACGGAATGGAAGTTACAGCCTACATTCCAGGAGAAGGACACAACCTTCAGGAACACTCAGTAGTATTACTTCGAGGAGGAAAGGTAAAGGATGTTGGTATTCGATACACTATTGTTCGAGGCGTTCTCGATACTGCAGGCGTTGAAAAGCGACGAAAGGAGCGATCAGCATACGGAACTAAGAAGCCTAAGACTAAATAACATTAATTAATCATGCGACGAAAACTTAAAAAGAAGCATATTCTTCCACCAGATCCTATCTATCACTCAGAAAAGGTTGCTAAATTGGTGAACTGCGTAATGGAAATGGGTAAGAAGAATGCAGCTCGAAAGATTGTCTACGGAGCTTTTGATGTTATTAAGGAAAAGGCTAAGGTAGAAGATCCACTTATCGTATTTGAAGAAGCGCTTCGAAACGTAGGACCAGCAATGGAAGTACGATCACGACGAGTTGGAGGTGCAAACTACCAGGTTCCTCGAGAAGTTCGACCGGAACGAAAGCAAGCACTTGCTCTCCGATGGATTATCGACGCAGCACGAGGCAAAAAGGGCGCTCCTATGGCTCAAAAGCTCGCTGATGAACTCATTGCAGCATCAAAGAATGAAGGTGAAGCTATCAAGAAGCGTGAAAACACTATCAAGATGGCCGACGCTAACAAAGCATTCGCCCACTTTGCTTGGTAATCTCCTGAAATTTAGATATCCCCACACAAAACCCCGATTTCTCGGGGTTTTGTTATACTTGAGGTATGAAAAACCTACCATTCCGCTATAAATTTGGATTAATTACATTAGCTCTGTACTTAATGATTGCTGGATTGCTGATAATCACTCATTTTGCGACGGTACAAAACGTAGATGGATTAGGTGATTTCTCTATGGCAGGCTTCGTTCTACTAGTAATATCTCTTCCGGGAATACTTTTAGCTACAGGTTTTCCGTCTTTGGGTATTATTATGGGTGTTTTAGGTAATACTATTGCATATTTCTTGGTTGGATATGTAATTGGTTCAATTAATGATGTATTAAAAAAGCGAGAACTAACTTTAATTCGACAACCTGAGGATATAATATAGACTTTTCGCTTTGTTTATATTACAATCACCCTTACTTATTAAGAGGCCACACCTCAAAATTTTTATTATCAATCAGTTTATATGCAAAGAGACTATCCGTTAGAAAGAGTACGTAATTTCGGTATTATTGCCCACATCGACGCAGGTAAGACCACTACGTCAGAACGAATCTTGTTTTATACAGGAATGAGCCATAAAATCGGTGAAGTTCACGAAGGAGAAACAGTTACCGACTGGATGGAACAGGAACGAGAGCGAGGTATTACTATTACCGCCGCTGCTATTACTTGTTTCTGGAATCCTTCATACATGGGAGATGATGTTTCAAAGAAGCATCGTTTCAATGTTATTGATACTCCTGGACATATCGACTTTACCGCAGAAGTGAAGCGCTCATTGCGAGTACTCGACGGTGCCGTAGTGGTATTTGACGGTGTGGCAGGTGTAGAACCTCAATCAGAAACCAACTGGCGATATGCCGATGACGACAATGTGCCTCGAATCTGTTTCATCAACAAGCTTGATCGAATGGGTGCAAGTTTTGATCGATCATTCCAATCTATTATTGATCGACTCAATCCAAACGCAGTTCGAGTTCAAATTCCAATTGGAACTGAATCAGATTTCGAAGCTGTTATCGACCTTCTCAAAATGAAGGCCTACTATTTCGAAGGAGATATGGGTATTAAGATCATCGAAAAAGAAATTCCTGAGGATTACAAGGCAGAAGCAGAGAAATATCGAGCTATTCTTGTTGAAAAGATTGCAGAACAAGATGACGAGATGCTTACAGCATACCTTGATGGAAAAACTGACTTTCCTATTGATCAATTGAAAGCAGTTCTACGAAAGGCTTGCCTTCAGGTAAAGCTTATTCCGGTATTTACTGGATCTGCCCTTAAAAACAAGGGAGTTCAGCTTGTACTCGACGGAGTTGTCGATTATCTTCCAGGTCCAAAGGATGTTCCTCCAGTTCGAGGTCTTGATCCAAAGGATGGAACTACCGAAATCTTCCGAAACGCCTCAGATGAAGAACCTTTTGCCGCTCTTGCATTCAAACTTCAAAACGATCCATTCGTAGGTCAGCTTACCTTCTTCCGAGTATATTCAGGAACAATTGAAGCAGGATCTTATATTTACAACGCATCTACTGGAGATAAAGAGCGTTTAGGCCGAATTGTACGACTTCAAGCAGATAAGCGAGAAGAAGTGAAAAAAGTGTTTGCTGGAGAAATTGCCGCAGCCGTAGGTCTTAAAACTGCAAAAACTTCTCATACCTTCGCAGATGAAGCAAATCCTATTATTCTTGACCCTATTAAGTTCGTAGAACCTGTGGTTTCACAGCGAATCGAGCCTAAAACAAAGGCAGATCAGGAAAAGATGGGTACAGCTATGAAAAAGCTTTCTGACGAAGATCCAACCTTTAAGATCAGTTCAAATACAGAAACAGGAGAAACTATTATTTCAGGTATGGGTGAATTGCACCTAGAAATCATGGTTGATCGAATGAAACGAGAATTCGGCGTAGAAGCAAACGTAGGTAAGCCACAAGTGGCATATCGAGAGACCATTACTGGTACTTCAGAGGCTGAACACAAGTACATCAAACAGTCTGGAGGTAAAGGTCAGTACGGACACGTTCGAATCACTCTTAAGCCAATGGAGCCGCTTGTAGAGGGTGCTAAGATGCCAAAGAACGTAAAGCGATATGAAGACTTTGAATTCATCGATTCTATTAAGGGAGGAGTTATTCCACAGGAATTTATTCCTGCAGTAGAAAAGGGAGTGCACGAAGCTATGGATCGTGGAATTCTCGCAGGATTCAAGATGGTAAATGTTTCTTGTGAACTTACATTCGGTTCATACCACGATGTGGACTCTTCAGAACTCGCATACAAGATTGCAGGATCTCAGGCCTTCCAAGACGGTGCAAAGCGTGCAAAACCTGTTATTTTGGAGCCTATTATGAAAGTAGTGGTTACAGTTCCACAAGAATTTTTTGGAGATATTACTGGAAGTCTTTCAGCAAAACGAGGTCTTATTGAAGGAGATACTGAGCGCCCAGGAGGACTTAAAGTTATTACTTCTAAAGTACCGCTTTCAGAAATGTTCGGATATGTAAGTCAGGTTCGATCAATGACCAAGGGACGAGGAAGTGTAGATATGGAATTTAGTAACTACGAAATCGTGCCAGGAAACGTAGAAAAGACTATTATCGAAGCTCGAAAATAGTAAAAACTAAGTAAACAAATAAAAAACCACTCTAAGCAAGTCTGCTAAGGGTGGTTTTTTGTATTAAAGAGCGGGGAAGTGCTCGTGTAATTCGCTTGAATAGTAAAATTCTTGGGCTAATCCGCCAAAACTATAAGTTTTACCTAAGATATCAAGCTCTGCGCCTCCAATTTTAGGAGATGCATTTGGCTTAGAGTGCGAAAAGCCTATATTATAAAGGGTACTTACTATTCCCGGATTAGTAGAAATATCAAAGTTGGCCTTTTCCCATTGAGTAATGACCTGTTTGTTATAAAGAGCTGCATAAAGATAGCTATAATACCTACTGTTTTCATCAATAATACGGCTAAAACGCTCTGTATTTATGTCATCTGTAGATGTTGCAGTAAAATCAAGTAGATTTTCATATGATGGCCCTAAATAATAAGGAGAACGTGTATTCTTAAGGTTTTGCTCTATATGTATGGCCGTTTCTTGTTTAATGCCCATCACACCCCACGAAAACTGGCTTTGGTTACCCAAAAGTTTCAAAGGAGCAAAAACAGACTTAAAAATCTCACGTTCTGTATGAAAAAGGCGTAACTGCTCTACGGCGAGCTCTGCTACAAGCAATCGAGGGCTTGTATTTGATGCTTTAGCGGCTTTATTTATAGATTCTTTATCGCGAATAACTGCTTCTTTAAATACCTTCCATTCATCACCTTCCGCCCATTGTGGGGTATTTTGTGATGTGGGTGTAGAAGATGAAGTTTTAAAAAAAGTATCTTGTTGATCAATAATGCTTTTTGAGTTTGTCCATTGCCATTTAACGGCGAAATATCCTGCAACGAGTACAAAACCAATGAGTGCAAAGAGGTACACAAGTATAATCCATATTTTTCTTATCCACATATTCAATAGTTGAGTTTCTTATTAGATGCTATGATTTTACTATTATACATAATCAGTTGAGAATATCTTTTATGAAAGCATTATTATCCCGCATAGGAATTAGCCTTCTCATATGCGCTTTTGTTGTTGGTCCACTTAATGTTGGGCAAGCACAAACTGTTGATGTACCAGCTCCCGTAGCTAGCTTTGTCACAATTCCAAGTGCTGTGCTTAGACTTGAATACAATAGTGCACAAATGGATCCTTCATTAGTTGCAACTTTTAAAATTATTGTTAACTCAGGATCTCAAGAAAGAAAAGTATATGAGACTGGTTTTGCAGATCAGCTTATATTTATGAAGACAGGTAATTGGGTAAATGCAAATTCATATAGTCGAACGGTAACTCCTCCAGCAAATGTTACAAAGACTCAAGACCAGTACGGAAGAACTATCTTTACTATTCCAGCAAATCAACAAGCAGAGTTTACACAAGTTACAAAATATAATCCGAAGCAGCTTTTTGCGGGAAGATACTATGCGAAGATTGCTAATGTGTATGCGCCAGCAAGTACTTCAGGTACCGATGACTATTTTTCTGCACCTGTAAATAAATCAAATGAAGTAACTATTGTTGGAGAAGTTTCTCCATACATTGATTTTGTTCATGTTGGTAACAATGCTGTGTCTATCAACGGTCAGCGTTTTGCTCGATTCGAAAATCAAGTATTAATTGATGGAGTAGTGCTCTACGGAAAACGACCTTCATTAGGAAATAAAGGAGCAGCTGTTTCATTTAATTATGTAGGAGCAAAGCTTACGCCTGGACGTCATTCTATTGCAATCAATCATCCAGTGACCGGAAGAAGTAATACTATGTGGTTTGAAATTCCTGGAACAGTACCTACTAATCCTACAATACCGGGATGTCCTACAGGAGCGATGTATAATTCTCTTACAGGTGCTCCTTGCGTGCCTTCTACAACAGGTGTAATTACAGTAAGTCTTGATGCAGGTACTCCTTCAATAACAACTCACACAGTACATTCAGTATATGGCGCACAAGGTGTAGAAATGCAGAAGTTTGCAGCACGAGCTGTAAATGCTGATACAAAATTTATTTCTACAGGTGTTAGCTTCACGGGAGAGATTCCAACTGCTGTGTATCTCTATGATGGAAATACTCTTATTGATTCACGATCAGGAGCAGCAAACGTTACATTTAATTTCCCTACATCAAACATTGTAATTGCAAAAGATACAACTCGAGTATTCACTATTAAAGCAGATTTTGCTCCTACTACAGCAAATGGAGCTACATCAAAAAGTGTAGTTACGTCAGCACAATATTTAAGTGATACAATCATTACGATCCCTACTGCTGGAGTGACTGGAAATGTACAAAACTTTACAAGTTCAACAACTGGATCACAGGCAAATCTTACCTTTGTATCTGGAACTGCTTCAACATTAACAAGTATATCAACAGGTGAGACAAGTGCAGTTACAGGTACAATTGCATTTAAAGTAAAGCCTGTAGGAGGATCAGCTGCAATTCCTTCAACATCTGATTTTGAATTAAAACTTAATTCTTCAGCATATTCTCCAATCACAATTACAAACAAGACCGTCACTATGACGAGTGCAACTGGAGCTGCAACGGGAAGTATTCTCGCTGAAGGAAGTGAATACACAATTCAGGTAACTGGTGTAATTCAACCTTTTGCAATCCCTGTGACTGGTATCTCAACCGGATATTTTTCTCTCACAAGTACAAAGTTTACTGTTGGTGGAACTGTGGTAACTCAAACATCAGGACTCGAAAACTTTAAGACAAATAGTGTAACTGTTGTAAAATCAGGACCAATGCCAGAATCTTCTGTCACTGTTTTTTCACCAAATGGAGGTGAGAGTATAAATGGCAATACATCATTCGCAATCAAGTTTAAACCTATACCCGGAGTTCAACACTTTGTAAATCTTATTGATGAATCAAATTCACCAAGTAATAAGGAGTATGATTTAAGATACTCTAATGGAAATGCTGTCATGGGGGAAACAACAGAACAGCAAACCTTTGTTGCTATTGTACCTCCTGGTTATAATATTACATCAGGAAATAAATTTAAGATTGAAGTTTGCGCAAATTTCAAATGTGATAAAAGTAATGAGTATTTTACTTTTACAACATCAAATGTAACTCCAGCACCTACAACTCCTACTATCACAGGTTACAGTTTGATTAATGCTGATACAGATCAAGTAATCGCTGGGTATGAAACTATCAGCAATGGGGTCACACTAAATCTTGCAACACTTCCTACAAAAAATCTCAACATCCGAGCAAATGTTGCCGGAGGAACTGCAAGTGTTAAATTCACCACATCAGGTGCACAGTCATCAACCTATACAGAGAGTGGAGCGCCATTTGCTCTAAAAGGCGATACCAATGGTAATTATCTCCCTTGGACACCTATTGCTGGCACATACACTGTTATAGCTACTCCTTACAGCAAAATAAGCGCTCAGGGCACAGCTGGAACCGCGGTAGCACTTACATTTAAGGTTGTAACTTCAACTACTACTGCTGCTGACTATAGTTTCAGCGAACAAGTGGCAAATATTGTGAATGCTCTCAATAATTTGTTTAGATAAATTTTAGCTAGAATCTAAAGTTTGAAAGGCTCGTCTTTAAAGACGAGCTTTTCATTTGACATTATTTCCTGTTCTGCTACTATGAGACCTATCGCATTTTTGCGTCGTTTTTTGTATCTATCTTGGACAGTTTGGATGCAAAAGAATTAATAGTTAGTTCATTTATTACTTAATTTAATAATTTTATGGCAGAAGTATTCGATCGCTCAAAACCACACGTTAACGTGGGTACTATCGGACACGTTGACCACGGAAAGACAACTCTTACCGCGGCTATTCTTAACGTGCTCGGTCTTTCAGGACAGACAGTTAAGATGAAGAACGTTAATGATATCGACTCAGCGCCTGAAGAAAAGGCACGAGGTATTACTATTGCGCTCTCACACAATGAGTACTCAACAGTAAATCGACATTACGCTCACATTGATGCTCCAGGTCACGCCGACTACATCAAGAACATGATTACTGGTGCCGCTCAAATGGACGGTGCTATCCTTGTAGTAGCAGCAACTGACGGAGTTATGCCACAGACACGAGAACACATTCTTCTTGCTCACCAGGTGGGTGTACCTAAGATTATCGTGTTCCTCAACAAAGTAGACATGGTTGATGACCAGGATCTTATTGACCTTGTTGAAGAAGAAGTCCGAGATCTTCTTACAAAAAATGATTACGACGGCAAAAATACTCCTATTATCCGAGGTTCAGGCCTTAAGGCTCTTGAAGCAAAGGATATTAATGATGAATGGGCACAGAAAGTTCTAGAACTTACAAAGACTTTGGATGAATTCATCCCTGTTCCTGTTCGAGACACAGAAAAGCCTTTCCTTATGCCAGTAGAAGACATCTTCTCTATTGAAGGACGAGGAACTGTGGTTACTGGAAAAATTGAACGAGGAATGATTAAGGTTGGAGAAGACGTAGAAATCGTTGGACTCAAGCCTACAGCAAAGACAACTGTTACTGGTATCGAAATGTTCAACAAGCAGTTGAATGAAGGTATGGCAGGAGACAATGCCGGAATTCTCGTTCGAGGTCTTAAGAAAGAAGACATCACTCGAGGTCAGGTTCTTGCTAAGCCAGGATCTGTAGTTCCTCATACAGACTTCGAAGCAGAAGTATACATCTTGAAGAAAGAAGAAGGAGGTCGACACACTCCATTCTTTACAGGATACAAGCCACAGTTCTACATCCGAACAACTGACGTTACTGGAGAAGTAACACTCGCAGAAGGAGTAGAAATGGTTATGCCAGGAGATACAGTTACCTTTAAGGTAAAGCTTGTAGCACCAGTTGCTCTTGAAAACAACACACGATTTGCTATCCGAGAAGGAGGAAAGACTGTGGGAGCGGGAGTTGTAACAAAGATCGTAGCATAAGTATAGGTTCGAGTTTCATATCGAAACTTGAAGTTCATTAACAACAAAGCATCATGACTGAAGCAACGACAAAAAAAACATCCCGAAAAGCAGCACCTAAGAAAGATGGTATTCAGCGACTACGTATTCGCGTACGAGCCTACGAATACAAGATTCTCGATGTATCTGTAAAACAAATTATGGATACAGCACTTCGTTATGATGCTCAGGTTGTTGGACCTATTCCACTTCCTACAGAAATCAAGAAGTACACCGTGAACCGATCTGCATTCGTATATAAGAACGCGCGAGAGCAGTTTGAAATGCGAACTCACAAGCGATTGATTGATATTATCAATCCTTCAGCTAAGATCATTGAATCTCTTACCAACCTCAACTTGCCATCTGGCGTCAATATCGACGTTAAGATTATCTAAGGAGAGCTGTAAATAAACCGACATGAAATTTATTCTAGGAATAAAACAGAATATGACACAGCTCTTCAATACTGAGGGCAAGGTGCAGCCAGTAACAATCCTTTCAACAGGACCTGCTACTGTAACTCAAGTGAAGACACCAGAAACTGATGGTTATAAGGCTATTCAGGTTGGTTTTGGTGAGCGACACGAAAAGAATATCAACAAAGCTCAGAAAGGACATTTCAAAACTCTTGGAAATTTCCGATACGTAAAGGAATTTCGAATTAAGGGTGATGCTGCTCCTACATTTAATGTTGGAGACAAGATTGATCTTGCATCTTTCAAAGAAGGTGATGTTGTTACTATCTCAGCTGTTACAAAAGGTAAAGGTTTCCAGGGTGTAGTGAAGCGACACGGATTCGGTGGAGGTCCACGATCACACGGTCAGAAGCACTCTGAACGAGAGCCAGGATCTATTTCTGGAGGAACTCGAAACGGAGGACGTGTGCCCCTAGGTATGCGAATGGCAGGCCGAATGGGATCTGATCGCGTTACTATTAAGAATCTCAAAATTGCTCAGATCAATGCTGAAGCAGGTTTGATTGCACTTCAAGGAGCAATCCCAGGTCGACGAGGTACTCTTGTTGAAATCCGAGGATAATCTTTCTCTAATCAAAATTTATGAAAACAAAAATTTACAACATAAAAGGCGAAGAGAAAGGTGACTTCACACTTCCTGAAGATATCTTTTCTACTCCGTGGAATGCTGACTTAGTTCACCAAGTTGTGACATCTATGATGTCTAATGCACGAAATCCTATTGCTCATGCAAAGACTCGAGCAGAAGTACGAGGAGGAGGTAAGAAGCCTTGGCAGCAGAAAGGTCTTGGTCGCGCACGACACGGTTCTACTCGATCACCTATCTGGGTAGGTGGAGGTGTTGCACACGGACCACGAAATGATAAGAACTTTGATCGAAAGATCAATCGAAAGATGAAAGCAAAGGCTCTCTTTGCAATCCTTTCAAAGAAATTTAAGGACAATGAAATTCTTTTTGTTGATTCACTTGAATTAGCAGCTCCAAAGACAACTGAAGCTCTTACTGTTATGAAGTCACTAAGTGGTATCAAGGGATACGAGCGACTTACACAGAAGCGAACAAATGCAGCATTTATCGCCCTTCCTGGAAAGAGTGTTGCAACTGAAAAGAGTTTCAATAACTTTGGAAACGTAGAAGTAGGAGATGTACGAAATCTCAATCCTCTCCATGTATTGAATTATAAATTCCTAGTGATTGCTAATCCAGAAGAATCTCTTAAAACTCTCACTAAATAATTACTACAAACATGGCATTATTTGGATCAAAAAAGAAAACAGAAGCAAAGAAAGACGTAGCTGAAACAAAAGCAGTTGCAACAGTTGATGCTACTCGAGTTGGATCACGAAGTCTTTCTCACATCATTAAGCGACCTCGAATTACAGAAAAAGCTTCTGTAATGTCAGAACTTGGAGTATATACATTTGAAGTATCATCAGATTCAACAAAGAAAACTATTGCTGAAGCTGTAAAGGGACTCTACAATGTAACTCCTGTTAAAGTGACAGTTTCATCTGTACCTGCAAAGAAGGTCTTTGTACGAGGAAAGTGGGGGATCAAGAAGGGAGCAAAGAAGGCATATGTGTTCCTTAAGAAAGGAGACACTATCGAGTTTGTATAATAATAAAAACCTAAGGGACCAGGACACCCGATATACCTGCGAACACCATGAAAACATACCGACCAACAACAAAATCACGCCGAAATATGACCTCCATCAACTATGGAGACTATTTAACAGCGTCAGAACCACAGAAGTCACTTACTCATGGTTTCAAGCGATCAGTAGGACGCAACCATCATGGTAAAGTAACAACTCGACATAAGGGTTCAGGCCACAAGCGACTCTATCGAGATGTTGATTTCTCATACAACAAGTATGAAATCCCTGCAAAGATTGCAACTATCGAATATGATCCAAACCGAACAGGATTTATTGCACTTGCAGTATATGCAGACGGAGAAAAGCGATACATTCTCGCTCCAAAATCAATGCGAGTAGGAGATACTTTCATTGTATCTGAGAAGGCAGATGTAAAGCCTGGAAACAGACTTCCATTAAGCAAAATCCCTGTAGGAACATTTGTATATAACGTAGAATTAAAGAAGAACGGAGGAGCAAAGATTGCTCGATCAGCAGGAAACTTCGTAGAAGTGATCGGTCATGATGCAGGATTTGCATTCATCAAAATGCCTTCAAGTGAAGTTCGACGAGTTGTTGATACAGGATTTGCATCAGTAGGAACCGTATCAAACGATGAAAACCGACTTGTTAATCTTGGAAAAGCGGGACGAAGTCGATGGTTGGGAATTCGACCAACAGTTCGAGGTACTGCCATGAACCCAGTAGACCACCCATACGGAGGAGGAGAAGGACGACAGGGACGAGGAACTCGACGAGCAAAGTCTGTATACGGAAAGCCAACAGGAAAGGGACAGAAGTCACGACGAGCAAAGAAGTACTCAAACGTCTTCATTGTTTCTCGACGAAAAGTTGGAAAGAAGAAGGACAACAAATAATACTCCATACAAAAATCCCCACCATCTGGTTGGGGTTTTTTGTTTGTTGACAAAACACAGAAATACTATATAACTACGCACAGAATCCAGCTCGCGTGAGTATGGAAGGGGAGACACATGTTTAAAACATGGGAGAACTCGTGAACGACAAGCTTCCGATTCGTTGGTCAGGCGAGAAGCTGGTGGCATGCACTCACAGCGGACGGTTTCATGGTGATGAAATCCATGCTGCCGGCGTCTTGGCTGCCCGCGGCATGGTTAACGAGTTTCGGCGGAGCCGAGACCCTGCAGTGCTCGCCACGTGTGATCTGCGTTTCGACGTGGGCTACATGTACGATTCAGCCACTATGGACTTCGACCACCATCAAGACGGTGGAGCCGGTGTTCGGGACAACGGTGTGCCGTATGCATCGGCCGGGCTTATCTGGGCTCACTTCGGCCATGAGTTGTGCAACGACGATGCCGAGGTACATGCAGAGGTCGACAGGATCCTGTTCCAGCCGATCGACGCACGGGATGTGGGCTACGACAAGCACATCAAGGCTGGCCAGGGGCTCGTCTACGGCATTTCCGACGACATCCGTCGTCGCAACCCGCCGCCGTTTAGTGACGTAAATTCGGACGCTGTCTTCTTAGAGGTGGTGGAGGAGGCCAGGCGTCGTATTGTCGCGGAAGTCGCACTCGTGACGACCGATCTCCGGATCATTCCTCCGTATATCGAGCGAATGCTCGCTGTTGCGGATACGCCGGGGCTGCTCGTGCTCGACATCGCCTACGACTGGCCCAAGGTTATGCAGAAGTACGCCCCGAACATCTCGGTGATCGTCTTTCCGAGCGAAGACGAGAGCGGCTGGAGAGTTCAGTCGGTCAACCTGCAGAAGAGACCGTTGCCTCGTTTATGGGCTGGCAAAAACGGCGCGGACATGGTGAAAGCCTCGGGTGTGGCAGACGCACAGTTCTGCAACGCTAAGGGTTATCTCGCCAGTGCCCAAAGCATGGAAGGCGCCGTGGCTTTAGCAGAAATCGTGCTTCGAATATAGGAGGAGATCGACTCGTCGGTCTTGCTCCTTTTTTTTATACCTCTACAGTGATACGATATATCTATGTTTACTACTATCTACATTCCCACAAGAATTCAAAACGATACTGCATCAGCAATTTTTATATTAAAGAAATATGGCCGAGAAAAATTTCCAGGGATTGAAAACGCAAAGATAGAAATTAGATCTGTTATACCTGTAGGTTTTACTGAAGAAGCTTTGGAAAAAGAGGGGATAGTACTTGTTGATATTGGAAAGGGTAAATTTGATCACCATGGCTCAGAAGTACAAATTACTTCAACCGATCTCGTATGTAAATTCTTGGGTGTTATAGATAATCCAGCATTAGAAAAGCTTCGAAAATATGTGGAGCGATGTGACTTTTTTGGTAAAGGCATTATTTCAAATGATCCATTAGATAGAGCTTTTGGATTGCCAGGGCTCCTTATAAATTTAAATAAAAAGCATAACTCAGAGCCAAATTCTGTGTACCCAATAATTGCCGAACTTTTTGATGCTCACGTTTTAGAAGAAGAACAGCGTACAGTAGGGTTACCAAAAGAAGTTGAAGAAAAAACCACAGCTGGATTGGTGGATATATTTAGCCTCAAGCATCATGGCAAAAATATTAAGTGCATCTATATTGCTTCAGATAATATCAGCCTTTCAGGATACCTTCGTTCTCAAATGGGCGGAGCATATGATGTTGCGATTATTCATATGAGCACAGGACATATAAATATTATGACTCGTCCTGCCAAGCGTGTTGATTTACATGCTCTCATTGCTGTCATACGCCGCTCAGAGCTTATGAAACGTGGTGACGTGAAGCTCTACACCAATGATCTTCTTTCTCAGACAGGCCGCTTTGATAAGGTCCCTCAGTGGTATTATGATCCTGCTACAAACTCACTTCAAAACGGAGGGATCAATCCAGGGCAAATAGAAAAGACTGTACTCTCTCGAAAAGAAATAATTGAATTGGTGAAAGTGGGATTGGGAGATAGATAATATTTTTTATGATTATAGAACCAGATCAGCACTATTATGAAAATGGGAAATATGTGTGGACTCCTGAAAAAAGGGCTGCTGCGTGGGAAAAATGTTTTACTGTTTTAGAACAAGAAGCGACATCTGGAAAATTTAAAAAGATAGTGATGCTTATTGGCATTCCAGGAGCAGGGAAGAGTACCTACACTAAAGCTCATGATAGTGAGTCTACTATTATATTTGATGGAGTCTTTGTAAATCCGAAAGAACGGGAACGAGCTATTACTATTGCACATTCAACAGGCCTTCCGATTGAAGGGGTGTGGCTTAATACACCTTTAGAAATATGTTTGGAAAGAAATGCTCAAAGAACTGATGATAGAAAGGTACGGGAGGATCATGTAACTATGATGTATGAGAATTTACAGAAAAATAAGCCTCGTTTAGAAGAGGGATATACGACATTTATAGAGCAATAAAGACACTTGACAATATATATAGCTGTGCTATAATATACACCGTACCAGTTCCGTCAGTTTTCACCTACTAGAAAGGGTCATTCCATGACCGCTTCGTCCACCCCCAGCGTCGCTTCCGCCAAGATCCTGATGTCCAGCCTCCGCACCGTGAACCGGTTCGTGCTGAACTTCCAGGTCGAGGGCCTGCGCCCGCCGAGCAACTTCCCGCCGATCCGCGAGTGCGCCCCCCTCACCACGGGGACCAAGGCGCCCAAGCAGGTCGAGCGCGGCGAGAAGCTCGTCGAGCGGACCCGCGAGGTCTGCTCGCTCGATGCCCCGAGCATCATCAGCGCCTGCTTTGACGCCGGCCTGATCTACTGCAAGATGCTCATGCTCCCCAAGGGTCCGCCCACGGTCAGCATGCGCTTCAAGCGGCAGACGGAGCAGACCGACGCGGTCGCCCCGAACGACGCCAACTACCTCACGACGGAGATCGAGACGATCTACGGTCCGTGGATGGTGATGCTCCAGGGCTCGCTCCGGCTCGACTGCAACTTCGACCCCTACGGGCTCACCGTGGAGGAGGAGGCCGAGTACCTGCGGAAGCGCTACCGGAACGCCGGCACGCACAACGCGACGGAGATCGAGCGCAAGGTCAAGCAAGAGGCCACGGGCACGCCGTACCTCCTGACCGGGACGCACTACGTCGAGGCCCTGCGGCTCACCCCGCCGGCCTACCACAGGCTGTTCGCCCACGAGGGTGCGCTCCTGCTCGACGGCGAGCTCTAGGTCGATGTTCGACCCAGCGTTTTGATGAACAATACCCCAAACTAGAAAGGTGAACAGGCCGATGCATAAACTGCATCGGCCTTTCACTTGGGAAAGATTTGACATGCTCCACACTTTCGTATAATATGTGACTCACGCTCTGAACTAGAGCTCTTTTGTTTCATATATATCTATCCATGGCACGATCACTCAAAAAAGGACCATACGTTGACGAAAAGCTTCTCAAGAAAATTGAGGGCAAAAAGCCACAGGCTACTGGGGTTATTAAGACCTGGGCACGTGCAAGTCAGATTTCACCAGAAATGGTAGGTTTTATCTTTGGCGTTCACAACGGTAAGGATCATATCGAAGTTTTGGTATCTGAAGAAATGGTGGGTCATCGTCTTGGTGAATTTTCTCCAACAAAGAAATTCCTACGACACGGAGGTAAGATGCAGAAGGAGCTTGAACAGAAAAAGAAGGAATCAGAAATTGCAGCAGCGCAATCTGCTAAGGCTGCAACAGCTGATGCCGGTGCTAAGAAAAAATAATTACTATGGCCAAGGTAACCGCAAAACTTTCAAATTATCGACAGTCAACCCGTAAGGTCCGCATCGTTGCAAACCTTGTCCGTGGTAAAAAAGCTACAGCAGCTGTAACTGAGCTCAATTTTCTTGCGAAACGTGCAGGGGATCCTCTTGCAAAGCTTATTGAGTCTGCTCTTGCAAATGCTAAGAATCTTAATATCGACAAGGAAAACCTTATTGTTAAGGAGATTCGAGTTGATCAGGGAGTAACTCTTCATCGATCAATGCCACGAGCACGAGGACGAGCATTTCCAATTAAGAAGCGATCAGCGCACGTAATGCTTACTCTAGAAGAGGCAGCACCAAAAGCATCTAAGAAGAAATCTAAATAATTTATGTCACACACCGTACATCCATATTCACATCGTTTAGGAATCTTGAGAGACTGGAAGTCTCGCTGGTTTGGAACTGATAAAAAGTTCCGAGACTTTCTAAAATGCGACGTTCTTCTTCGAGAATATCTTGTGAAGAAGCTACGAGGGATGTATGTAAGTGGTATCGAAATTGAACGAAACGAGAAGGCACTCCGTGTCATTATCAAAACCTCACGACCTGGAATGATTATTGGTCGAAGTGGAGAAAACTCAGTAAAGCTTAAGAACGACATTCAGAACTTTATCAAGAAACTTAAAGTTTCTATCACACAGGAACTCAAAGTAGATATTGAAGAAATAAAGTCACCTGAATCAAATGCTGCCATTGTAGGTATGATGGTTGCAGAAAGCTTAGAGAAACGACTTCCATTCCGACGAGTACTCAAGCAGACTGTTGAGAAAGTTATGGCAAATCGAGAAGTTCAAGGAGTGCGAGTAGCACTAGGAGGACGACTTGGTGGAGCTGAAATGGCACGATATGAAGAACTAAAGCGAGGTCGAATTCCTTTGCAAACATTGCGAGCGGATATTGATTTTGCACGAGAAAAGGCTCACATGACATACGGTGATATTGGTATCAAAGTATGGATCTATAAGGGCGACATATTTAAGAAATAATATACTGCCATGCAATTTTTCCCTAAAAAAGTACTACATAGAAAATGGCACGTAATGCGCCGAAATCCAAGTCGAGTAAAGATGGATACACGAGGCAATAAGCTTTCATTCGGATCATTTGGTATCAAAGCTGTTTCAGAACAGCGAGTAAAATCAAATCAGATTGAAGCTGCTCGAAAGGTGATCTCTCGATCACTTGGAAAGACTGGGAAGATTTGGGTTCGAATTTTCCCAGATATGCCATATACCCAGAAGCCTGCTGAAGTGAAGATGGGTAAGGGTAAAGGAGACCCAGTAGGATATCAGGTGCAAGTATGGCCTGGACGAGTACTCTTTGAAGTCGATGGTATCGATGAAAAGACAGCTCGAGAAGCTCTACGAAAGGCAGGAACAAAACTTCCTCTTAAAACAAAGGTAGTAAGTCGAGAAGGATAGTCGAATTTAGGAGCTACGATTGACTAATGTCAAAAAATAGCTAGAATCAACCACAATGTCATCATTTAATAAAACAAGTGCACAAGATCTTCAGAAAACTCTCGTTGAGAAACGAAAGGCTCTTCAATCTTTTCGATTCAACCTTTCAGGTTCAAAGACTCGAAATGTAAAAGAAGGACGAGGAATAAAGAAAGAAATTGCACAAATTCTCACTGCTCTTAACGCGCGAAACGCATAAGTTTATGACACACGAACACACAACAAAAGCAAAGACACTTGAAGGAGTTGTTTCATCAGATAAGATGAAGGATACTGTCGTGGTTGTCGTAGAACGATATGTAAAGCACCCAAAGTACCAGAAATTCGTACAGTCACGAAAGAAGTATAAGGTGCACGACGAAGGCAATAAGGCAAAAGTAGGGGACAAAGTGGTTATTATTGGAACACGACCTATTTCACGACATAAGTCTTTCCGAATTTTAGAAATAAAGTCAGCGCAGCAATAGCAAAACGTATATGATACAGCCCCGCTCAATAGTTAAAATAGCCGACAACACAGGTGCCAAGATTGGCCGAATTTTCAAAGTACTTGGATCTTCAAAAAAGCGCTATGCGGAAATTGGCGATATCGTGGTTCTTTCTGTGCAAAAGGCTGAACCTCGAAAGTCAGTTAAGAAGAAAGATGTATTAAAAGCTGTTGTTGTGCGACAGAAGAAAGCATTTCGACGAGAAGATGGTTCATACATCCGATTCGATGAAAACGCAGTTGTAATTATTAACCAGACCAAGAAAGAGTACGGTGCAGTAGGAACCCGAGTTTTCGGACCAGTGCCACGAGAACTTTCTGGAAAATTCCAAGCAGTAATTTCATTAGCACCTGAAGTGCTCTAATATTCAAATATATGCAGATCAAATCAGGAGATAATGTAATAGTGCTTACCGGTAAGGACAAAGGAAAGTCTGGAAAGGTAGTTAAGGCATTCCCAAAGGAAGACAAAGTTCTTATTGAGGGAGTAAATATCAAAAAGCGCCACAAGCGAGCAACTCGCCAAGGACAAAAAGGTCAAATTGTTGAAATGCCTCATCCAATTCATGTTTCAAACGTGAAAAAGGCTGATGATGCTAAGCCAAAGAAGACTACTAAGAAGGCTAAAGCTGAAACTAAATAAATATCATGAAGTCTGTTAAGGAAAAAAATAATACATCATTCGATGCCCTCAAGGGATCTTTCGGATACAAAAATAAGATGCAGTCACCACGATTGGTGAAGGTAGTTGTATCTTCAGGTATTGGTTCTCAGAAAGATAAAAAGAAGATTGAGCTTATTGCTGATCGACTAGGAAAAATTACAGGTCAGAAAGCTGCTCCACGAGGTGCGAAGCAATCAATTTCAAACTTTAAGAGCCGACAGGGAGATACCGTTGGGTATCAAATGACACTACGAGGACAGCGAATGTTTGATTTCCTCGATAGATTCTTAAATGTTGCGCTTCCTCGAACACGAGACTTCCGAGGAATTTCAGCACGGGGAATTGATGATATGGGTAATTATACCGTAGGAATCAAAGAGCATACTATCTTCCCAGAAACAACTGATGAAGATGTAAAGGATGTGTTTGGTTTGGCGGTTACTGTAGTAACCACATCAGACAATAAGAAGGAAACAAAGGCTTTTCTTGATTTCTTAGGTTTCCCATTCAAGAAGGCTGAGAACGACGTTAAGGAAGCAAAGGAAGCTAAGAAAAAAGACAAAAAATAGTATACAAGGCAGAACGTTGACCACAACAACATTTTCTGCTAGTATTTCATTCACTTTATGGCAAAGACATCCGTTATAGCACGATCACAAAAACCACCAAAATTTAGCACACGAATTGTTCGTCGATGTTTCCGTTGCGGACGAAAGCGCGGGTACATGAGAGAGTTTGATATGTGCCGAATCTGTTTCCGTGAATTGGCAAACGAAGGAATGATTCCAGGCGTTAAGAAATCATCTTGGTAATACTGTAACTGTACTGATTCAAATAAATTTATGGACACAATCTCAGATTTAATAATTCGAATAAAAAATGCAAGCGATGTAGAAAAGGAAACTGTTTCAGTTCCGTTCTCAAAGCTCAAACTCGCTATTGTAGATCTTCTTGAAAAAGAAGGATTTGTTAAAAATAGTACAAAGCGAGGAAAGAAAGTGCAGAAGTCACTTGAGATTGGTCTTATCTATGATCAGTATGGTCCTCGAGTAAAAGGGGTACAGCGAGTATCACATCTTTCAAAGCGAATGTATGGAGGTGTTAAAGATTTGAAATCTGTTAAGCAAGGACACGGAGTACTTGTACTCACAACTCCTAAGGGAATTATGACTGACGCTGAGGCTCGAAAGCAGAAGGTGGGAGGTGAGCTTCTCTTTAAAATCTGGTAATTATATGTCACGAATCGGCAAAAAAATAATAGAAATTCCTGAAAAGACTGAAGTCACCGTAGCCGGTGGTAAAGTTACTGTAAAAGGACCAAAAGGAACACTTGAAAAAGAGTTTGGATCTTTTGTTGAAGTAAAAGTTGTAGATAAAACTGTGGTAATTGAACCAAAGAAATCTGCACCAGAGGCTTTTTGGGGAACATACGCTTCTCATATTACAAATATGGTAAAGGGTGTAACAGAAGGTTTTACTAAGAAACTTATCCTTGAAGGAATTGGATATAAAGCCGATGTAAAGGGAACTGATTTGGTGATGGCTCTTGGATTTTCTCATCCAGTAAAGATGGCAATCCCTACTACCTTGAAAGTAACCTCAGATAAAGGTATTGTAACTGTAACAGGTGCAAATAAAGAAGAAGTAGGACAATTTGCAGCAGTTGTTCGAGCTTGGAAGAAGCCAGAACCATATAAAGGTAAAGGGTTCCGATATGAAGATGAAGTTATTCGTCGAAAGGTAGGTAAGAAGTCTGCATAACATTTATGAATAAGAGCACTATTAAATACGAAAAAAGAGCACGACGACACGGACGTATCCGAGCGAAAATTTCTGGTACCCAGGAAAAACCTCGAATTTCAGTGTATAAGTCTAACAAGCAGGTATATGCTCAGATCATTAATGATGATCTAGGTACTACTCTTGCAGCAGCTTCAACTCAGAAGGTTGCTGGAAAGGGAATGCTTGAAAAAGCAAAGGCTGCAGGTATGGAACTTGCAAAGCTTGCTCTTAGCAAAAACATTTCAAAAGTAGTTTTTGATCGAGGAGGTTTTATTTACACTGGTCAGATTAAAGCGTTTGCTGAAGGAGCACGCGAAGGAGGACTTTCATTCTAAATATATATGTCAGAAGAACAGAAACAACCTAATACACCCGCAACACCAAATACACAAGCAGAGTTTGGAACCTCTTCAGGTGTTCACAATGCTCAGGGTGCTCGACCTCCACAGCGAGGTCCTCGACGAGATGGACCTACTTCAGCAGGTGGACGACCAGATTTCAAAAAGAATCCTCGACGATTTGCAGGACGACCTGAAAAACAGAAGCCTGAATATGATCAGAAGATCATTGATATCCGACGAGTAGCCCGAGTGGTTGCTGGAGGACGACGATTTAGTTTCTCAGTAGCGCTCGTTATTGGAGACCGAAAAGGTAAAGTAGGAGTAGGACTTGGAAAAGCGGGGGATACAGCACTTGCTATTGAAAAGGCTATGAAGAGTGCAAAAAAGAAACTCGTAAAGATTCCTATGACAAAGACTATGTCTATTCCTTATGAGACTACCGCAAAGTTTTCTTCATCAGTTGTAGTTCTTACTCCAGCTCCTGGACGAGGAATTGTAGCAGGAAGTTCTGTTCGAAGTATTATCGAGCTTGCAGGACTTAAGGATATTGGAGCAAAGCTTCGCTCAGGTTCAAAGAACCGATTAAACAATGCCCGAGCAACTATTCATGCATTGAAGAGTCTTACCCCACATCGAAAAGTAATTATGGCTCAGCAGGGACGTGGAGCAAAGGTAGAAGCTAAATAAAACTATCATGCAGATTCATCAGTTAAAAAGAAAAACAGAAAATAAAAAGCGCATGATTGTTGCGCGAGGAGGTAAGCGTGGAAAAACAGCTGGCCGAGGTACAAAAGGTCAAAAAGCACGAGCAGGACGAAAGATTCGACCTGAAATGCGAGATATCATCAAGAAGATTCCTAAAATGCGAGGACGTGGTAAGAACAGCAACGTAAGTATTTACGAGCGAGATACTCCTGTAAATATCGTTGCTATTGAGGCAGCATTTGCAAACGGTGATACGGTAACTCAGGCTACACTTTTGGAAAAGGGGATTATTTCTATTCGAAATGGTAAAATGCCTACAGTAAAGATTCTCGGTATTGGAGATCTTACAAAGAAGCTCACTTTTAAAGATCTAGCAGTGTCTGCATCAGTAAAGGCAAAGATTGAAAAAGCTGGCGGAAACATTTCATGAACTCACTCTGGTCAAAATTAAGATTAATTATAGGAGACAAGGTACTACGACGAAGGATTTTTATAACCCTTGGTCTTCTTGTCGTATTTAGATTACTTTCAGTTATTCCAATTCCTGGTATTGATACACTTCGATTAAACTCACTCTTTGCTGGAAACCAGCTTCTCGGATTCTTAAACATCTTCTCTGGAGGTAGTTTGTCAAACCTTTCAATTGTGATGCTTGGAGTTGGTCCTTACATTACTGCATCTATTATCATGCAGTTGTTGACCTTGATGTCTCCTCGATTGAAGACAATGTACCAAGAAGAAGGTGTTGCAGGACGAATGAAGTTTGCTCAGTACTCACGAATGCTTTCTATTCCGCTTGCACTTATCCAAGGTTTTGCATTCCTTACTCTTTTTGAACGACAGGGTGTTATCGATACATTGACCGTATTTGATATGATTCGAAACCTCATGATTATCACAGGAGGATCAGTATTCCTTATGTGGCTTGGAGAACGAATCAGTGAATTCGGTATTGGAAACGGAGTATCTCTCCTTATCTTCGGAGGTATCATTGCTGCATTGCCATTAAGTGTCACACAAATTGCATACCAGTTTGATCAGTCACAACTTCCTGTGTACATAGCACTTCTTATTGCTGCTGTAGCTATGATCTATGCGATTGTTGTTATCACTGAAGCAGAACGTCCAATTCCAGTAACCTATGCTAAGCGAGTGCGAGGTAATAAGGTATATGGAGGTGTTTCAACCTATCTTCCATTACGACTCAATCAGGCTGGGGTTATTCCAATTATCTTTGCGATGTCATTGCTGTTGTTGCCACAAGTAATCTTCCGATTCTTGGCTCAGGTAGACAATGCAACTGTTCAGGCCGCATCTCGATGGGTTGATACGACTCTTCAAAATCAGTGGGTATATGCAAGTATTTACTTTATTCTTATCTTTGCATTTACCTACTTCTACACAGCAGTAACCTTTGATCCTCAGAGTCTCTCAACCAATCTTCAGAAAAATGGTGCATTTGTTCCAGGAGTGCGACCAGGACAATCAACAGCGGTATACATGTCTCGAATGTTGACTCGTCTTACAGCTTTCGGAGCACTCTTCCTCGCAATCATTGCTGTGGTGCCCCTCATTGTTCAAGGTCTTGTACCAAGTGCTTCATCGATTGCAATTGGAGGTACGGGATTACTCATCGTTGTATCAGTAGTTATTGATCTCATCAAAAAGACCGAAGCTCAGGTATCAATGAAAGAATACTAATTCAAAAAACCTCTTCATGAGGTTTTTTGTTATACTAAGAATATGACACCCCAAACATTTTTATTTTTTGGCCGATCAGGATCTGGAAAGGGAACACAGGCTAAACTTCTTATAGATTATTTAAAAAAGAAAACACCAGAAACTCAAGTAGAATATATAGAAACTGGAAGTAAACTCCGAGAATTTTCAAACGAAGTAGGCCTAACTGCAAAGATGACATCTGATATTATGAAAGTGGGGGGACTTCTACCTTCATTCATTCCAATCTGGATTTGGACTAACTACTTTGTGCGCTATATGGATGGATCAGAACATCTCATTCTCGATGGTCTTTCACGACGGGCGTATGAAGCACCTATTCTTGATGATGCCCTTAAGTTTTATAAGCGTGAAAAACCTTTTGTGCTTCTCATTGATGTGCCTCGAGACTGGGCAAAGGATCACTTATTACATCGAGGACGATCAGACGACACACAGAAAGATATTGATTCACGACTTGATTGGTATGACTCAAATGTATTACCAACAGTAGAGTACTTCAAAAACAATGAGTATTATACGTTTATTACTATTAATGGTAATCAGAGTATTGAAGACGTGCATAAACAGATCCTAGAAAAAACTGGGATGTAAGCTTATATGATTACTATTAAGTCTCAAAAAGAAATAGAAATTTTACGAGAGGGAGGTAAGCGCCTTGCCTCTATTCTTGCTGAAGTTGTAAAAGAAGTAAAGGCTGGTGTATCAACAGATTATTTAAATACTTTTGCTGAGAATCTTATTAAAAAAGGTGGAGATAAATCTGCATTTTTAAACTACAAACCAAAAGGTGCCGACCGACCATTTCCTGCAAGTTTGTGTGTGTCAGTAAATGACGAAGTTGTGCACGGTATTCCAAATGAAAAGCCTAAAGTTTTGGAGGAGGGGGATGTAGTGAGCCTTGATCTTGGCTTGATTCATAAAAAGATGTTTACCGATCATGCAGTAACGGTTGCTGTAGGTAAACCTTCAAAAGATGTACAAAAGCTAATTACAATTACTAAGGAGGGCCTCATGATGGGCATCAAAGCCGCAAAACCGGGCAAGACGACAGGGGATATTGGTTTTGCTATTGAGTCACATGCCAACCCTCACAAACTCGGTATCGTAGAAGAATTGGCCGGACACGGTGTTGGTTATTCTGTACATGAAGAACCATTTGTTCCAAATTATGGACGCCCTGGAGAAGGAGTGCTTTTGAAACCAGGCATGGTGTTGGCTATTGAACCTATGTTTACGTTGGGAACAGCAGATATTGATTTCGACGATGATGGATATACAGTGCGAACATCTGATGGATCTATGGCAGCGCACTTTGAACATACTATTGTGATTACTGAAGATGGAGCTGAGATACTCACAACTTTGTAGTTTTTAAAATTTAAAAAAATGAAGCTGT
Source organism: Patescibacteria group bacterium (assembly GCA_040387855.1). NCBI lineage: Bacteria > Patescibacteria group bacterium. The sequence continues at coordinate 133,401 of JAZKCY010000001.1, forward strand.
GATATAATTTTCCTATGGAAAATCCAAATCTACTTCAACCAGAACAAAAATTTTCTTCACCTGAAGAAGAGTTAGCATATTTAAGAAATCAGGTAGCTGTGCGAGAGAGGGAACTCATGGCACGAGGTGCAGAAGTTACACGTGATGAAGTTATTTCAGATAAAGTAAAAGATTACAGCTATGCTCCCACACAAGCTGTGTTACACGAGACCCACAAAGCACCCGATACTTATATAGAAGACTTAGCCCTCAATCTCGCTCCTGAGACTCATGATTATAAAATTATAGAACTTGTAAAAATCCTTAAAGAAAAGGGGATTAAAAATGCTATGGATGTGGTGGCTGAAATGAATGATCCGCACGTTGAGGATGATTTTCATAGATTCTTAGTACAGTATGTTAAAAAAGGTTTAGTAATAGATGGATTGAAGCCGAAATCTGAATTGTTTAGAGAGCTTAATATGACACTCTATGAAGTGTCTCTTCCTGACTCAAAAGATCAGGAAAATAAAAGCATTAAAGAGCTTGTTTCATCGATGGAGCAGTTTTACTCAGGTATGATGGCTATTGAAGACCGTGATGATTCAGGCAGATATTTTTCTATTGAAATTGCCAACCCAAATCATAGTGAAGAATTTATTGTATATGTATCGGTGCCTGATACAAAAAAGAATTTGTTTGAAAAGCAAATCCTTTCACTGTTTCCATTGGCAAAGATCAAAGAAATTCCCGATGACTACAATATCTTTAATGAAGCAGGAGCAACGGTAGGATCAGTTGCAGAATTTGATTCGCATGCTGCATTACCTATCAAAACATACGAAACATTTGATCATGATCCAATGAACGTAGTGTTGAATACGTTTTCTAAAATTAAAAAAGACGGCGAAGGTGCCGCAATTCAGTTTATAATTCGACCGCCTGTTGCAGATGAATATGTAAAGCAATACAAAATGACCCTTGAGCAAGTACAAAAGGGGACAAAGCTTAAGGATGCACTTCCAAAATCTATAGCTAAAGAAGTGTTTGGCAGTTTTAAAGATGTGTTCTTCGGAAGTAAAAAAGATGAAGACAAAGATACATCAAAAACTGTTGATGAAAATGCAGTAGAGCAATTAAAGAATAAAATTTCTAGTCCAATTGCTGAAGTGAATATTCGTATTATTGCATCAGCACCTACTATTTCTGACGCAGATAAAATAATTTCGGACATTGAATCAAGTTTCCGTCAGGTGGAAAATACGCAAGGGAATAAACTTATCTTTAAGCGACAAAGTGGTAAAAAACTTATTGCAATGGCAAAAGATTTTTCATACCGAGCTTTTACTTCAGACCATTTACTACCTATAAACTTTAAGGAACTTACAACACTTTTTCACTTTCCAGGATCAACTATCAAATCATCTCCACAACTTAAGCAAAGTATGGCAGCATCAGCTCCTGCACCTATGGATATGCCTCAAGATGGAACATTACTTGGTGTAAATAGATTCCGAAATGTTGAGACTAAAGTATTCATGACTAAAGAAGATCGATTGCGACATATGTATGTGATCGGACAAACTGGAACTGGTAAATCAACTATCCTCAAGAATATGATTGCTCAAGATATTCTCCAGGGAGAGGGAGTATGTATGATTGACCCTCACGGCGTAGATATTTTGGATATTCTTTCTATTATTCCTCCAGAACGATATGAAGATATTATTTACTTTGATCCAAGTGATACAAAGCGACCAATGTCTCTCAACATGCTTGAGTATGATAGACGTTATCCAGAACAGAAGACATTCGTGGTCAACGAAATGATGTCTATTTTTAACAAGCTTTTCGATATGAAAACATCGGGAGGTCCAATGTTTGAACAGTACTTCCGAAATGCAACAATGCTTGTGATTGAAGACCCAGATACTGGTTCTACTCTTTTGGACGTATCTCGTGTACTTGCCGATAAAGCATATCGACAGCTGAAAATTGCGCGATGTAAAAATCCTATTGTTGTGCAATTCTGGAAAGAGATTGCCGAGAAGGCTGGAGGAGAAGCATCCCTTGGTAATATTGTGCCGTATATTACCTCTAAATTCGACGTATTCCTCTCAAACGACATCATGAGACCAATTGTGTCTCAGGAACAATCAAGCTTCAATTTTAGAGAGCTTATGGATACTAAGAAGATTCTCTTAGTGAACCTTGCCAAGGGACGACTTGGAGATATTAATGCCAATCTCATTGGTCTTATTATTGTGGGGAAAATCTTGATGGCCGCACTTTCACGAGCTGATTCACTTCATCTAAATCCAGCTCCGTTTTATCTTTATATCGACGAGTTCCAAAACGTAACTACCGATTCTATTTCAACTATTCTTTCTGAAGCTCGAAAGTACAAGCTTTCACTCAATGTTGCTCACCAATTTATCGCCCAACTAGATGAAGGTATTCGAGACTCCGTGTTTGGAAACGTAGGAAATATGGCGGTATATCGAGTGGGTGCAGATGATGCAGAATTTCTTGAAAAACAATTTGCTCCTGAATTTACTGCAAAAGATATTATGAATATTGAGAACTACCATGCATATCTCAAGATACTTGTTCGCGGAAAGCCGGTAAAACCTTTTGATATTAAGGCACAAGCATCTCCACAAGGTAAGAAAGATCATCTTGAAAAACTCAAAGAACTTTCAGGTTTGAAATATGGCCGTGATCGAGCAGATGTAGAGGCTGACATTATGCTTAAGTATAAAAAGCCAGATCCTGTGCCTCCAGTTGCACCAGCAGCAGCAACAAAGTTATAATCGGTACATGTCACATCCAAAATACGAACGAACACTTGTGGTTATTAAACCAGATGGTATCCAGCGATCATTGATAGGGGAGATTATTAAGCGATACGAACAAATTGGACTTAAATTAGTAGCCATGAAAATGATGATGGCTACGCCTGAGCATATTGAAGCTCATTATACCCTTGATCCAGAATGGCGACGTATTACTGGAGAGAAAACAATTAAAGGCTATAAAGATAAAGGTCTCACTCCACCAACTGAAGATCCATTGGAAGTGACCGGTGCACTTTTGGGAAAGCTTAAGACTTATATGACAGCAGGGCCACTTGTAGCCATGGTGTGGCAAGGCGCTCATGCGGTAAAAATAGTGAGAAAGATAACCGGTGGGACTGAACCACTAACCTCAGATGTAGGAACAATTCGAGGGGATTATGTGTTGGATTCATATCAAATGACTGATGCTGATGGCCGATCTATTAGAAATTTAATTCATGCATCAGGAACTCCAAAAGAAGCAGAAGAAGAAATCAAACACTGGTTTAATCCTGATGAAATCATGGATTATAAGCTTGTACAGGAACAAATTTTGTACGACATAAAGATGGGTGGAGTTTTAGAATAGAAACATATTTAATTCTTGTTGGTAAGTATTCAAGAAATTTTAAAAACTTATAATGAGTACAGGTCGCTCGGGATATTCATTCTTATTAAGTATTCTTTAGGGAGCCTAACATCGCTGCAATCTGGTGCGCCCTCGTCGCAAGACGTTGGTACCGAAGAATGTTAGCTGCAGGCACCCACTTAGCTTACCGCTAGGGTGAATACTCCCGGCGGCCTACTAAACATCTCATCCTTAGCTTTGCTCAGGATGGGATTTTTAGTTTCTGGTATAATAATCCTATGCAGCGATTGAATACTCTCATATTTCTGTTGATAGTCGTAGCAATTATTGCAACGCTGCATTTGGCTGGATTTGAGTTTCAGTTTTACTGGAGATTATATTGGTATGATCGTATTGTGCATACACTTTCAGGCTTTTGGGTAACATTTGTAACTCTTCAGTTTACTAAAAAGTATACCCAAGCTGATACCTTTAAGATTGCGAGTGTAGGATTGGCTGCTATTCTTATTATTGGTATTTTGTGGGAGTTTTTTGAATATGGAATTGGAGCAACCTCATTGAGCGATCTTCATTTTGTAAGTAATAGTATTGGAGATCTTATTTGTGATATTGCTGGTGGAATTATTGCCATTGTAATGAGTATTATTATTTTTCGCAGAGAACAATTATGGAACAACAAAAAGCTTTCTTAACGTTTGCCAGTGGAGTAGGCACCGTTACAGGAGCTAATTTTTTATTAGAGATAGAGACATCCACAGGAATAAAACGAATTGCTGTTGATTGTGGTCTTGAGCAGGGGAGTGAATTGGCAGATGCTCGAAATCGTGATCCATTTGCCTACGATCCAGCAACAGTAGATATCCTACTTATTACGCATGGCCATATTGATCATATTGGAAGAATTCCAAAGTTTGTTAAAGATGGCTTTAAAGGAGTTATCTATTCTACTCCTGCAACAAAAGATATTACATCAGTGATGCTTCCTGATGCGATGCGCCTCATGATGGAAAGTTCTCAGCGACATGGCGTTCTTCCGATGTATGAGCAAAAAGATTTAGAACAAGCAATGCGTCTTTGGAAAACAATTCCATATTACACAAACTTTGCACTTACTCCTGAAATAAATGTGTATCTTAAAGATTCAGGCCATATATTGGGTGCTGCGATGTTTGAGATTTCGCGAAAGGGAAGCGCTAAAAAAATAGTATTTACGGGAGATTTAGGAAATTCACCATCGCTCTTTTTGCGAGATACTGATCCAGTAACAGATGCTACGTATATGGTCATGGAATCTGTATATGGAGATCGCAATCATGAACCTAAAGAAGAGCGTAGAAATAAGTTTGCTGATATTATCCGAGATGTCATCCACCGCAAGCGCACTCTTATTATTCCAGCATTTTCGCTTGAGCGAACCCAAGATATTCTCTATGAACTTAATCACCTTATAGAACGCGAAAATATTGGAGATATAAAAGTATTTATTGATTCACCATTGGCTGCAAAGATTACGGGGATTTATAAGCTCTATAAAGATGATTTCAAAGATTCTGCTAAAAAGTATATTGCAGAAGGAGATGATTTGTTTGATTTCCCAAAACTTAAATTCACCTTACAAAAGCATGAATCAGAACGGTTAGATCATATTGCTGGGCCAAAGATTATTATTGCTGGTTCTGGAATGAGTAATGGAGGTCGTGTAGTGGGCCATGAACTTCACTATTTACCTGAGCATGACACAACACTGCTTTTGGTAGGGTATCAATCTGCAGGTACTTTGGGCCGACAAATTCATGATGGGGCGCGGCAAGTAACCATTGATGAACAGACTATTCGCATTAATGCTGAAGTAAAAAGCATTATGGGCTATTCATCTCATAAAGATTCTGATCACTTAATAGAGTTTGTAGAAAAAACTGCTGGGACAGTAAAGCAAGTATTTGTTGCTATGGGTGAACCAAAGTCAGCGCTGTTTTTAGTGCAGCGGTTAAGAGATTACTTAAATGTAAATGCAAAGTTCCCACGACAAGGGGAGAAGGTGGAACTTGATCTAAATTAATAGGAGCATATAATTACCTCATCGGTTTTAATCACTATAATTAGATATATATGGGAGCAGAATCAATGCCTTTAGGATCAAGTAAAGTTGAAATATCTCAGTATGATATGGATCATGCTCGAGAGAGAGTTATTGCGCTAATGTCTAATGGACCTATGTCTGGAGAACATTATGAAACAGAACCAGACGGGCTACCAATAGAAGCTCCAGTGATTAATGGTCCAAAGCATAAGGAAAGAATTGGAAAGATGCTTAATGAAGGTGAACCATTAACCTATGATTATACTGTAAGTGATGTGAGTACATTCCACCCGGGAGTTACTGCTGCAGCTGGAAAAGTACATATTGAAGTGAAGAGAGATGAATCAGGAACTGGACTTGAATATAAGTTCAGTTTAATTTCGAATGATCCAAAGACAGGTGAATTATTCACTATTGAAAATAATCTTAGTTTTGTAGACGCAGGAATTATTCCAGAAAATTACTAAGACTTTCTGAAAATACAGCTAAACAAAAACACTCTGATTTCTCAGGGTGTTTTTGTTTAAGAGGGAAGATATTACTTAGCCTTAGCTACGATTCTCTGGAATGTTTCTGGATGATCAGCTGCGATCTGTGAGAGAACCTTTCGATCTAGATTGATGTTAAGTTTCTTTAGAGCTCCCATGAACTTACTAAATGAACCTGCTTCACCAAGACCTGCATTGATTCGAACATTAAAGAGTCGTCGTGCGTCACCCTTCTTGTCTCGTCGGTGAGCAAATGCATAAGCTCCAGCATGTGAAATAGCTTCATATGCCTGCTTTTCTTTGGTTCCTCGTCCAAAGCGGTAGCCTTTTACCTGCTTTAATATATTTCGTCGTGTTTTAAGCGCATTAACGCCTTTCTTTACTCGTGACATGGTGGTGGATGTTAGTTACTGGTTGCAAGGAAACGAGACATAGCCTTATTCTTCATAACCATAGACATGGTTCGTCGCTTGTGCATTTGTGATCGTCGGCCTTCTTTTGCGTTAAAGTGGTTTTGACCGGCTTTTCGCATAACGAGTATACCGTTTTTGGTCACTTTTATTCGCTTTGTAAATGATTTGTTGGTCTTCATGGAATTGTTCTAACGTGACTAGTATACTCGCATAAAAGGCTTATTTAGTCAATATATAGGAGTATAGGGCTCTTTTACTTCTTTTCAATAACTACGGTTAGGCCTTTTGGGCTCTTTTTAGGAGAATCGGCAATCTTATATTCTTCAGTAATAAGATGGAGAACCCGTTCCATTCGCTCTTTGAGGAAGTTGAATTCCATAAACTTAGATCGTCCAGTAAGGAAGAGGTCGATCTTAATTCGATGGCCTTCTCGTAGCCATTCTGAGGCCTTTTTAGCCTTAAGATCAAGATCATGTTCACCAGTTCCTACCTTAACTTGAATATTTTTAGTCTCGGTAGTTTTAGACTTTGCTTTAGCTGCCTTCTGCTTTTTGTTTTCAGCATACTGGAACTTACCGTAGTCCATGATCTTTGCAATAGGAGGCTTTGCATTGGGGCTAATTTCAATAAGATCAAGTCCCGCTGAATTTGCCCGTTCCAATGCTTCTCGTGTTGAGATAACACCAAGATTCTCTCCCTGCTCACCAATAACCCGGAGTTCCGGGGATTGAATTTGGTGATTGATTCGTGTTCGTTGCGTACTCAGATGGGTAAGTGTTAATTAATAACGTTGGCATACTATAGCACAATTTATTTTGAGTGGCAATGAAGGAATGCTCTGTGATATACTCATGAGTAATGGAATCAGGGGAACAAAAAAAGCCTCGTAGTGAACTTAAACCATATTTTCACCGTGTGTCTTTTATAGAATCGATTGGAGTAAAGATCTTTTTTATGCTCCTGTGTTTCTCACTTGTTGTTGTAATTATTGTTATTGGATATTTCTCAGGTTTTTTTGAATCAGAAAAGAATCAGCTCCTTCAGGAGGTACTAAAGTTTCTTAATATAGAACTTGTACCTGTATTGCCTGTAATCATAATTCTTTCTGCGCTCATGGCGTTTTTCTTATCTCGCTATGTTACAAAGCCAATTCGAGATGCAATGCAGGCACTGACTTCAGTATCAGAAGGGCAGACTCACGTGGATATAGCATCTACAAGACAAGATGAATTAGGAAATCTCATTCTTATTTTGAATGCGACGCTTCGAAAACTCCGTGAAGCGCAACAGCATGCCGAAGATGTGTCTGATATGAAATCAAATTTTGTGACGGTAGCTGCCCACCAGCTTCGTACTCCTTCTACAGGTGTAAAATGGGCACTCGATATTCTTGCTCAGGATCAGAATATGAGCACTGACTCACGAAATCTGATTGATCAAAGTAAAGTTGCCGTAAATCAAATTGTTACGATTGTTAATGACCTTCTCAATTCTGCCAAAGAGGATAATCCAATTGATGGCTATTCGTTTAAGCCAATAAATATTATTGAACTTATCAATGCCTCGATTGCAGGAGAAACGTTGCGAGCGCGAGAGAAGAATGTCCAGATTGCTTTTCATAATACAACATACGAACAAGAGATCATGCTCAATCTTGATAAATCAAAGATTGGTATGGCTCTTACAAACCTTTTTGATAATGCCGTAAGATATAATCGGCCTAATGGTTTCGTTGAAATTACACTTACAAAAGATACTGATACTGTTGATATTTCTATAAAAGATAATGGAATTGGTATCCCACCAAATGAACAGGGGAGAATATTCTCACAGTTTTATCGGGCGGCCAATGCAGTTTCAGCAGAACCAAACGGTAGTGGTATTGGTCTGTTTATGACAAAAAATGCTGTTGAACAGCATCAAGGAAAAATTTGGTTTGAAACTGAAGAAGGTGTAGGTACAGTCTTCCACATTGTGTTACCCCTTCCTGCAAAGGCTTAAGCTACTGCTGAAATAATCTCTTCAGGAGTTACGTTCGCTTTAACAAAAAATTTAGAAGCTCCAAGAGCTATCGCTTTATCAATATCGCTTTGTTGGCCTAAATTTGAAACCATAATTACATTTATGGTTTTGGTCTTTGCATTTGTCTTGAGCTTTTCTAGAATTTCATAGCCATTCATTCCAGGAAGGAGGATATCAAGGAGAATTACTTCAGGCATTTCTCGTTCTGCAATAGCTAATGCTTCGGTTCCTTCTTTAGCTGAAAAGAGTTTATAACCTTTAGCTGCAAGTCGCTGTGCAAGAAGTGATTGTAAAAATGGATCATCCTCTACGAGAAGCACTTTTTTTAATGAATTTGCAGTTTCCATGGGTAAATATATTAGTAGTAATATTGTAGCATGCTCTGTAAGAACAGCAATTCTCATTCGTTATAGAAGAGATATGGAATATGTAACAACATCAGACGCACGAGTTCGGCCGTTATATCGAGGTACACAAGTGGTTTGGTATATCTTAAATGTACTTGAAGCGCTATTGCTATTCAGATTTGTACTTAAATTATTGGGAGCAAATGCTGCTGCAGGTTTTACAAGCTTTATTTACTCATTATCGTACCCGTTTGTCGCACCATTTTTAAATGTATTTCGAGTATCAAAAGTAGCAGGCTCAACATTTGAATGGACAACATTGCTTGCTATGTTTGTATATTGGCTCATTGCATGGGCAATTGTACGACTTATTGTCATGAACAAGCCTGTCACAACAAATGAAGCTCGATCTAAGCTCAATAAGCAAGACGTAGAAGTATAATTAATTAAATAGTGTGACTTTGGATCCCTCGTTCATGAGTGTGATCATTCCAAGAAATCAGCTTCCAACGCTGATTTTTTGGTGGTCCAAACCAGCCTCGCTCATATTGACATATAGTTACCCCTGCATTACTTGCTCCGTTTTGGAAACTCATCACATTGTATGATGACGCATTAAGGTCATCTCCATAAAGCATATATGCAATGAGCATACGGAGAAATATTCCGTGTGTGAGCACAAGAATATTTTTCTCACGTCGTTTGCCAAGGTAAGAGAGTGCTTTACGTGCGCGTTCTTTAAGATCTAAGAAATTTTCTTCATCAGAAAATCTAAATTCATCGCTATGATAGGCTTTATCTATAGTGTCTACAATTCGGCGTACTGCAGGGTCTTCCACGGATTTACCAATAATTTCAGATGGATTACGTCGTTCTTTGAGAAGCTCGACAAATTCTAGGTTTCTAGGAGGTTGAAATGACTGATTAATAATAGCTGCCGTCTCTCGTGTGCGTTCATAGGGACTCACAAGAATAACATCAATAGGAAGATGACAAAGACTTTGTCCTGCTGCTTGTGCTTGAGCTTTGCCTTTTTCACTAAGCCCGCCATCAGATCCCTGACGGATGCCTTTTGAATTTAGTAAGCTCTCTCCATGTCGTACAAAGTAAAATGTTTTTTGTCGCATTATTTGTATTATATAGTACTCTTATACATATGCTGAAATATTATAAAGAACATAAAGCACAAGTTGCTCTTGTCGCATTACTTATTATTGCACTAGTTGCAGGAATAGGGATGTATTATTTTGTCGCTCCAAATGAACCAAAGGCTAAACCTCCTATAGAGCAAGCTAGTATTCCAACTACTGAGTACAAAAATACAGAATATAATTTTACGGTTAATTATCCAGCTCAATGGATGCTTAGTGGGGAAGATCAATTTGCCTTAGAACATAAAAGTGGATGTATTGTAGCTATGAATAAACTTGATACAAAAGCATTACAAGAAAAATATTCAGGAGGACTTGATATATCTGCAGAGACTTTTTATGAAAATGATTCACGTGATGTATATATAGATAATTCCCATTTTACCTTAACTTCATATCAAGAGAGACCTCAAGATTCTAAAAGTGAGATTGCAATTATGGGTGCATATATAGAGCACTTTCCTACAGCTACTAGTTCAAATGTATTGTCCGTAAAAGGCAAAGACGGTAACTCACTTAATCCTGAATGTATTACTGATTTTTTAAGTCTCATTAAATCTGGCATTAATCTTTCAGGAGAACCGTACACTATTGTATATACATCTCAGGGGACAATTACATTGCGCACAAGCTCGTATGTGCTTGGCAGTAATCCTAATTGGGAAAACACTCGTGGTGTGCTCGTATTTACAGACACTAAAAAGAAAGAAACTGTGCTTTCATATGTAGATCTTTATTCATATGATCCGCAAAGTCAACTTGTAGGTGATGAATTCTACTTTATTAACACCACAGGTATGTTGTCTTCATTCAACCTTCTTACCAAAGAATTAAGAACACTAAGCCTTGCTGGTGTAACCTCCGTTGAATATTTTACTTCACCACGACTTAATGATTTTTTTGTGTATAAAGATACAGTTTTTTACCTCGCTGGAGACAATTGCAATGAATACCGTGCACAGTGTAATCTTGATCTCTATGCATATTCACTAACAACCGAACAGGTTAAGCTCCTTACATCTGGTGTGGCTGCTAGAAAGATTTTGGGATTTGATACTGCATCTCAGAAAATTTATATGGAATATCGTGATGGAGATGCAGGATGTATGTGGCAAAGTATCTACTCGTTCTCTTTAGAATTGGCCCAACTTCAGAGAGATGTTGATTATGGGTATTGTGAAGGGGATTCAGAAAATACTGATGCGTTAAAAAAAGTTGCTGATATCACCACAACGTTACAAGATCAGTTGCGGTATCTGAAAAATATACTAGTTAAAGATGGAGAGATTTTACCAGGTTCATATGTAAACACAGGTACATATGGTGCAATTCGATACAACGATGAATTATAGCGACATTATTTTTATTTTAATCTTAGGGTACTACTTGTACAGGGGATACAAGCTTGGATTTTTAGTGTTACTTACACGATTGGTTTCTTTTGGAGGAGGCCTATTTATTTCGCTCCTCATATATCAACATGTAGGTAGACTTTTGGTAGCACGAATCACAACTGTCCCATCTCAAATAGTGTATATAATTAGCTTTATTGTAGTATTTATTCTAGCAGAGCTCCTCTTGGGTATGATACTACGAAGAATCTTCCAGTTTATTCCTGAAGCATGGCGTTTGTCTCGAATAAATAAAATAGCTGGTGTTGTACCTGCAATTGTAGATGGATTTCTTTTCATTGGCTTACTGGTATTGCTTTCAACAATTTTGCCAGTACAAGCATCTATCAAGCAAAACGTATCGCAGTCACAGATTGGAGGATATGTGATGAATACAATTCCGAAGCTTGATGATTATGCTCAGCGGTTGTTTGGAAACCGTATAGAAGAATCGCTTACTCACTTTAGTGTTCGTCCAAATCCAGATGAAAGTGTTTCAATTCCGTTTAAGCCAAAAACCGTAAGTATCGATGAAGAAGCAGAACGGGCTATGCTTGATCTCGTAAATGAGGAACGTAGGAAGGTGGGCGCTCAGCCGCTTGTTATCGATCGTACTATTGTAGAAGTCGCTCGAAAGCATTCTCGTGATATGTGGCAGCGTGGGTATTTTGCGCATGAAAATCCTGATGGAGCAGATCCATTCGATCGTATGGAAGCTGGAGGAGCTAGCTTTATTACTGCTGGAGAAAATTTAGCATTTGCTCAGACTGTTGGTATTGCTCATACCGGACTTATGAATTCACCAGGACACAAAAGGAATATTTTGGATCCAAATTTTGGCAGAGTCGGCATTGGAGTCATAAGTGGAGGCATTTATGGGAAAATGTTTACACAAAATTTTGCAAACTAGTTTTTTAAAGTAATATTTCGCACGTGAGCTCGTCTCATATTCTATGAGCGATTATTATTTTAACTACATTTTTATGAAAGATGATAATAAAGTGCATGCAAAAGATACCTTACGAGATTTGAAAGACAATCCTAAGGAAGCTCTCCACAATGATTACGAGCAAACAAAGGCAGATATGCAAAGTATAAAGGAAAAAGCTACCGGTGAACGGTATGAAGATGAACCTTTTATGGATATGAGACTCTAGCTCATGAATAAAAAATCCTCAACTATATGTGAGGGTTTTTTGTTGAGAATAATTTTCCCAAAAGATAAAAGCTAAGAATCCCAACTAAACCAAATGATAGATCATGAAGATCAAAGGTACGTGAACTAGAAAGTACCTGAAGGCTCTCATCTATGAGAGCGAAAGCAATCACAAGTGTGATACCAAGAGATAGAGTAAAGCCAAAAATCTTAGTGGTTTTTCGTTGCAATGCTAGATCTGCTGCACTAGCAAGGATTCCAAATAACAGAAAATGTCCTACAGAGTCATAATAGGGGATCATTTTAATTGCAGTAGGCATGGTGCCTACATAGGCAAAAATAGAGAAGCAAACAAGAAAGATAAAAAATGCTAGTGCAAATAATTTCATATAGGTTTAGATACTCTATATCTTTTAACGTGTTTAAGATAGGCCACAATAATAAAACTAATAATAACCATTAAAAACCACGAGCTTATCTTTTGGAATGAAACAACCTGCCATGCATGAATCTGATCAGGATATTTCCAAGCACCAAGATAGGTCGAAATATTCTCTGCTATCCATATGAAAAATGCAATAAGCATGAATGCTATGCCTAATGGAATACTTCTGCGCTTAGTAGTTACGGTAAACAGAAATTTTGTTTTCCAAAAAAATATAAATATAAGTGGAATAAGCACAAATCTAATATCTTGAATAAAGTGATTGGTAAAGAAGTTTATATAAATAATAATGCCAATAAGTAAACTGCTAATATATGATGGATAGCTAGTAAGTTCAGCTTTAAATATTTTCCATGCTTGAGCTAAATAGCTTCCCACTGCAGCATACATAAATCCACTGTATAACGGCACATCGGCAATTTTAAATAAACCCTCTTCAGGATAGCTCCATGATCCAATTGATGGGTGCGTCTTATAAGCTTCAAGCGCAAACCCAATGACGTGAAATAAAAATATAACTTTTATCTCATCTTTTGTTTCAAGTTTTGTAAGATACAAAATAATCTGAATTCCAACTGCTGCGAGGAATAGAAAGTCATAGCGGGCTAGACCAAAGAGGGGAAGATGGTTTGATAAGAAAAGGAGAACAAAAAACGACCCAGCAAAAATAGAGGCTTGTGCCTCTTTAAGTCCGAATATAAAAAATTCCTGAATATGCTTCATGGATATTAGATATAACTATCCATGAAGGTACTATGTTACAAGGGTTATCGCAGTACCTGGCGTACATCCTCGTCATCCTCAAAATCATGATCTGAGTCATCAGTGTCCTCTTCTTCAACTATGTCTTGTTTGGAATCCAAGGTTTTAAGATCTTTTCGAAATCGTGCTTGATTGTTGTGTACCGTACCTTCTAATAGTATTTTTGAAAGTTTACGAGCAACTTTAATATCAATAATAGGAATAAGAAACTTTCTGTTTTTTGCCTGCATTTCTTCACGGCTGTTATCTGAGCTTGTTACGATATCAAGTCGAGCAAGACCACACATTCTAAAATGGTAAGGGCGATCTATGTGTACGTTACTAATTTGCTGATAGGGAATAGTAGTTTCATGAATAAAAAGAATTCCTCGGTGGAGATGAAGTGCATACTCATCAAGAATAAACTTATATGAACGATACATTACATTTGCTCGGAGATAGGCAACAAAGATAAAAGAGATACCAAAAAGCACACACCATTGTGAAAGCATTCCTACATCAATAAACCATTCGGGATGGTTTCCTAAGAATTCTGTGGCTGCTGTATTGAGGTGGCCAAAATACATTGCCCATGAGAGATAGATTAGACCAAGACCAATACCTGTAAGCCACCATCCATATGAGTAGAATAAATACATAAAAGTATTTTTTCCGCGTTTGTGTTTTTTCTCAAACTCGAGCATGTGTCTATTGTACAACAAAAGAGGCAACAAAAAATCCCCAACCTTTCGGCAGGGGATTCTTTGAGGGGAGCTTTATGCTCGCTGAACGTTGATAGCGTTCTTTCCTTTTTGTGTGTCTTCTGTATCAAAAGAAACAGCGTCACCTTCTCGTAGTTCGTCAAAACTAACGCCTACAAGAGAATTAGAGTGAAAGAAAATGTCCTTTCCTCCTTCTTCTGGAGCGATGAAACCGAATCCTTTGTCCATGATCTTTTTGATTGATCCTTTCATTGGTTTGATTGTGATTGATAATAAACAAATAGAATGTTCTTTTGATCGACGATTTCGAATCAAGCTCTTTGTTATTGGTAATACTATCATAGTACATGAAATTTGTCAATCTATAAATAATATGGTGAAATTTGAGGCGTTCATATAGAGTTAGATATACTATATATACATTTTATAAATAACTAGTAACTTTATGAGTGAATTTGGACCCTCACCAATCCCGCCAATGGGTGGGACAGGAGACTTCGAGAGGAAGCTTCAAGAAGAGATTAAAAAGAAAAAAGAAAAGGAAGGAGAAGAAGAGCAAGAAAATGATCCAGCATCTCCACAACCAGATGTTGAACAAAGAATAGAAAAGTTAAGAAAAGAAATAGAAGAGAGTGGTAAGGGTGGAGAATGGGTAGGGTAGTTCTTGTCCCACTGTTGAGTATGATATGATTTATGAATATACATAATTCATCATCATGGAACCACGACCACGAAAAGTTGTTCGAATATCTCGTAATAAAGTTTTGTTTGGAAGTATTGTACTTGTAGCTCTTATCTTGTTTGCTGCTCAAATGTCTATGAGCACTATGGGATTAAAGCCTGTTGAACTTCGCAACTCTGAAATCCCTGGTGTCGCTTCATCACCAACATCATATCCTTACGATGGTGGATATGGACGACCATATAATGGCACATCTGACATTACTGATACACGGGAATTTCTTAAAGTAAGCTACAACGGGAATATTAAGACTCGTGATGTTTCTGATGTTGTAAAAGATGTGAAGGGCGCTATCAGAGAAGTGGAGGGACGAATTGATTCTGAATCAACATCACCACAACATGGCTATGTTTCATTTGTTGTTCCAAAAAGTACTTTTGAAAATTTTAGAGCTCAGATCGAAAGTATCACGCATGCAAAGCTGTATACTGAAACCGTTTCATCACAAAATCTTTTGGGAGAGAAGCAGGGGATAGAACAAAATATGCAAGCAGCAACGACATCGCTTGCAACGCTTGAACAAGAAAAGAAGACGTTGGATGCTAAGCATGCTCAAGCTAGTGCTTCTATCAAACGAGATACAACTTCTGTACAAAGCCAACTTGTTTCAGTACGACAAAGAATGAACACAGCTCAAGATGAAAACGAGTATGCTTCATTACAGACAGAAGAGTCTACTCTCAATTACAGACTATCAGTACTTCAAGAAAACTTAAATAAAGAAAATAGAACATATGCAAATCAGAATGCAAATCTCGTTGCATATATTGAACAGGCTAAAAAGACAGTAGATGGTGTTGTAAAACAAGATACTCAATTTACAAATAATGTAGAAACAGTAAATGGATATGTGGCGGTGCAGTGGGTAAGTCTTTGGGATCTTGCGGTGCTATTCTCGCCGGTTCATCCATGCATTGTTATACTCATCCTTATTGCGATAGCTATCTTTTATACATATAGAAAGGGATATATTCCAAAGGTAGAGTTTGTATAAATCAGAGGGCCAATAGGTAATAAAAGACTCTAATCTAGACATATTACTTAAAGTGTGGTATTTTAGTGTGTAATGAAAATAGCTATTAATATCACCCGTGAACAAATGGGAGGTATTACCACAACAAACCTTAGTCTTCTCAATCAACTTCATGGGTCAAATGATGTGTCTTTTGTTGGAATAGAATTAAATAGCAACAGAAGCTTTAAATCAGCATCATTATTTAGACACTTGAGTCCTGAATGGTTTTCTCATCATGTAATAAGCGTGTGCGATTATCCCCTTGGAGTCATGATAAAGCGATCTAAGAATCTCGCTGATCTAGAAAAGAGATTTGCTCCCATAATCTTACTCATCAGAAAAATTTTACAAAAAGAACGACCTGACGTTGTTCTTTTAAATGGCACATATTACATGCCCTGGCTCATATCTATCGCATGTAAAAAAGAGAAGATCCCTGTAGTGCTTTGGTATGCGGGTGTACTTTCTCAAGAGACCTCTCATTTTGCGGTAAAAGAAAAGAACTTGATGTGGAATATGGAACGAGCTGTTGTACACAATGCAACCAAAGTAATTTTCCCATCAACTATTTGTAAAGAAAAAGTACAAAGATCTGTGGTGAATTCTACTAAAGTACGAAATGCATTGGTGATTCCAAATCCAATTTCTCCATTGTTTACTCAGCACAAATCACCAGAATCTTCTGTTGAAAATAGAATTGCTTTTGTTGGCCGATTTGCTCAAATCAAAAATCCTGCAGGTTTTATTAAAATACATAAAGCGCTTTTAAAATGTAAGTGGAAGCATGAGGCAACCATCGTAACAAACGTACAATCTATTGATCGTAGAAAAATCCCAAAGACTATCACTGTTTTGCCAAGTATGACTCCTAGTGAATTGAAGATATTCTATGCAACTCAAGGGGTAATTATATGCCCGTCATTATTTGAAACATTTGGTAATGTCCCAATCGAAGCAGCATGTATTGGTATTCCCGTTCTTGTACACAATAATATGGGATGCGCTGAAGTGCTCAATGAGTCTAATTTGAGAAAATGTGTTATTGATTTTAATGATGAAGCTGCCGTTATTAAAAGAGTAAAAGAATTGTGTGGCCAGCAGATTCTCATACGACAGATAAATAATTTAAGAAAAAGAGTAGACGTAAAATATATCTCGCAAGAAATAATTTTGGTAATTAAGAGTGTTATAGAGAAATAAAAAACCGCGAACGAGTCGCGGATTAGAAGAACTTGAGCATGAAGGTGATGATGATGAACAATACACCCAGGATGCTCACGCTCCAGATGATGTAGCCAAAGAACGAAGGCATCGAGATCCCGCGCCGTTTGGCAATGGCGAAGATCATAAAGTTTGGCGCATTGCCAATGTAGGTGAGTGCCCCCATATACACGGCGCCAAGACTGATGGCCTTCACGAGGTCTGGTGATTGTGCTGTCAGGTGGGGAAGCGAGGTCGAACCCGTTGTCGATTCGGCCATCGACATGAATACCAGGAACGTCGGCGCATTGTCGAGCACCGACGAGAACACACCGGTTGCCCAGAAGTACTGTGCTGGCTCGCTCACTCCAAGCGACGAACCTGAATGCTGCAGCAGCTGCAGTGCTGGGACCATTGTCATGAAGATCCCGGCGAATACGACTGCCACCTCCACTATCGGTCCGAACTCGAAGTTGTTTTTTTGTCGCGCCTCTTTTGCAATTGGCGCGAGCTTCGAGTACACGAGTGATATGACGATGGTGATCACGAAGATCACTTCACGCCACGGGCTCGCTACCGCAATGACACTGCCTACGATCACCATCATGAGCACTGCATTGCCAAGGCCGATGAGCATGAGTGGCTCCACATGCTCTTTGTCTTGAGCAATATCTTCGTTGGACTCCTTGTTGTAAAAGTACTTGTCGATCACGAGGTACACAGCGAGCAACACGATGCCGCTCACCAACCAGTAGACCCAAAGATTTCGGGCAAACCAGAAGAATTCGATTCCTCGCAAGTAGCCGAGGAAGAGCGGTGGGTCACCGAGGGGAGTGAGTAACCCTCCGAGATTGCTTACCAAAAAGATGAAAAACACGACAGTATGCCGCACGTGTTTTCGTTCTTGGTTGCTTCGCAATAGTGGATAGATCATGAGGATCGAGGCACCCATTGTGCCCACAACACTCGCCATGATGTATCCGCTCGCAAGCATCATCGCATTGCGGCCCGGCGTTGCTCGCAGATCACCCTTGATGTGGATGCCTGAGGCAACGATGAACAGCGCAGCGAGGAGCAGTATGAACTGCACAAATTCGATCCCCGCATGCACGATCAAGTTTCGATCGTGCTGTGCCACGTAGATGGCAACTGGTAAGCCGAGCGTGAGGATCACGCACAATTTCACCCAGTTTTTTTCCCACGCATGCTTGGTAAAGCTCACGAGGGGAAGGACTGCGATGAGGCCGAGCAGCACCGCAAACGGCACTACCGACCACAGTGTTGGAATCCACGAACTTGCTGCAAGTGATGAAATCACGACACCCTCTCTGTAAGAACAATTGAATCCGTTCAATCGACGGTCAGACTTTTAAATACCACATTATATATATAAAGTCAATATACTAGCAAATAAAAAACCATGAAGCGCGATGGTTTGTCGCGCACTCATGGTGTTAAATACTTAGCCCGATTTCTATCCGCAAAAGCTCTGAACACCTCTGCATGTCTTCAATCGGTAAGACATGTGCTTCCTTGAAATCTCGATGTCGATCTCTTACTTCTGGGATATCAAACACCGACTTCTTGATCATCCGGAAGCAGGCAGGATCATTTTTGATGATTGCCCAGTCTTCACCGGAACCGATGATGATTCCGCATACAAAAGCGATCCACATGTCCCACGCCTTGAACGAGTGTAGCTCGTCGTTGGGAACTTCCGGTTTCCACGTGGGCAGTGGGCCTGGGTTAAACTTTGCCTGTCCGCGTTGGAAGTAAATCATCGAGGTCGTGGGATTGTTTCTTCCATACACCCACAGACACTCAACCGCTGGCAGTTTCACAGACATCAATACCTCCTCGGTTTTGTACAGTAAAGGTACCGTAGATGATAGTACTAAAATCCAATAAAAAGGCCAGTCGATTTATTTAACTAGATATTTGCCGGCAACACTGAGTGCAAATGAAGGTAAAATAATACACACAGTAGTTTGAAGTAATCTAATAAGCACAATGTTGAAGACGGTGCTTCCATCACCATCAGGAGGAGTTGTTGCAATTAGAAGGATGCCAATAATACCGAAAGCTATAGATGCGTAGATAAATATTTTAGTAGCAATAGGTTGCATAGAAGTAGTAATTATTTTTTATATTCCAAAACATCACCTGGCTGGCAGTCTAATGCTTTGCAGATTGCATCAAGAGTTGTAAGTCGTACTGCTTTTGCTTTGCCGTTTTTCAAGATAGAAAGATTGGCCATAGTAATGCCCACTTTTTCTGTGAGTTCAGTAACGCTCATTTTTCGCTTTGCAAGCATAACGTCAATGTTGATAATAATTGCCATAAATAGTTTATACAGTTAATTCGTTTTCCTTTTTAATATCAACAACATTCTGTAAGAGTTTTTGTAGTACACCTGCAAAGGTGGCAATGATAAGTGGTGAACATACAAACGTCATTGCAAAAAGAATGAGTCCAGGTGCATCATCTCCATCAGCAATAAAAAATGCGAGCGGCATAATAAATACATAACACAAGGTCATACTACCTGCGCAGTACTTTATTGTTTTTAGAGCATTCACTGATTCCTGAGAGAACGCAGTGTTCTTATCAATGTATGTTAAAAGCTTGAGACCTTGATAGAGTGCGATGAAAAAGGGAATAGCACTGAGATATAGTCCTACAAATGCGAAAGGTTGCGACTCTTTAATTCCTGGCCACTCAAGTGCCATTCCTCTATATATGTGAGGGAATGCAAAAATGCAGAGGGCGAGTACCGCGAGTCCAAATACGATAATGACTGCTTTTAAAAATAATGTTGATCCTTTATTCATAAAACTATGATTAGTTGATGATAAAGAGCTTAGCATGGCGTATATCGTAAGTCAATAAATATATATTGTTTTATTATTTTGACTATAAAAAAAGCACTAATGACTTTAGTGCTATTTCGATGTATTGCGAACTGCGGCGAAGCATGTATTCTCCCAAGGGACCCTGAGATCCTGCCCTCCGGTCATGAAGTAGTTTGGAGCGAGTTGGAGTACTCGCTTGTTACTAATCTTCATGAGTACTGGGTTGTACCCAACGTGGGGTGGGCTCGTGTTGGTTTTATCAAACACCATTTCCCCAAGTGCCAGTACGATGTGGTCGTTCTGGAACTCGGGGTATTTGGCGCCGAAGGCCAAGAGCTCGACGAGATTTGCCGGACGGCAGTCGTTGTCGACGATGATCTTTAGGATGTCGTTCGTACGCATACTGCGTTCGAACGAAAACATGACCATCGTTTCTTCAGCGCTCGCTCGAGTGGTGTCCGAAATTGTACGCGGAATTCGCGGGTTAACCTCCACATACGTACCACGCTCGATATACTCATGCGAGCTGAGTGTCCGATCAACGGCAACCGAAAATTCTTTCGTTCGAACTTCTGGTCCCGATTCCTTGATCGGGTTCGTCATCGCTTTTTCCTGGGCCTCCTTCATCAACCGCTCGCCCTCGTTGTGGGGCGCGCAGCCGATGGTGAGGCCGAGGATCATGACGATGAGGAACGACAGACGGGGAAGCAGTGACATGGTTTCTCCTTGCAGGGCGCACTGGCTTTTAGTTTCTGCACATGCAGTTACTTCTTGCCAGTAAAGAACGGATCATCAGTACTACATCATATTTAATAATATAAGTCAAATATAGTTTTTAAATAAAAAACCGCACTACATACACATTGTGTAGACAGGCGGCGAATCAAGTTTGAGGTTTACCTAAAGAACGGAGCAGTCTGTAGTGGGACACAATGGCCAACCACATCGTGTCGTGTGAGTGGTAGGTCAGTTCGTGGCGTTTGCAGACCCGTCGTACGAGCCTGCAAATTTTGGGGTAGTGGATGTGGGAAATCCTGGGGAAGAGGTGGTGCTCGATCTGGTAATTTAATCCTCCTAGGAACCAGGTGAGCACTTTGTTTTTTGGAGCGAAGTTGGCCGTCGTGAGCACTTGATGCTCCGCCCACGCATTTTCCATTGCTCCCTGTTCGGGGTCTGGAAGCGGGAACTTTGTTTCTTCCACTACATGGGCAAGTTGGAATACGACGGCAAGTACCACACCCATACACCAACTGGCGAAAAGGTACACGAGCACTACCTGCCAGAACGGATGGAAGAGCGAAGGGATGACAAACGCCCATGTATAGAACAGAAGCTTGCCTCCAATGAACGTTGCTAGATGCACTCCTCGTGGGCGCGCGAACGGATATTTCCCGATCCGTCCACGTATGACGTTGAGGAAGTCATCGAAGAGTTGCCACTTCACAGGAACCAATCCGTACACAAACCACAAATAAATGTGTTGCACGCGGTGAAACCAAAGCCTGGGTTGCGTGGGCGCGAGACGCCCTAAGATCCCAGTATTGATGTCATCGTCATGCTCCGCAATATTTGTGTATGTGTGATGGACGATGTTGTGCTTGTGCGTCCACACGTACGAACTTCCCCCTATGGCATCGAGTGAGAATGCAGCGAGACGGTTGATCCATCGGTGTTTTGAAAACGCCTGATGATTCCCGTCGTGCTGAATGCAAAACCCGATTCCTGCCATCGCCAATCCAATGCTCATGGCGAGCAACATCGCTTGCCACCACGCGGTGGCAAAGAATACGAGCACGATGTAGCTCGCTGCTAGCCACAGCATGAGCGTGACCGCCTTCACGTAGAGGTCGGCAGTAGCATGGCGACTGCGCTTGGTCATCGCAAAGTAGCGATCCACCGTTTTTTTGAGGTCAGAGAAAAAATCGCTACGCTTCCGAAACTTGACTGGGGTGATCATGACACCCTCCTTTCGTTGTAATGCAATTGGTGCTGGTCCAACCAAAGTATACCATCTTGGATGTATATTAATTTGAAAGCAGAATCGCAAAGAAATAAAAAGTACCTATACCTCAGAATTCAATATCATTTCAATTTCTTTTTTTACATCCTCATCACTCTTTGTAGGCATGAGATCTCCTTTTTGATTTCCATAATTACCAGCTTGAGCATGATTCATTCCTTCAATAGGGAAGTCTCTCTGTGACGTTGGAAGATTGCTGCTATATGCTGAGAGTTTTTCAGGAGTTAATACACCATCAAGAGAACCATGAATATTTACTACCTTAAAGTTTTTACTTGATACATCGCTGTTGCAGTAGGTTCCTACTAAGAGTAATGTCTCAAACTTTTCTGCATGATTTTTTGCATACTCACATGCCATTGCTCCTCCCATTGAATGACCGCCAAGAGTCCATGTTTTTATTTCAGGATGTGTATCAATTATTTTACCAGCTTGGCCAATACTAAATATCGCGAGATTTAAAGGAGGTTTAGTAACAAACAATATAGAAGGAGAAGAAGTGCTGGTGACAATACTTTCTAATTTATAAAAGTAAGCTTGAGGATCAACTTTTGCTCCAGGATAATAGATAACTCCTTTTGTAGATGTTGTCGCATTAGGAGCAATCTCCCAGTATTTTGGATGCTCAGTTACTGTTATAAGATCTTTATTTGTATTTAAAAATTCTTGAAGTTTAGTTTGATCGGCTTTGTAAATTTGCTTTGCCCAGATTACAAAAGAAATAACAGCGATCAATAGGAGCGTTATAAGCGTAAGAACTATTTTCCTCCAGAGCTTCATTTTCTTAGGGGTAGGTTGGATAGCGGTTTGCATAAAATATATTATAAAGTGTTTTTTGTTTGTAGGATATTCATAAATAAAAAACTGCGAGATGCATAGAGATGTGAATCTCTCGGCTTTCTCGCAATAAGTTGGTTGGATGATCCTAACCGATCTTTTCCCTTCATTCCTCACTAAGAGGAAATTGGGTCGGAAGTTTCTCGACATGACGTACCATGACATCGAAACCTCTAAGAATTGTTGGCACGTCTACGCCCGAAAGCTTCACGTGTCCGAATCCCATCTGCCCCATGTCGAGAATCGTGACAACCGTCTCATTTGTCTCCACCTTGACCTCGATCCTTAAGATGCAGGAAAACTCGGAATCACCGATGCCTTCCAGCCTGCTCTTGAAGTGAGGTAACATCCCGAGCTTGGTGGCGTTGGACAAGACCCTGTCAGGGATTTCATACATCGCCACGACTTTGCACGGACCGGAGCGCATCTTGAAATACGTAGGGGCCCCAGGTTGCTTGTCGCCGAAGACCCGCACGAAATCGTCCGCATCAGTCTCAACTTTATGCTGTGCTGTCACGGGTAAGGACAGCACTAAGGATGTGTCATCCTTAAATTCGGCTTTCCCTCCATGAACACCGAATTTAGCCAGAAAGTCGCCGGCAATGTCTTCACCCAGCCTACGTGCTCCTTCTGGTGCCTGAAGATACCATTCCCTCTGGTCACCAGTGAACCCCGTTCCGATCAAGCGCACTTGAGGATTTCCCGATTTCACAATGCCTCCAAGGCAAGGGTTGTTTGATGAGAACTCTAAGAGGAAATTATAATAAAATACATGAGTTGTCAATTTTATTGTGAAAGTATCTAAAAGAAATAAAAATCCGCAAGAGAGTCGAGGAGAGAATTGAATCTCTCGCGGCTTTCTTGCGGCTACTCATCTTGCATGTGAAGCGACAACCTGATCATCGTGAACCATCTCGCAGGCACGAAATGTGTCGTCTTGAATTCCCCGGGTGTTCGTTCGTGGGGGAAGTTCACGACCTTACCCGTCTCAGGGGTGTAGGTGGTCAGCCCCATTTCGTTGGGGTTGCAGTTTATGAACTCGGAGTAGAGCTCATCAGGGTCGTTGGGATGTACACCCATCACCCCTCGTTCATCTGCCCGGAATCTCCGGATGATCTCGATGACCTCTCCGACTTCATGCCAGCCCCAACTCGCATATGGTTCTGGAATGTCTTTGAATCGATGCAAAGCGGGTAACACTTTCACGTTTATTCCTTACCACCTTATGGTGGCTGCATAGGAATCTGTTCTTACCTTGGGCTCCCAAGGTTTCTGCCATTGGTTATATAAAAAATAATAGAAGACTGCAAGTAATAAAAAGCCCCGCTAGCATGCCGGGGTGAGACTGCGGGCTCGATTGATGAGCACTTCCAAATAGCTGTGCACATCATAATCGAACCACTTCTTTGGACTGTTCGGGTTGAGAATCTTGTCCCTGCTAAACGCCACATGCCCGAGTGGTTCACACGCATCCGCAAGATCAGGATAACCTCTCGGCCAGGTTGGCGGATGATGATATCCGGTATAGAGTGTCGCGTCGATAAGGCACGGCTTGTGGTGTGGCAGGGAACTGAGCTTCACATCCCATGGTACAACTTTAAGCGTGATGAACCCTCGGGCTTTTATGATCCCGAAGATGATCGGCGACAACATTCGCCGCTGGTCCAATGGAACGTCGTGAACGACAGTGAGCAACGTAAGAATCATAATATCCCTCCTGGAGAAGATAATACGTCACGGGAGGGAATTGGCAAGAGATTATCAAATAGCTTTTTATGCTCAACTATTAGATAATTGTAAAATGAAGAAAATAATTAGTGTAATTGTAATTATTACAATTCTACTGTTAGGGTATATTAATATCTTTTACTCTGCACCCGCAGAAGATATCTTTGAATTTATTCAAGGATTATTACTGCTATTAATTACTATATTTGTGCCGGCAATATTTATAAAAAAATACATTAAAAGAACATCAAAGTTATTTGCTACTGGTAAAGGGCTTCTCGTTGGAGGATTACTGGCGATACTCTACAATCTTTTTGATTTTTATTTTATTAAAAAAATAGTAAATGGCGGTTGTGGTGATCTGTGTGGAATTTCAAATTTTATATTGGGTTTTCTAAGTATTGCCCTAATACTTGTAGGTATTATTTTGTTGATAATTAATATAGTTGTAAATATCAAAAGCGGCATTGGTAAAGTTATTGATACTAATTCAAAAAAATGAAAAATCATAAAAGAGGTTTTGCTCCAGTCATAATAATTTTTTTGGTAGTTGCTGCTCTTGGAGGTGGTGCATATGTATATACAAATGTTAATGACAAAAAAGAAATCAAAAAAACATTAATAAATGAAAATCCTTTGAATGAAACTCCACGTACTGAAAACATACCAAGTACGTCTTCACCATCTCCTAAAACAGCAACGACAACTGTTACTGCTACTACAACTGCAAAAGTTAAAGTAACACCACCTCCTGTTAAAAAAATAACTATAAGTTGTGCAGCACTCAAACGTAACCTCGTGGTGGGATCAGTGGGGGATGATGTCTATGAACTTCAACGATATCTTATGGATCAGGGATTACTCGTAAGAGCAGATTATATTCAAAAGGGAGTCTATGATGAATTTACTCGCGAAGCAGTAGCTCGACTTCATGCAAAGTTTTCAATTGTTCCTACCGACTTAAGTATTCCGCAGAAAGTTGGAAACTTTGAAAATAAGACCCGAGCATACTTACAAAATGGATGTACAAATACCCAATTGGTAGCAGCACCTCCTTCTCAGGAAAAACCATTCGATGCTGAATGTCTTTCAAGTTCAGCACCTGCTACTTCTATCGGCATTCCATGTAAACAAAATTTAACTACATCAGCATCGGCAAATGTCACAGTGATAACTCCAAATGGAGGTGAGGTGTATTCAATAGGTTCACAGATTCCTGTTATTCGATGGAAGGTACCTTCTCCCTATAATGCAATTGAACTTGTGCTTATGCCTATGAGTGGAACTAATACCAATAGCCCAATATATAGTGCAAAACTTAAGGGATATGGTTTTGGTGGATATGTCCCAAAACAAAACAGCCAATCAGTGGTAGATAGACCAATGATTATGACTGAAAATACTATTGATCAAACGATTCCTCCTGGGCAATATAAAATGAGAATTTACTATTATGCTGAAGGACAAGATTATACTGAAGCTGAATATCTACCCTTAGGCTATGATGACAGTGATCAATCATTTACACTTATTGATGCTCCAGAGATTACAGAATTTAGAACATCTCATGAAATTACAAGTGACATCAGATCTACTACATTGGTTTGGAAAACTACAAATGCAGCATTTTGTACAATGAGTGGTCCTAACTTCGCAGCAAATACTAGTGTGGAAATTGAGAGTGCCGTAAGTACTGGGAATTTAAATGCTACCAGTACCTATATGCTCACGTGTGAAAGTAAAAAAGGACAAAAGGTTTCAAAATCACTTACTGTTTTTGTAAGTCAATAAGAGTATAGAACTTAAATACACAAAAGGCTCAGATGAAAATCTGAGTCTTTTGTGTTTAATGAAGTTAGAATCTCCTTATATGGTGGGGTATTAAAACTTATATTTAAGAAACAAAACTTAAGAATTCATCACCAAAGTTTGTTGTCCTTTTCGCAAGCATACCTGAACTACTAGTCGTGGCATGGAGCGTGCCTTTTAAAGTTAACCCTTTTGCTTCAAGGTCCTGATATATCAAATCGTAGAACTCTCTTTTTCCACGAAGTTCAGGATATACTTCTTCCATAAATGTTGTTGCGCCACCCATTGAATATTTATCAAGGTTTACTCCATTAGTTATACAAGCATTTTTAGGGTCACTAAAATAATGCAAAATTTTAATATGCCAAGGAGTAATGTTATCAATGTATGATAAAAAGATCAGCTTCATATTATTGCTTATGGTTATATTTCTTGCTGTATTAACTATTGCGTTTTTTAAAGCATCTAGTTTTTCTTGTTCGTGATTTCTAATAGCAATTTGGGATGCATGAATGAAGACTGTAATAAACTCAGGATTATTCATCAGCTTTTCTTTTGATATAGATTCATCTTCAAGTCTGTTTATTCTCTCTGCCATTTCATTAAACCATTGGGTTTTTCGGGTTTCGAGCGGAGTATTTACTAAACCAAGTAGTTCTAATGCTGGCCCACCAATAGCAGGAATCATGGAAGCTACAATTTTTGTAATAAACATTGCATGATCGCCAACGGTTTCTTTTTCTGGGAGTTTACCCATGCTGCGATTATACTCCTGTGATAAAAATCAGCAAATTCATAGGTTCGATTCCCATCATGTCCACATGCTTATTAGCTTCTCCTTCTTATCTCTTCGCCATTTTTTAATCTGAATTTCTCTTTTGCGAGCAGAGGCCAATGTTGCATGTGTTTCAAGAAACACTATTTTGAATTCTGATTTAAATTTTGTGTAGTAAGCACCTCGCCCAGAGTTGTGCTCAGCTAATCTCCTTTGTGGTTCATCGGTTACTCCAATATATAAATTGTTATAGGAGTTTTTTATCATGTAGACGTAGTACATGAGAGGAGTATGAAACAGGGAAGGTGAAACAGATATAAAGAAAAGATAAACACAGAAAAGCCCGTTCGACTCCTCGAAGACTCGTCGCTCAGGGCACTCGATTCGCAGTAACAAAAAACACTACTGTTTTAACAATAGTGTTTTAGGTGGCTTGCCACGAGTGATCCTGCGTTCTTGCGCGGCGAATCGAGTGGAGATGGCGGGAATCGAACCCGCGTGCAAAAGAAGTTCTTAAATGGGTCTACAATGTATAGAGAATCTTAACCACCCGAAGGTGGGTTTAAACGCAGTGGGTAAAAAGATAATCAAAATTCCCACGTTGCCGAGTCCCTTTATTTCGATCAATCATCGGAACGAGTGAAAGATCTATCTCAACGATATACCACCAACACTTAGTAAGTTGAGAAAAAACTAAGGTGGCGTCGTCTGGCTACCGTTTAAAGGGGTTTACGCGAGAGCGAAAGCGAAGTTACTTGCGTAAGGCGAAGCAACTGCTGTTCGTGCTGATTTTGCACTTGAAGTTTCCGTCAGATTTAAGAGTTAACGGTGCTCTACATTGCGCAGATAAGAAACAAACTCTTGTCTAGGCCGATCATCCCCTGGGAGACATTCACTCACACTCATATATAGAGGGAAGTGAATAGCTTTCAGTGAACGACTGGCCGCAAAGTATTTAGTTTTCAAAGTGCTTACAAGACTAACGATCTTTATACTCTCTTCGTATCTGACGTTCGGTATCGCGTTTCTTTATTGATTCGCGTTTATCAAACTGCTTCTTTCCTCGAACTGTTGCAATTTCAACCTTAATCTTGTGTCCTTTATTATACACTGTAATTGGCACTATTGTCAATCCTTTAACGAGGCCTGCAAGTTTGGCTATTTCATTGCGTGTAAGCAACAATTTGCGGTTTTGCAGAGGATCATAATCATCTACATTTCCTACCTGATATGGAGGGATTTGCATGTGCATTATATAGGCTTCTCCACCACGAATGATGATATATGAGCCTTCAAGTGACCCTTGGCCCTTGCGAAGTGACTTCACTTCCTGACCAGATAGCACAATACCAGCCTCGAAGCGCTCGAGGATTTCGTAGGTAAAGTGGACTTTTCGGTTGTGGATGAGTGTGCTCACATAATTATGATAACAGAGCATGGCCGAAAGTATAGGGGAGCTCATGCGTCCATACATATATATACGGTAACGGGATAGCTTTTTTAATGTATAATAATCACCTATGAACGGAAATAATAATCAAACGCCAGGCCCGCGATCGCCTCAAAAGCCCAAGGCTCCGTCGGGAAATCAGTTTTTGAAGAATATGTTGACGGGTCTGTTTATCCTCTTCATGTTGATCTTGCTCTACTCAGTAGTAGCAGAACGACGAGGAAAGGCGGAAGAAATATCATTGTCTCAGTTGGCAAATGATATTACGTCAGGAAAGGTAACGAAAGTTGTGGTAAATGGTGATACGGTAAACGCGCATTACGATATTAAGAATGAGGTAGTAAAGACAGCAAAGAAGGAAGACGGTACTGCGCTTACTGACACATTGGTAAACTACGGAGTTACACCGCAGCAGCTTTCACAAGTTGCTATTCAAGTTGAAAATCCAAACGGCTTAGCATTTTGGGTTCTCAATCTTGCGCCGATTATTCTCCCAATCTTGATTGTTATCTTGATTGCATGGTTCATCACTCGCCAAGTGAAGGGAGCTGGTGTACAAGCATTCACCTTCGGACAATCAAAGGCTCGAATTATCCCACCAGATGATAAAAAGCAGCGAGTGACATTTAAGGATGTTGCCGGTGCTAAAGAAGCAAAAGAAGAACTCGCAGAAATTGTAGACTTCTTAAAGAATCCAAAAAAGTTCTTGGAGATTGGTGCACGAATTCCAAAAGGTATTCTTTTGATGGGTTCACCTGGAACTGGTAAGACATTGCTCGCTCGAGCAGTGGCAGGGGAAGCTCAAGTAGCATTCTTCTCAATCTCAGGTTCTGAATTCGTTGAAATGTTTGTGGGAGTAGGAGCTTCACGAGTACGAGATCTTTTCAAACTCGCAAAACAAGCTGCACCTGCAATTATCTTCGTCGACGAAATTGACGCCGTAGGACGAATTCGAGGAACAGGAGTAGGAGGAGGAAATGATGAACGAGAACAAACACTCAACCAGATTCTCGTTGAAATGGATGGATTCGAACCAAACGAAAAAGTTATCGTTATGGCCGCAACCAACCGACCAGACGTGCTCGACCCAGCGCTGTTGCGACCAGGACGATTTGACCGACGTGTGATGATTGATCCGCCAGACCGACATGACCGATTAGAAATTCTTAAAATTCATGCTCGCCAGAAACCATTTGGTGAAGATGTAAATCTTGAAGTGATTGCAGAACGAACTCCAGGATTTTCTGGAGCCGATCTCTACTCACTTATGAACGAAGGTGCTATCCTTGCAGCTCGTGAAAACCGAACAAAGATCACTCAATACGATCTTATCCGATCTATCGAAAAAGTTATGCTCGGACCGGAACGAAAGAGTCATATCTTAAACAAGCGAGAAAAAGAACTCACTGCATATCATGAAGCAGGACATGCACTCGTAGCATCAGTACTCGAACACTCAGACCCAGTGCACAAAATCTCTATCATCTCTCGAGGACGAGCAGCGGGATACACCCTGAAGCTTCCACTTGAAGATCGACGAATGCAGTCACGAAAAGAATTCATCGACGATATTGCAATGACCCTTGGAGGATTCATTGTAGAAAAGATGATCTACGGTGATACAACTACAGGTCCATCAAACGATCTTCAAGTATCAACAGCACTTGCACGAGATATGGTGACTCGATACGGTATGTCTGAGAAGCTTGGACCTATTGCTCTTGAAGGAGAGGGAGGACGAGCACTCTTCGGACGAGGTGTTGAAGACCATACTCACTCGGAAAAAATCTCTAGTCAGATTGATGAGGAAGTAGCATTGATTATGAACACTGCTTACAAGAAAGCAGAAGAGATTATCGTGAAGCATAGAAATGTGCTTGAGATAATCACTCGACGATTGATTGAAACAGAAACAATCGAACGAGAAGAATTTGATCAGATCCTTGTGGCAAACGGAATCAATCTAAAAAAGAGACAAGAAGAGGTTATAGCTAAAGTATAAGAACAACAAAACCCTGCAGAGATGCAGGGTTTTGTTTTGAAAAATGTCCACCCTCTTGGATTCGAACCAAGGACCACCGAGGTATAAGCTCGGTGCTCTAACCAACTGAGCTAAGGGTGGAATAGGCTGATTCTATAGGAAAAAGAAGCTTTAATCAATGTTACCTGAAAGCCGGGCTTGCGTAGTATATGCATATGAAAAACAATATTATTATCATTGCCGGTATTGCCGTACTCATGAGCTTGTTTTCAGTAGGCTCTACGGCTCACGCCCTTAGTCCTTTACCGGATTTTGAGCGACGAATGTGCGTTGGGATTGATTCAAATTTAACCGTAGGTTCACGAGATAAAGTTCCAACTGGATATGTATTTCGATTACAGCAGTATCTACAATCAGCAGGATTCTTAAATGTTAATCCAACAGGGTATTTTGGATCACTTACCAAAGAAGCAGTACGAAAATTCCAGCAATCAAATGGAGTTTCAGCAACTGGATATTTTGGACCTCTTACTCGAGCAAAGCTTAAAGCTGTAAGTTGTACAGATGATATGCCAACTCCACCAGTTGTATCAAAAGATTTTTCTATTAGTGCAACTACAGATAAATCTGTATATGTATCTGGTGAACCAATTGTTGTAACTATTACAGCAAAAAATATGGCATCAACTCCAAAGAATATGGAGTTTACCAATGGGTGTGAGACAGCTCTTAAAATTGGTGATTACGATCAAGTGCCAGTTCGACTTTGTATCTTGATGCTTAGTACAAAAACATTTGCAGCAGGGGAATCAAAGACATGGACAGTTACACTTCCAAAAGAAGAATATCAGGTACCTGTGGGAACTCACATTCTTGAAGCAAGTATCACAGGATACGGTGCAGCAAAAGTTCCTCTTACTGTAGTAGCATCACAAACAAGTCTAATGGTGACTTACCCAAAGGGAGGAGAGACATGGAAGATGGGAACTACACAAAAGGTTACATGGATGATGTCTAATGCAACACCATACTCACGAGTAGATATTAAAATCCGACCAGCCATAGTATGTATTACTACACCATGTGAAGCAGAACCAGTACTCTCAATTAAAAATGCGCCGTTTGATATTGCAAATCCATTTTACACCATCAATCTAAATCAAGGTGCAAACAAAGATGCGATTTTTTCTCCTGGAAATTATACAGCTGAAGTTTGCATAACAGGCACAACTATTTGTGCAAAGAGTGCATCACACTTTACTGTTGTTGAGTAAATTCTCTGGAACATTAAATAGTTAAAACTAAAACCACTTACTAATAATTAGTGAGTGGTTTTAGTTATTCAAAGTGGATGTCATCTTGTCGTGCGACTTTATTTTTTAAGATGGGGTAGTGGGAGAGCGTAAGATCATGTTCAAGAAGAGTCCGAGCTTCGGTACGGGCTGCTTCTACCATTTTCAGATTTTTCATTGCTTCCATCGCCAGGTCAGAAACACCCCATTGCTTACGACCATAGAGCTGCCCGGCACCGCGGAGTTGAAGATCAAATTCAGAAAGTTCAAATCCGTTTTTTGCAGTCTTTAATGCATTGAGTCGGTCCATTGATTTCTGTGATGATGTCTCAGAAAAGACATAACAGTATGCCTGATGATTGGATCGAATAACACGACCTCGTAATTGGTGCAGCTGTGAAAGACCAAAACGTTCTGCTCCTTCAATAATAATAATAGTAGCATTAGGAACATTTACTCCCACTTCAACTACCGATGTGGCAACAAGAATATGTATTTTGCCGTCAGAGAAATCTTGCATCACATCTTCTTTCTCATCAGGTTTCATCTTGCTATGCAAAATGTCTATGTTGTACTCAGGGAAGACTTCTTTCTTAAGTCGCTTTGCTTCTTCTTTTACCGATTTTGCTTCGACAGCAAATTCTTTTGATGGATCTGGCTCATCAATGCGCGGACATATCACATAAAGCTGTCGGCCAGCTTTCATTTCTTCCCGAATCCTTTCGTACGTTTGCGCACGCTTTGTTGGAGGAATAATATCAGTAATTATTGGCTTTCGTCCTACCGGCATTTGATCAAGCAGCGTTAAATCAAGATCACCAAAGACAGTAAGAGCGAGCGTGCGGGGAATAGGGGTTGCAGTCATTGAAAGCAGATGTGGAATTTGGGCTTGTTTGTTTACAAGTTTTTGTCGTTGCTTGGTACCAAATCTGTGTTGCTCATCAATGATTACATATGACAGATGCTTAAACTGCACGGCTTTTTGAATAAGAGAATGCGTTCCAATAAGAATGGGAATTTCACCATTGGCTACCCATTTCAAAAGTTGGGTGCGAGAAATGTCGGTCCATCCTTCAGGATTTACTTTTGAAGGAAACTTTTTGCAACCAGATGAAGTGATGAGTCCAATACTAATTCCTAAATGATAAAAATATTTAATAAATGATTCGAAATGTTGTTTGGCCAAGATTTCAGTAGGGCACATGTAGGCAACTTGAAGAGTCCCGAAAACTTGTCCCTTTGGACGAGTGGTTACTGCTGCATAAGTGGTAGTTGCTGCCACTGCTGTTTTTCCAGATCCCACATCTCCTTCAAGAAGTCGTGACATAGGATGACCTGATTTAAAATCATCGATGATTTGTGAGATGGCTTTTGCTTGTGCTTCGGTTTCTTTAAACGGAAAACGTGAAGTGAACTTTTCTAAATCAGAATACTCTTTTTCGATAATAAATGCAGGATTATTTTCGTTCTCGAGTCTATCTTTTTGTTTTAAGAGCTGGATCATAAACACTTCTTCAAAAGCAAAACGTTTTCGTGCTGCTTCAGAGTCACTCAATTTGCGGGGAGTGTGAATCCAGATAAGCGCAGTCTTTAATCCAGGTAATTTATATTTTTCTAGAATTTCTTGTGGAATTGGATCTTCACATGAATCTAAACTATTTGCAGAAAATACTTTTTGAATAGCATGAAAGATCCATCGTGAAGTAATTCCCTGAGTTTCAGGATATACAGGGTAGAGACCACCTTGCTCGTGTGATTCGCCAAAAAGGGAAGTGCCTGCAACTGCTGGAGGCTTATCGGTAAATTCATATTCAGGATTTGAAAGATAGAAGCCTCCTGTTTTTCGTTCACTTACTTTTCCT
Source organism: Patescibacteria group bacterium (assembly GCA_040387855.1). Lineage (NCBI taxonomy): Bacteria > Patescibacteria group bacterium. Next base: position 167,325 of record JAZKCY010000001.1, read on the forward strand.
GTAAAGCGAGCATATGATCCTTCGGGAATCATCTTGGCAATATATGCTTGGTGAAACCACACTACTCCCATAGTTCCTGTCGCATCTTCAAGCGTAGCTTTGGCCATGGGGATCTTAGAACGAAAACCTTTTTTTAATTCTACCCCTGTAATTTTTGCATAAATAGAAGCTGTTTCTCCTTTAACCAAATTAGAAATATTTTTAACATCTCCAGCTTCAGAATAGCGGGTGGGGAAATAGTAGAGCAAATCTTCAATAGTCTTAAGACCAAGTCGTTGAAGTGCTTTCTTTTGGATATCTAATGTTCGGAAGGCTTTCTCAATCGGTGTCGTGAGTTCCATTGCCCCTAGAGTATACCAAATTTTTGACCTTGTTTTACAATAAAGCCTTCATCACAAAGCTTCAGCAAATTTTTATCTATGATCTCAGGAGTAGTACTGATATTTTCTAGTTCTAGTTGCTTTATAAGACTTTTTTCTGTCTGAGGGCTTTTTGTAATAGCTCGAACAATAGCAGCTCGTATTTGCCGATTAGAGCCAATAAATTTAGATTGTTTCGTATAGTGCTTGCTGCGTTTATTTGCATTACCATGAGCCTTTTTGAGCATCACACCATAGTCCATGAGTGCATAGTACCAATCTCTGGGGTTTTTTTGATCTAAAGTTTTTCTAACTAACTCTAAAATTTCTGAGTCGTGAATCTCACCATGCTCTTTGGAGAAAAATTCATGAATGTACACTGTCCGAATGTTGGTTTCTATAATTGGATGAGCTTTATTAAATGCGAATGCTAGGACTGCACCGGCAGTGTATGGCCCAATGCCAGGTAAATCTAATAGTTCTGCATACGTAGTTGGGAATTTTTTAGAATACTTTTGTACAACAGTTTGTGCTGCACGCTGCAATGCTAATGCTCGTCTGTTGTAACCCAAGCCTTGCCAATAGGTAAGAACTTGCTGTAATGGAGCTTTTGCAAGCACTTCTGCTGTGGGAAATACTTCAAGCCATGCTGTGTATTTTGGAATAACTCGTTCTGTCTGGGTTTGTTGAAGCATTATTTCTGAAACCAAAATAGCGTAGGGATCTGTGGTTGTGCGCCATGGAAAAATGCGCTTGTTGGCGGCATAATAATCCCAGATGAGTTTTTTGAATTTCTCATGAGTCATGGCAGAATACTATCATGAAAATCTTTATTGGCCTGGTCGGAGAAAAGGGTAGTGGCAAAGACACGTTTGCAGAATGCTTGCAGCACTGTACCAATGACTACCGAATTAAACGCGTAAGATCCTCAGATATATTAGGAGAGACACTTGATATGTGGCATTTGCCTAAAACTCGGCACAATTTGCAGCATGTAGCTATTGTTATGGATGAAGGTTTTGGTAAGGGGACGCTTACCAATGCACTACGCACGAGGATTGAGCAGATGGATGCAGATATTGTGGTATTTGATGCTGTGCGATGGATGAGTGATCTTGAAATGGTTAGATCATTCCCATGTAATTTTCTTGTATATATTACTGCTGATAGTAAGACTCGTTATGATCGAACGGTGAAGCGAAAAGAGAAGGTTGGAGAGGCCACAACTTCTTTTGAAGAATTTGTTCAAGATGAACTGATTTCAACAGAAACGGATATTCCCAAAATAGGAGCGCAAGCTGATATAAAGATTGAAAATACAGATGACATTGCCAAGTTTAAAGCCTTAGTTGTGGAATTTTATCAACAGAAAGTATTGCCCTCAATCCCACGTCTATAATCGTATGATATACTGGTTAGCACATCAGTATTAAATTAGTAATTAGTATCACTTTTATGCAAACAGACCCAATTTCATCAGCACAGGAACCATCACAGGTTGTTTCTCGAGGACAGATCTATGCTCCAACAGATCCAGCTGAAGAAGGAATTTGCATTGGTTGCGAATAGTATCTATTTTAAACAAAACCCCTTCAACCATATGTTGAAGGGGTTTTTGTTTGGTTAGTTTTTCTTCTGTAATGCTGAGAGAAGTCTCAGAATAGTTCCATTGGTCCATCCAAAACCTATTTCATTGGTACTATACCCATAATCAATACCGTGGAGCTGAGATGAACTTGAAATTACATCATATTTTTCTACAAGAGTACCGTAGAGTGTAAAGTTTTTGAGACACATAGAGATGAATTTCTCACTAAGTCGATCTGCCTCTTCGTTATATCCATATTTTCGTAACCCTTCAATTGCTACCATGTTTAAAGGTGCCCAGCCAAAAGGCATATCCCACTGCATTCCGCTTTCATTATTGCTGCAAAGTAACCCTCCATCACGTTCAAAGAGTGGAAGAGACTTTACCAATCGAGCTGCTTGCTCTTTTGTTGCAACTCCTACCCACATAGGGTAAAACGTTGTGGTAAATAAATATTTTCTGAGTTTTTTTTGAGTACTATGATAATCATAAAACTGCCCATCCTGCTCATCCCAGAGTACTGTTTGAATTTTAGCAGCACGAGTAAGTGCTCGTGTTCGCCATACATCAATACCAGAAAGCCCGAGAATTTTTAGGATGTGCATCATGTCATTTTCAAACTGATACAGCAGGGAATTGAGACACACAGGATTGTATGACATGCAATCAATGTTAAACGGACCAAATCGATCAGATGGATCAAAGCCCGATTCTCGCATGGTACGATCGCCCTTATAAAAAAGATCAGTTAATTGATGATTTTCTTTGTCATAATAAAGACTTACATCATATCGATCATGATCATGGGTTAAAAAGTAATCTAAGATTCGGTCATAGTGTGTAAAACCCTTTTCATCTCGTTCACTAGAAATTACTTCAGGTGCTGGGCCATTACCAGTATCATAATAGCGAGAAAGACCAGTTTCGGGAGTTATGTGCGGTTCTTCCATCCAAAACTTATAAGTGTCTTCTAGGGCTGAGAGTGTGCTTGCGAGCCATTCTTTATCTTCAGTCTTCTCATACACTTCAAGAACCATTCTGCTCAAAAATGGTGGATTGGAACGGCTTAAATAATAGGTTCTGTTGGCGTTTAGGATTTTTCCATAATAAATAACTTGATAAATAAAATTATCAACCATATTTTTTGCAAGTTCTATTTCACCATCAAGTAAGAGTCCTGCAATAATAAAATAAGAATCCCAGCCATACATTTCATTAAATCGTCCACCGGGTACTACATATGATTTTGGTAAATAGAGTAATCCATGATCTTGGACCTCGCCATCTTCAGGTAGATTACAGAGATTTATTCGACCGAGATTTGCTTCACTCATTTGTTTTCGAAGCACATCCATGACGCGTCCAGCATTTTCACTCTTTGGGATGAATACATTCCAACGACCGTTGTCTCCTGGTGTTGTTTTTGGATCTACTGCTGCATCTGCAAGATGAAGGTTTGATCGAAAAAGTGCGCCGGTCCATGACTGCTTTATATAATCGAGCATTGGTTGTAATTCATCTCGGGTGATTTTCATAGAGTTATATACATCTTACTATATATAAAAAATCCGCACAGGATCATGGATCCAGCGCGGGTTTGTGGCGATCGATAACGTAGTGAGGAAGGGGAAGCCCTTCATCCACGAGTCGAACGGTTACTGTCTCATCGGTACCCACGTACTCCGGTGGAATTGATCGGAGTGTTGCTCGCACGTTTTGAAGAGGCGCGAGCTCATACTCTGTTGTGCCGACACGTACATTTTGCTGCGTGCGAGTGCGGTTCTCGAGGATGATGCTTGTGCCTGCCTCGGCACTTGGCTGCAGGGCTGGTGCATCTTGTCCGATGGGGTTTGTTGTACACCCACAAGCAAGAACGAGGGGAATCAGATTGAACGCTAAACGCATAGATCTCCAGTACGAGGTTGGTCCAGAGATATCCTACGTGGATATGGGCTAAAATCAAGTTTTGTGTTAGATTTCTTGTACGCCAAAGCGTTTGGAGACGTGTCAGAGTGGTCTAACGTACCTCTTTGCTAAAGAGGCAGGGGTGTCAAAGCTCCTCGAGGGTTCGAATCCCTCCGTCTCCGCATTTTATGGGTATTTTACAAAAAATTAAAGAACTCTTTAGTTCTGAAGTTAAATCACCTGCTATTGTATATCGCAGTAAGCTACGAGGGAAAATAACTCTTGATCCAAGCATAAAATGGGGAAAAAATGTAAGCCTTGATGGTAGTGGAGATCTAACTGTCGGTAAATATTGCATTATCACTCATAATGTAAAAATCTTTACTCATATGCATGAGGGATTAAAAGATGGCTATGCTCCAAATTTGATTGCAACTACTACAAAAGAAATTCCAATGCCATTAGTAATAGAAGATAATGTATTTATTGGAGAGAATGCAGTGATCTTACCTCAAGTTAATACCATTGGTCATCATGCAATTATTGGTGCTTATGCGGTAGTTACTAAAAATGTGGGACCGGGGGAAGTATGGGCAGGAAATCCAGCACGTCTTATCAGGACTAGAAAAGAACTCTAAATACTTCCAAAATAAGGAAATCCATGTAGAATAGAAGTCTCAGGAGAGATGGATGAGTGGTTTAAATCAACAGTTTACTAAACTGTCGGCCCTTAATTGGGCCCGCGAGTTCGAATCTCGCTCTCTCCGCATAATTAATGAGCTATTGTATAGGCAAATACACTGCGTACTCCACATTTTAGTAATACATTTCGAGCCTCAGAAATAGTACTACCTGTAGTAGTAACATCATCAATAAGCACAATATCTCTCCCTATAATAGAGTCTTTATAGTTAGAATTTATACAAAAGCAGTCTTTTAAGTTTTCTAAGCGTTCTTTTTTTGACAATTTAGTTTGAGGATTAGTATGACGGACCTTTATCAAAACTTTATCTTGATAGGTTAGTGTATGAGCAAGGTCGAAATGAATAATAGCTTTGCAGAGTAACGCACTTTGATTCCAACCACGTTCTTTTTTGCGTTGCTTTGATAACGGCAGGGGAATAAGAATTGGATTCTCTAATGCTGTGAAAATATGTTCCTCACTGAGTTTTTCCAAGAGTGTACTATATATAAGCTCTCCAAACACATAAGCGCTTTGTTTGTTACCTCTATATTTAAGATCCCAGATTGCTTTTTGGACCTGTGGATCTTTATAGATAAACAGGCTGGATATATAAGAAGAACATTGAATGTCTGGCTTTTGGCAGGTATTCCAGTCTAATACTTCCTGCTGTGGTTGAGGGAAGATCAAGTTGAGAATATAATGGAACAGTTTTAGGACAGGCATAATACTAGTGTGGAAAAGACCACATAAATTAAATCTAAAGAAACGTTATCTGTGCTATACTAAATCTCTAAGAGAATCATTCTAACTATGTCTTTTTTTTCAAGCTTATTCGGTAAAAAGGAAACAAGTGTCATTGGTATTGATATTGGTTCTTCATCTATAAAAATTGTGCAGCTTTCACGAAAGGGTGGCAAAGCGGTTCTTGATACCTATGGTGAACTTGCATTAGGGCCGTATGGTAATGTGGAAATTGGACGTGCCACAAACCTTCCTCCAGAAAAGATAAGTGAAGCACTTAATGATGTGATTCGCGAATCAAAAATGACCTCAAAATCAAGCGGTATTGCGATCCCATTCGGCGCAAGTCTTATTTCACTTATTGAAATGCCTGCTGTATCAGATCAACAATTGGCACAAATGGTTCCTATTGAAGCTCGAAAGTATATTCCTGTGCCTATCACAGAAGTAATGCTCGATTGGATTTTGGTGCCACGACAAGTCGATAAAGAATTAAAATTCAACGAAGAAGCTCCACATAGTCCAAATCAGCCTACAGAAAAGATAGATGTGCTTATTGTGGCAATTCATAATGAAACCTTGGCAAGGTATCAGTCTATTGTTACAGCTTCAGCTCTTCAAACAAGCTTTTTTGAAATTGAGATTTTTAGCACAATTAGATCTGTACTTGATCAAGATACAACAACTCAAATGATTGTTGATCTAGGAGCGGCTACAACAAAAGTATATATAGTAGAACGTGGAATTATTCGAGCTTCACATGTAATTAGTAGAGGAGCTCAGGATATTACTCTAGGCCTCGCAAGGACCTTAAACATACCTGTTCAAGAAGCTGAAATCATAAAGCGAGATCTAAGTCGCGTTGATTCAGATAAAAAGAAAGCTGTTGATGATGTTGTTAATCTGACGCTTGATTATATTTTTTCAGAAGCTCAGCGCGTATTATTGTCATATCAAAAGAAATTTAATAAAGATATTTCTAAAGTTGTGATGGTGGGCGGGGGAGCACGATTGCAAAACGTATTAAAGCGAGCAGAATCAAATTTTCAAACTTCTGTTGTATTAGGCGATCCTTTCGGTAAAACAGAAGCTCCGGCATTCTTGGAAGAAGTATTAAAACATACTGGTCCAGAATTTGCTGTTGCTCTCGGTGTTGCTCTTCGAAAACTTCAAGAACTTTCATAACTCATTTTGCAAACAGTGGAAAACTTATTGCAAGAAGCGGTCTCGTCTGTGTTACAATAACAAAACAAATGGAAGGTAAATTCGAAACATCATTTATTCCTAAGAAGAATCTTGCTCCTGTTACACCAGGCGCAGCCCCTCGACGCACAACAAATCTCTTCTCCGTTATTTCTATAGTTATAGTAATCACCGTGCTAATAATAGCAGGAGCACTTTTTGGTTATACAAAATATACAGAAAGTAATACTGAAAAATTAAAGTTAGAACTTAAAAAAGAATTAGCGAAATTTGAGCCTGCACTTGTATCAGAACTTTCTCGAATGGATGTCCGTCTTGAATCTGCCAAAGAATTACTTAACAAGCACTTTGCGATCTCAGTATTTTTCAACTTTCTTGAGACATCTACATTAAAGAATGTTCGATTTAGTAGTTTTAAATATGAAATTAAATCAGGAAAAGTAGTGGTATCTATGGCAGGTGAGGCACAAAACTTTTCATCTGTTGCCCTCCAGGCAGCTGAATTTGCAAAACCTGCAAACAATAAAGTGCTTAAGAGCCCTCAGTTTACAAATTTGAACTTAGATAAGTCTGGGAATGTGATGTTTGATTTTACCGGAACAGTTGAATCAAAAGAAATATTATATCGAGAATTTGCTAAAGATTTGGCCGCAGCATCCGTAGAAGATGTTTCAACATCAGTAGGTACAAGCACTGCTTCATCATCACCACAGCAATAATATGAAAGCCTTAACACCAATTATTTGTCTTTTGATCGCCGGAGCTGTGCTCTATTTATATGTTAAGCCTGGATATGAAAAGTTAAACGTTCTTCGAGATACTACAAAACAGTATGAGGCTGCTGTCGCTCGTGCAAAACAGGTGGGATTGAAACGCGATGATTTGGCTCGAAAATATAATGCTTTTGATGACAATAATGTTGCCCGTCTCCAAAAATTGTTACCCGATCGAATTGATAGCATAAAGCTTATTGTTGATATTAATTCTATGGTTAATAAGTATGGTGCTTCAGTTAAGAGTATAAAACCAGGGGATGATAAAGGTGAGAATAAGCCCTATGGATCTGTCTCTTTATCGTTTTCAACAACAATGAGCTATGACAATTTCCTTCTATTTTTAGAGGACCTTCAGAAAAATCTGAGACTAACTGATGTAACAGATATCAATTTCAAGGCAACAGAAACTGGCCTGTATGATTACAATATTACTATTAAAAATTATTGGTTAAAATAAAACTATGAATACACAGCACACATGGAGCATAGGAAAGATGACATTGTTTGCACTCTTTGTTGTTGCTGTATTTGGTGTATACAAGTTTTCTTTACAGGAAGTTGATGCCGCTGATAACACTACAACAGCTACCTCTACATCAACAAGTTCAAATGTTATTGATAAGAGTCTTCTTGCAATACTTGATCGTATTGATTCAATTCGCCTTGATGCTGGAGTGTTTAATGATGTTGCGTTTACATCGCTTCAAGATTTTACTGTAACTCTAGTTCCTCAGCCTGCTGGACGAAATAATCCATTTGCACCGCTAAGTGCAACATCACAAACTACTACAAAGCCAGCAACAAGTGGGCGATAATAACCCATTGCTGTACGTATGTCATTGCTTCAATTACTTGTAGATAAACACATTCTATCCTCTGAAGATGCGGATATACTTCAGCATGAAATGGATAGTACTGGAGCTACTTTTGATACTGTTTTAAAAAGACATGGTTTTTCTGATGATGATATATTGAAGGCTCGAAGTGCAATTCTCGAAATCCCTGCCCGAAAGATGATTCAGGAAGATGTAAAAATGAGTGTTCTTGAATATATTCCTGAAGAATCTGCTAATCATTACAAATTTGTTCCACTTGCAGTAAAAGATGGAATGCTTGAAGTTGGAGTAGTTGATCCAGACAATATCGAAGCTCGTGATGCATTGAATTTTATTTCTTCACGAATAAATATGCCCTACAAAGTCTTTTTGATCACACAAGAAGATTTTGAAAAAGTTATTGCTCAATATAAAGGCATGTCAGCAGAAGTGACAAAAGCTCTTACTGATCTTGATTCTGAGTTAAAGACTGACATTCAGGCTGCAGCAGGGAAGGATGAAGAAGAAAGTGAGGCAGATAAAATTGACGTTTCAAAGGCACCAAAGATTGAAGCAAAAATTGTTGAAGATGCTCCAGTTACAAAAATCGTGGCAACAATTTTACGTTATGCTACTGAAGGAAACGCATCCGACATTCACATTGAGCATATGCACGAAACTATTCGTGTGCGATTTCGTGTCGACGGTGTTTTAAATACAAGTCTTGTGTTGCCAACAAAAGTACACTCTGCGCTCACTGCACGTATTAAAATTCTTTCAAATATGCGTCTCGATGAAAAACGAAAACCTCAAGACGGTCGTTTTTCTGCAAAAATTGAAGGCCGAAAGATTGACTTCCGAGTTTCAACATTTCCAACCTATTATGGAGAAAAGATCGTGATGCGAATCTTGGATCAACAAAAAGGTGTAAAGAATTTTGATGAAATGGGTCTTACTCCACGTCATCTTGCACTTATGAAGAATGCTCTTAAGAAGCCGTATGGCCTTATTTTGATTTCTGGTCCTACTGGTTCTGGTAAAACCACGACACTCTATTCTATGTTGAACCTTGTTGATAAAGAACAAAAAAATGTGTTGTCTCTAGAAGATCCGATTGAGTACAACATAGATGGAATTAGTCAGTCACAAGTGCGTCCTGAGATTGGGTATACTTTCGCAAACGGATTGCGTACAACACTTCGTCAAGATCCAAACGTAATCATGGTGGGAGAGATCCGAGATAAAGAAACAGCACAGTTGGCAATCCAAGCCGCACTTACTGGTCACTTGGTGCTTTCTACAATCCACACTAATAGTGCTGTAGGTATTATCCCTCGACTTATCGACATGGGTGTTGACCCATTTCTTATTGCTCCTACGTTGGTCCTCGCTATTGCTCAACGACTTGCTGCAACCCTTTGTCCTAAAGGTGGTAAAGAGGTACCAGTAGAAGGAAGTCTAAGAATGATGATAGATAAACAATTTGAAGATCTTCCCGATGAGTTTAAAAAAGAAGTACCAATTCCAACTTCTGTTCGTGAAATTGATCCAACTCCGGAATGTCCAAATGGAACACGAGGACGAGCTGCTGTATTTGAAATGTTTGAAATTGATAAAGAAGTAGAAAAAGTTATTTTGAGCAGTGCAACAGAACTTGATCTTATGAAGGTACTACGAAAGAAAGGCGTAATGACAATGCGTGAGGATGCCATGCTTAAGGCTTTTAAAGGAGAAATCCCCTTTGAAGAGGTGAATAAGCTTTAAGGCAATTTATAAGCGTGATATACTTACTCTATGGATACTCAGCAACCAAAAATTCTCCTGATTGATGATGACAGTTATCTTATTAATATGTATGCGCTTAAGTTTGGAAAAAGCGGATTTGATGTTTCATCTGCGCTTAGTTCTCAAGAAGCTTTGAAGAAACTTCAAGATGGGTACCATCCTGATATTATCCTTCTCGATATTATTATGCCAGCAATGGATGGCCTCGAGTTATTGAGCGAAATACGGAAGCAAAAGTTGGCTGAATCCACAACGATTATTATGCTTACTAATCAAAGTGATACGTCAGACATTGAAAAAGCAAAGAGTTTGGGAGTGAGTGGATATATAGTAAAAGCAACTACAATTCCATCTGAAGTTATCAGCAACGTACAAGAGATATATAAAAATCATAAGGCATAAAGATATATATTATATGAATAGCGATTACAAAACATTCGTAGATGAAATTATTGGGATAGTCGTAAAGGAAGGTGCATCAGATCTTCATATTTCTGAAGGACGAAGCCCCGTTATTCGTGTGTCAGGTCAACTTGTGCCTATTTCAAATATTAAGCCGCTCAATAAAGCTGATATCTTTGGAATCTTAGATTTAATGATTTCACCAGAAAATAAGAAGCTCTTCATGGGTGATCATGAGGTTGATTTTTCATGGAGTCATATGGAATCACGATTTCGAGGTAATGCATTTATGCGACAAGGGTTGCCTGCAGTTGCACTTCGACTTATTCCGCACAATATTCGCACGCTTGAAGAACTCAATCTCCCACCAATTCTTGAATCATTTACTAAAAAGTCTCAAGGTTTCTTTCTTTGTGTGGGTCCTGTTGGACAAGGAAAATCAACAACACTTGCAGCTATGATTGAAATGATCAATCAAGAGCGAATGGAACACATACTTACTATTGAAGATCCAATTGAGTATCTCTATACTCCTAAGCGAGCAATTATAGATCAACGAGAAGTTCGAATTGATACTAAAGATTTTAGTACTGCATTACTCTCTATGTTTCGACAGGATATCAATGTTGTTCTTATTGGTGAAATGCGAGGACCAGAAACCATTTCAACAGCCGTAACGGCAGCGGAAACAGGTCACATGGTTTTCTCAACGCTTCACACAAACAATGCAGCACAAACCATTGAACGTATCATTGATAGTTTTCCTGCAAATCAACAGGATCAGATTCGAGTTCAGCTTGCTGGATCACTCGCAGGAATCTTTTCTCAGCGACTTATTCCACGAATTGCAGGAGGACTTATTCCCGCATACGAATTGTTGATCAACAATACTGCAGTTGCCAATCTTATCCGTGAAGGCAGAACTCATGAAATTAATACTGTAATTGAAACAGGTTCTCAGCAGGGTATGATTGATCTCAATCGTTCATTAGCAGAACTCGTACGAGCAGGGGAGATTACAATTGAGAATGCATATCGATATTCTCTCAACACTAAAGTTCTTGAGAAATTGATTTAATAGTTCTTTTTATTTTTTCTTGCAATGTTATTTAATTATAAAGCACTAGATACAACAGGAGTAGAACGCGATGGATCAATCGAAGCTGTTAATATTGATATTGCTATTAGTTCACTTCAGCGACGTGGATTAGTTATTTCACAAATTAAATCTGCTGATGAAGCAGGATCATTTTTGCAACGTGGAGTTGTTATCTTCAAGCATGTAAGCAATAAAGAGATTGTTATTCTCTCTCGACAGCTTGCCATTCTCTTTGACGCGCAGGTTTCTGCACTTCGAGTTTTTCGACTTATCGCTTCTGAAGTTGAAAATGCAATTCTTAGAAAAAGTCTTACTGAGATTGCAGATGATATTCAGGGGGGTAGTTCACTATCTAAGGCAATGCAAAAGCATCCAAAGATATTTTCTGACTTCTATGTAAACATGGTGAGATCAGGAGAAGAATCAGGTCGTCTCAATGAAATCTTTTTGTATCTTGCTGATAGTTTGGAAAGAAGTTTTGAAGTTACATCAAAAGCGCGTAATGCATTGATCTATCCTGCATTCGTTATATTTACATTCTTTGCCGTGATGGGGCTTATGTTTACTGTGGTTATTCCGAAAATTAGTGTAATTCTCGTTGAATCAGGACAAGAGCTTCCTATTTATACTCAGGTTGTGCTCGGAATCTCAAACTTTTTTGTAAACTTCGGAATTTATTTCCTCATTGCTCTTGCAATTGGAATATTCTTTTTTGTTAGATACATTCGTACTCCACAAGGTAAAGATGGATTGGATAAATTTAAAATCACTATTCCGTATATTGGAAACCTATATCGTAAACTGGCCCTTTCACGAATTACCGACAACATGAATACAATGTTGACCTCAGGAATTCCTATGATCAAGTCTCTTGAGATCACCGCGTCTGTAGTTGGAAATGAAACTTATAAAAGAATAATTTTAGATTCTTTAAATTCTGTAAAGGGAGGAAAGTCATTGTCTGACTCACTAGTGCCGTATCACGAAATTCCAGGAATTGTTATTCAAATGGTAAAGGTGGGGGAGGAAACTGGAGAACTTGGAAATATTTTGAAAACTCTTGCGAAGTTTTACCAACGTGAAGTGATGACAGCAGTTGATACACTCGTTGATCTTATTGAACCAGTGATGATTGTGACACTTGGTCTCGGAGTTGGAATTCTTCTCGCATCCGTACTCGTTCCGATATACAATCTTGCAAACTCATTCTAGTTTTTAAAAAATAATTTTGTAAAATTTCTTACAAAATTATTTTTTTTAGAAAAAAGAAAAATACTTATCCACATACTTCTCTCGTAGTTATGTTGAGTCCGCTATATAATACTACTATTAGTCATTACGACTTATCCGCATCGCGGTAAGGTCGATTTGTATAATTAATTAATAATAGTAAAAATGAAGAATATTAAAAAAGGTTTTACATTGATTGAACTTTTGGTTGTGATTGCAATCATCGGTATTCTATCAGCTGTGGTTCTTGCCTCATTGAACACTGCGCGAACAAAAGCAGCAGATGCTTCAGTAAAAGCAAACCTAGCTAACGCACGAGCAGAAGCTGAATTGTTTTATGACAGTCAGACTTCAGCAACATACGAAGGAGTATGTGCTGCAACTGGAACCAATGTAATTGGAGACAGTGTTACAGCGGCAGGTAATGCAAAGTCAGGAACAACTGTTACTCTAACTGACTCAACTGTACCTTCAGCTACAGTAGCAACATGTCACGACGCAGCAGGAGGATGGGCAGCGCAAGTACCTCTTAACACAGGAACATCATACTGTGTAGATAGTACTGGTGCCGCAGGAACACGAACAAGTTTCCTCGCAGATGCAGCAGTGGTATGTCCAGCATCATAATTATTTAGTTTAAATAATTATTCAAAAAGCCCCATCCCTTGTGGAGGGGTTTTTTGTTGTGTAAATATTTATTTTTTTTATGTTACAATGAATACATTATTAAGTATTTGTACACAAGGTGAAAACACATTTTAAAAAAGGCTTTACTTTGGTTGAACTCCTGGTTGTTATTGCTGTTATCGGAATTCTCGCTGCAGTTCTTCTTGCATCAATTGGTACTGCAAAAAGTAAAGATAATGATGAAAAAGTAAAAGCGCAATTAGTTAAAATGATTGATGCTGCAAAAAAATACAACGAAACATATAGCGCGTATGGATCTGCATCGGATTGTATGAGCGGAATGTTTAGTGATACCGGTACAGGCTTTAGTAGCCTTGTAGCAGCATCAAATTTTCCTGAAGGATCAAATCCCTCATGTAGTGCAACAAATACAGGTTGGGCAGTTAAAGCCGCACTACCTTCAAACAATGAAATTAGTTATTGTGTAGATTACACAGGTAAGTCAGCAACAACTTCAAGTATGGCATCATGGACAGCTGGTGCAACTATTTCTTGTCCATAATGAATGTTGTATTTGGCATTTTCTTTTTTCTTTTAGGAACTATAATTGGTAGCTTCTTAAACGTTGTTATTTATCGATATAATACTGGAATGGGAATAGGGGGAAGGTCTCAGTGTTTCTCATGTGGGAAAACATTGCGTTGGTATGAATTAGTTCCCGTTTTTAGTTATATCTTTCTTCGGGGTAAGTGTTCAAAATGCAAAAGTTCAGTAGCTATTCAGTATCCGCTCGTTGAATTAGTAACTGGCCTTCTGTTTTTATACATATATATACGATATGCAGCTTATATAATGACGTATCAGTTTTCTGTGATAGCTATGCTCCTCGAGCTTATAGTTATTTCTGTACTAGTAGTTATCTTTGTGTATGATATGCGCCATAAGATAATTCCAGATGGATTAGCATTCGTTTTTGCAGTGTGTGCACTTGTATATGCATCTATTGATCCATTTACTGGTTTCCATATGCCATCTATTTGGGCACTAGCTGCAGGACCAATTGCTGCATTTCCATTTGCATTTCTATGGCTAATATCTGGCGGGCGATGGATTGGTTTGGGCGATGCAAAATTGGCACTGGGTATTGGTTGGATGCTTGGAATCATTGGAGGCATATCAGCAATCATATTTTCGTTTTGGATTGGAGCACCATTAAGTATTATGTATATTCTTATACAGCGTATCCGATTGCCTAGAAATACAGAACAGCTTACAATGAAGTCTGAAATCCCTTTTGCACCGTTTCTCATTCTCGGATTTCTAATCGTGTTATTTTTCAGTCTTTCACTACCAGGCTTGGAAGGATTTATGTATATAATTAATGAAGTATAAGCAACTACAAAAAGGTTTTACGCTCGTGGAAATGATGGTTGTAATTGCTATTCTTACAATCTTTACATCAATTTCTCTTGTTGACTATAAAAACTTTGGTAAACGACAAGCATTTGTAAATCTTATGTATGATACTGCTCTTGATATTCGGCAGGTGCAAGCGAGTGGTATTGGTGTGCAAGAGGTTGTTCCAGGCAGTAATGATTTTAATGTAGGATACGGAATTCATTTTAATCTTGAGTTAGCAAATAACTCATATTTAATATTTGCTGATAAACCTATTGGAGGAACAACGATTCGTGATAATGGGTATTGTTCTTCAGTTGATCCAAGTTGTAGTGCTGATACTCAAGTAGCTGTTCATACGCTCCCAACTGGATTTATAATTGACGATGTCTGTGGAATAGTAGATAACGTGCGCACATGTATTGCATCAGGTGGTAAAATGGATATTGTTTTTGCACGTCCAAATCCCGATGCAATAATTAGAGTGAATGCCAACCTCACGAACGCCGAAGATGATACTCAGGTGAATTATGATGCTGCAGAAATTAACTTTAGATCTCCAGAAGGGGAAGAGCGTTATTTATATATAGATGCATCAGGACAAATTTCAGTAAGATCTGAATAACCATATACACATATATGAAGCCTTATATTTCAAAAAATCACACAAAAGCAAAAGGATTCACTCTCGTAGAGATGATTATTGCTATTGGAATCTTCAGTGTGGCTATGGTAATGGGTGTTGCTGCCGTTGTTAGTATTGTAAATGCAAATAGAGTTTCACAATCTCAGAGTCTTATATTCTCAAACTTAAGCATTGCTATTGAAGGAATGACAAAAGCAATTCGAGTTGGTACAGGGTATTCTCAAAGTGATGGTACTGCGGGAATTACTTTTATTCCATCAAGTGGTGTTGGAACAGTAAAGTATCTTTTTTCTGAACAAAAGATCATTAGATATGTATATGATGATGAGGGGATAGAAGTAAGTGAAAACGATGTTACGCCGGACACAGGTGAAATCATCGTGGATAACTTGAGTTTTAATGTAGATACAAGTAATGAACAGCCTAAAGTACTTATCAGGCTTAAGGGACATTCGGGAGTACGAGCTGGTTCAATTAAATATTTTTATTTGCAGTCGCTGGTATCGCAGCGCTTATTGGATCTTTAGTCTTTTATGAAACCATCATTTCAATCACAAAAAGGATTTACTATCGTTGAGGCATTAATTTCAGTGCTCATGCTTGCCCTTGTGATTGGCGCTGTATCTGGCCTTGTTCAACGAAGTTTAGCCACAAATCAATTTTCTAAAGAACAAGTTATTGCAAATTATTTAGCTGGTGAAGCAATTGAATATGTTCGAAATATTCGTGATTCAAACTATGTAGCAGGACGTGCATGGTTTACAGGTCTCAGTCATTGTATGGGAACAACCTGTCGTGTTGATACTGTTAATAATAGTATTACCCCATGTTCTGAAACTGGAGGATCAGACAGATGTAAACTTAGATTTGTCGATGATACTTCAACTGGATACTATAGTTATAATTCTAGTGGGACAACCGATTCAAATTATATTCGAACTGTTGAACTTCGACCGTCGGGAGATGCTGGAGGTACTGTATCAGAAGTAGCAATCGTAGTAACCATATCTGGGGAGCGAGGGGTTTTCTCGCAAATACCGTTAGTTGTTGTTGAACACTTAAATAATTGGGGGGGGAATTAATTATGAAAAACGTACACAATAAAGGATTTACAATATTTTTTGCCCTTCTCGTCGTAGGACTTGTTCTTGGTGTGGGTGTTTCTATCTCAAGCCTTTCTCAAAAACAGATTGTCCTTTCATATTTCAGCAAACAATCACAAGCTGCATTTTATGCTGCCGATACTGGAGGAGAATGCGCTCGTTTCTGGGATATAAAAAATCCGGACAATCCAGGTGAGAGTAAGTTTCTTTCTTATAATGGATCAACATCGATTAGCTGTGGAAATCAATCTATAGTAGTAAACCGGATTGCTGGTACTGAACCCGAATTATTTATTAGTAATTTTAAAATAGCATTAAAGAATACTAATCTGAGCTCTATTGATTCAGTATATTCATACTGTGCTGATGTGACCGTTACAAAAAATCTCCAGACTGGTGAGACACAAATTGCTTCACGGGGGCACAATTTGGATTGTAATGCTCCAGTTTCAGCTAGAAAAGTAGAACGAGCGATAGCTATAACCTATTAGTTATCCACTGCTCGATACTCATAGAGCGGTCTCAAGTGTTGTACAATAGTAGGTACAACACTTTTTACCAATCTTATTCAAAGTTATGCATACACGTGGTTTTATTATTATTGTCCTTATCTATACATTTGTTTTTTCAAGTGTAATCGGTACTGTATCTGCCCAAGAAGCACAGCTTCCACAAGTAAGTATTCAAAATCTTTCTATAGATCAATCTGATCTTAAGGCAGGAGATACTATCACTGGGAGTTTTGTGATCAGTAATGCGTATCCTAAAGATGTTCCAAATATTGTATATAAAATTTCTTTAGTTGGAGCTTTTGATGAAACGGGGCTTCCATTAGAGGAATATGATAGTAAGACATTTGGTCCAATATATTTGAAAGCTGATGAACAGCACAAATTAATTACCTATAGTTACGTATTGCCAAAAGCATTTAATCAAAAAGAAACTATTGCCCTACGAGCCCGAGCGTATCTAGATTCTGGTATTCCACTTGGGTGGAATGATACAGAAATTGAAATCTCAGGAGGTAGTACCGTGTTGTCTTTTGTTGGTTCAACTGTATCTGTAGATGGAAAGTTTTTCCAGCCTGATATAGGACCTACTGTATATGCAACATCAACAAGTGCATTTGTTCGAGTTCGATTTGTAAACAACACAACAGAGTCAATAACAATTATGCCTACTGCATCATTTTATACTCGATCAATTACAACTAAGCCAGTTACAGTATTAAAAAAGGAAGGAATGATTATTGCTGCAAAAGCCAAAGGAGAAGTGATTTTCGATCTTCCACGGTTTGATAATAAAGCAGGAGTTTATTTGGGACAGGTTCAATTTCCTGATAAAGATGGAGCGAATCGAATGACATCACTAGATTTCCAATACATTGTAGCCGGTAATCAAGTAACTATTGATACGGTATCTGCAGATAAATCAGATATTAAGAAAAATGATGTTGTTACTCTCAAGGTAAGTTATGCAGGTGCTCCTTATGACTTACTTACTGCACGAGCTGTGGGGGCAGGGAATGCAACCCTCGGTGTTAAGATCTATGATGAGCACAATAAGCTTGTTGCTGAGAATTCATCAGAACATGATTTTTCTGCAGGAACTGAGAAAGACGTAGCACTTACAGCAACTCGAGATGCACGAGCTATGCGAGCAGAAGTAACTGTTGTAAAAGGAAGCGATGTATTGGCTACCTACAAAGCTTCTCTCAGTGCTAATTATGATGAGATGAGTAAATTGCCTGCGTCATCAGATGGAAGTTCATCAGGTACATCATCAGCGGTAGTTGCTGCAGTGCTTACGATTATTGGATTAGGGGTTATATTAGCAGTTATTCTTTTTATGCGATCACGAGCTAAAAAAACAGTATATGTTCTAGCGGCACTTCTTATAGGTACGGGATTCTTCTTTGCAAATGCTCATGAGGTAGATGCAGCTGCATTCACTATTACAAAAAGTGAATCAATCAACTGTATTATCGATAAAGCGACCACAGTCTATACAGGACCTCAACCACACTGTGAACCAGGAAATTTTCGTCCTCAAATAACAAACATTAACACACCAGCGAATCAGATTGATCCAGGTGAACAGTTTCAGTTTGCTGGTACTGTAAAACTTCTTTCATGCGCCAATACTCCTGCCCATGTGAAAATCACAGCTACATTCCAGGGACAAACTAAAGAACAATGGTACTTCAAGTATAATGGCGTTGCAGATTGGAACTTTGATCACGATTACCCACTGACTTCAAAAGATTTTTCAACTCACTTAAACAGCAAGTTTACTGCACCATCAAAGCCAGGAGTATACCGTCTAACTTTCCGAATTGATAACTATACACGTATTGGTAACCAACATCAGCCTGATAACCCAAACGGTCAGACAGGTATTCGAGGGTATACAGAAGGTTATATGGATATCACTGTTGGAAATCCAGTTGTTGAACCAACAGTAAATCTCACAGCTACTCCAAATCCAGTAGATTACAACACTGCATCAACACTTAAGTGGTCATCAACAAATGCTACAACATGTACTGCAAGTAATGGATGGACAGGAACAAAAGCAAAGTCAGGCACACAAACGACAGGTAATCTTACAACAAAGAAAACCTACACAATTAGTTGTACGGGACCAGGTGGTAGTGCTAGTGATACTATAACAGTTAACGTTAAAACTGAGCCCACGCCATCGCCTGTGGTAACATTTACCGCAAATCCAACAACTATCCTTGAAGGACAAAATACAAACCTTTCATGGTCTTCAACAAACGCAACAGCTTGTGAAGCTTCTATTACTTCAGCATCACCAGATGCATCAGCAACCACAGCTTGGAACTCAAATACAAACCCAAGCGCTACACCAGGATTGCATAGTAAAGTTGTTCCTACACTTACAAAAACCACTACATTCAAAATTATATGTACTGGACCTGGAGGTAGTGCAGAAAAAACAGCTTTAGTTACTGTGAATAAAAAATCAGTTACACCGGTAGTAAATACTCCAAACGTTACTTTGATTGCAAGTAAAACTACCGTTACTTCTGGAGAAACAGTGGCATTAACATACAGTCCAGTATACGCTGCTTCATGTACTGCTACTGCAAGTCCTGCAAACAGTGGATGGACATCGGGTACTGAAAGTGCTTCAACTGGTTCATATACAAAGACTTCAAGTCCGCTTACAGCAAATACAACGTTTACAATTAGTTGTATTGGAGACTCAACGACAAATGGCCAGACAGTAACTGATGACGTAACAGTTATTGTGGATACTACTGGTGGAAATCCTACAACAACACCTCCACCCACTGTAGTTCTTACTGCAAATCCTGATGCAGTAAACCCTGGAGGAAGTACAACCTTATCTTGGACAGTTTCAAATGCTGCATCATGTACAGCATCAGCAAATCCTGTAAATAGCACATGGATTGGTAATAAGACAGCAACTAATGGAACACACACTGCGACAGTAAGCAATATTTATAGTGCAACAGAATTTAGATTAACCTGTACTGGTCAGGGAGGAGTTGAAAGTGATACAGCCGTAGTAACTTTGGCAACTTCAACACTCTCATGTACACCTAACCCTTCATCTGGAGTGCGAGTTGGTGATACTGTTACATGGACAGCAAATCCTGGAAACCTTAGTCCAACAGAATACACCTGGACAGGAACACCTGAACTAGAAGAAGGTACCTCGGGATCATCTATTGATGTAACATACACCACAAAAGGCATTAAGTACGCATATGTAACAGCAACATTAGGAGACGGTACAAAATCTCCACAAACACAGTGTACTATTCCTGTGTCAGTGGGTAATAAGCCAACATTCATTGAATTTTAAAAAATTCTAGATTCTATAAAGTAAAAGCAAAGCAGTCTGAAAAGACTGCTTTTGCTTTATATATAGCTCTCTTTTTGCTATGCTAGCACTATGTCAAAGTCCGTAACTAAAGAGATTAAAGAGCGAGTACAAAAATTACGAGAAGCGATCAATAAATATCGCTATGAATATCATGTACTTAATAAAGAAGACATTACGCCTGAAGCGCTTGATTCACTCAAAGATGAGCTTGTTAAGCTTGAAACAGAGTACCCTGAACTAATTACACCAGATTCTCCAACCCAGCGTGTAGCAGGAGAACCACTGCCAGAATTTAAGAAAGTTCCTCATAAAGTAACTCAATGGTCATTTAATGATGCATTTACTGAAGAGGACATTTATGCGTTTGATGCACGAATTAGAAAAGGACTTGGAGATAAAAAGCCCACATATACATCTGAATTAAAAATCGATGGATTGAAAGTAGTATTAGAATACGAAAAAGGAATACTAAAAACTGCTGCAACTCGAGGTAATGGAAAAATTGGTGAAGATGTAACTATGAATGTACGCACTATAGAGTCTGTGCCCCTTACGCTTAATCGACCTGTAAATGTAATTGTCGAAGGTGAGGTGTGGATGGGGAAAAAACAGCTTACTGCATTAAATAAAATACGAAGAGAAGAGGGTGAACCAGAATTTGCAAATCCACGTAATGTTGCTGCAGGTTCTATTCGTCAGCTTGATCCTAAAATGGCTGCTTCAAGAAAGCTTGATGTATTTATGTACGATATATCTCAAGCATCAGAGAACGTACCTGAATCTCAATATAAAGAATTAGAATATCTAAAAGAATTGGGATTTAAAGTGAATCCTCATTATAAGCACTGCAAAGATATTGAAGATGTTATTGAGTATTGGAAAGAATGGGCAAAGCGCCGAGATGAACTTGATTATCAACTCGATGGTGTAGTGCTTAAAGTTGATGAACGTGAATATCAAGAACTGTTAGGCTACACCGGAAAAGCTCCACGTTTTGGTATTGCCTTTAAATTTGCTGCAGAACAAGCCACAACGATTGTAGAAGACATTCAGCTTCAAATAGGACGCACAGGAGTACTTACGCCTGTTGCGCATTTGAAGCCGGTGCTTGTGGCTGGATCAACTGTTTCAAGAGCTACACTTCATAATGAAGATGAAATAAAACGACTTGATGTGCGTGTGGGAGATAGTGTGGTTATTCAAAAAGCAGGTGATGTAATTCCCGATATTGTAAAAGTGCTAACAGAGCTTCGAACTGGAAAACAAAAACCATTTGTATTCCCAGATATAGTGCCTGAATGTGGAGGTGATGGCAGAATAGAACGTATTCCAGGCCAAGCTGCTTGGCGATGCGTTGATAAAAATTCTGTTGCCCAGCAACGCAGAAAACTCTACCACTTTACCTCAAAGATTGCTTTTGATATTGATGGACTAGGTCCAAAGATCATAGATGTATTATTAGATAACACATTAATCTCATCTGCCGCTGATATTTTTACTTTGAAGAAAGGTGATCTTTTAGAATTAGAAAGATTTGGTGAAAAATCAGTAGATAATTTATTAGCTTCTGTTGAGAAAGCTCGACACGTATCGTTTGGGAGATTTATTATTTCACTTTCTATTCCACATGTGGGAGAAGAAACAGGATATCTCTTAGCTGCGCATTTTAAAACTATAGATGTACTTAAAGAAGCAGGACTTGAAGAGTTGAAATCAGTTGAGGGGATTGGTGACATTGTTGCTGAAGCTATTGTTGAATGGTTTAAAGACAAAGCTCACAAAGAATTACTCAAGAAACTGCTTACCCATGTTGATATAGAAAAAGAAGCAATTCCTGAAAATGGTAAAGGAAAATTTGCTGGTAAAACGTTTGTGCTCACAGGAACTTTACAAACCTTGGGACGAGATGATGCTAAAAGGCTTATTCGAGAACAGGGAGGTGATGTTGCTGGATCGGTCTCTAAAAATACAGATTATGTTGTGGCAGGAGAAAGCGCTGGATCAAAACTTGATAAAGCACAGGAACTTGGTATAACCATAGTGACCGAAGAAGAATTTCAGAAATTACTCAAGTAATGCTACTATAAATATATGATTTCAGTTGAACAACTACGCAAACTTGCAGCCTTAGCACGCATTAAGGTAGCCCCAGAAGAAGAAGAAAAATTAGCTGCTGATATGGGTGGAATCTTAGATTATGTAAATCAGATTCAAGAAATTTCGGGTGATGCTCCTAAATCACAAGAAAAAACAAAAAATGTTTTGCGGGAAGATACAAATCCTCATGAATCAGGTATTCATACTGAAGCTATTTTAAATGAAGCACCAAAGCGTGAAGGTGATTACCTAAAAGTAAAAAAGATTCTCGGCTAATTTCTGAATACTACCTCTATGATCAATCTTAAAGACCTGACAATTAGAAAAGCACACGAAGCACTTGTGAAAGGCGATTTTACTGCAGTTGAATTAGCACAAGCCTACCTTTCAGAAATAGAAAAGAAAAATAAAGAACTTAATGCATTTCTTGAAGTATACTCGGATGTACTTACCCAAGCAGAAGCTGCAGATGCAAAGATAAAAGCAGGGAAGGCAACACTTCTTACTGGAATTCCTATATCTATCAAAGATAATATTTTAATCAAAGGCAAGAAAGTTAGTTCAGCATCAAAGATGCTCGAGAATTATACTGGTACCTATGATGCAACTGTAATCACAAAATTAAAAGAAGAAGGTGCTGTATTTATTGGTCGCACAAACATGGATGAATTTGCCATGGGTGGCTCAACAGAGAACTCTGCGTTTGGAGTTGTAAAGAACCCTTACGACACAGCTCGAGTGCCTGGAGGCTCTTCTGGAGGTGCTGCAGCTGCTGTAGCTGCCGATATGTGTTTGGTGTCACTTGGATCAGATACTGGTGGATCAATCCGACAACCAGCAAGTTATACAAATCTCGTTGGATTAAAACCAACATACGGTGCAGTATCTCGACATGGTCTTATGGCAATGACATCTTCATTTGACCAAATTGGTCCACTCACAAAAACTGTAGAAGATGCAGAAATTGTTTTTAATGCAATTAAAGGTAAAGATATAATGGATGCAACAAGTATCGATACTCCAACATCTACTGAATTAAGTGAAACAAAAGATAAAAAATATAAGATTGGAATTCCTTATGAGTTCTTAAAAGAGGGAGTTGATGCTGATGTACTTCAAAACTTTAATGAATCTATAGATTTACTCAAAAAACATGGATGTGAAATTGTTGATATCTCACTCCCAAACATTCGCTATGCACTCGGTGTTTATTATATAATTGTACCAGCAGAGGTTTCTTCAAACCTCGCGCGATTTGATGGAGTGAAGTATGGACTTCATAAAGATGGGAAAGATCTTTTGGAGGATTACTTACTTACTCGACAAGAAGGATTCGGTAAAGAAGTTCGACGGCGAATTATGCTTGGTACGTATGTGCTTTCATCAGGTTATTATGATGCATATTATAATAAAGCAATGAAAGTGCGAGAATTACTCAAGCAAGATTTTGAAAAAGTATTTAGTAGTGTAGATGCAGTGCTTGTTCCTACATCACCAATGCCTGCATTTAAGATCGGAGAAAAATCTGAAAATCCTCTTGCCATGTATCTTGCTGATATCTTTACCGTATCAGCAAATATCACATCGCTTCCAGCTATGTCAGTACCTGCCGGATTTGTAGAGAGAGAAGGAAAGCAGCTACCAGTCGGTATTCAGTTTACTGCACCATATGCAGAAGAGCCGACCCTCTTCGCACTTGGGAAGTTGTTTGAAGGTCTTCGCTCATAAGCTACATGGCTGAAGAAAAAAAAGATTTTAAAGATAAAAAAGATGCACCTCCAAAGGAGGAGAAGCCTGCTCCAAAAGCAGATGCTGCAACTGATGCTACAGGAATTTTAATTCTGGTTATTCTTTTTATGGGAGTCTCTACAGCAGTGGGAGGCTTCTTTGCTACACGAGGTGGATTTAGTGTTGATGGTGTATTAAATTATTTTCTCAATTTAATACCTGATTATGTAATACTTTTCATTCGAAGACTTACTGCTTCATATATTATTTTCGTAAACCTCCTTTCATTTATATTTGTAATTGGAATAGTTTACTCATTTATTAAATGGAGAAAGGTAGAAGACAAGTGGTATGCTGCTCTTTATCCTACACCCGTACCTATGGATGAAATTTCAGAAAAGAAAAATCAAAAATGGGAACGTATAGTCGCCCATATTTCATCAGACAATTCTAGTGATTGGAGATTGGCGATTCTTGAAGCAGATATAATGCTTGATGATTTATTGGATCATTTGGGATACGTAGGGGATACTATTGGAGATAAGCTTAAAAAGGCTGTACGAGGTGACTTTAAGACTATTGATCAAGCATGGGAAGCTCACAAAATTCGAAACGCTATAGCTCATGAAGGATCTGATTTTATTCTAACCCAACGTGATGCTCAAAGAATCATTGGTCTCTATGAAGATGTATTTCGTGAATTTGACTTTATCTAATTTCTCATATATATTTTAAACGCGGTTTGGTGGAACGGTACCACGGGAGGCTCATAACCTCCAAAACTCGGTTCAACTCCGAGAACCGCAACAAGATTAACAAAGATACCCGAAAGGGTATTTTTGTTTGCTTAGTTTTACATATTGAATATTCGGGCATAGCATGGTAATCTAAATTTCACGTCAGAGTAGCTCAGTTGGTAGAGCACAGGACTCATAAGCCTGGGGTCGTGGGTTCGATCCCCACCTCTGACACATTAAGTTTGCATTAAGCGTACACTTGACCTAATCAGGCTCATCAGGTAGCATTCATCGTGGAGCGGTTTGACATTGGAGTCTACCGCGTTCTCGCATCACATCTCACTGAAGGACTGCTTCATGCAGTACGGGACTCACTCTCGGAAGGAAAGCTCCTACCCCCGCAAGGCCAACTCGCACGGCAAGAAGAAGCGCCGTGGGCCGCGCAGCCGCGACAACAAGGGGCAGCCCGTCACCACGTGGACTCGTCACCGGTAGAAGAACTTCGCCCGTAAGAGGAAGTACAGAGGCATCGCCACGTTGTGGATGATCGCCTTTTTTTATATCAAAATTTCCGCCTAGATTTGCTGAATTCCTAAAAATCTGCTACATTTTACCCACATCCATTTTGGATATGCGGCCTTAGCTCAACTGGTTAGAGCACTCGCCTGTCACGTGAGAGGTTGCCGGTTCGAGTCCGGTAGGCCGCGCAAAGAATAGTAAATTAGAAATCCCCAGCATGAGCTGGGGATTTGTTGTATAATTATCAAATGTATCAAAAGGTAACAAGAAATAAGTTTTTGTTTTCAGCAATGCCTGGTTATCTTATGAGTCTTTGTATGTTTTGTATTACTGGTAGTCTTTATAATAAAGATGAAGCTCCATCTGGGCCATTCATTATTGCTGTCGGATTATTTTTAATGTTTGTATCAACATTTAGTTTTTATATATTTTCGCTCCATTCATATTTCTTTGATTAATACCCGATGAAAAACATTTTCAATCGCTCATCACTAAATCCGATACTTCCTCCTACTAGTGAATGGTGGAAAGTGTATAATCCAGGTGCTGTCCTTGATGAGCAGGGAATTATCCATCTCTATCCACGAGTTGTAAAAAAAGAAGAAGATTGGCATTCTCGAATTGCTCATGCAACTTCAACAGATGGTGAGCATTTTACATGGGATTCTAATCTCATACTTGAGCGTGAGAATTCATTTGAAAAGAGGGGACTTGAAGATCCACGTGTTGTAGAAATAGATAGTACCTACTACATGGCGTATGCGGCCTATGATGGAAAACATGTGCAATTACATACTGCGATTGCTACTAATCCATATGGACCATGGCAGCGACAAGGCGAAGCCTTACCGGGATTTAATTTTTTTGCACATGGAGCAAAGATGGTGAAATGGGAACATGGAAAGCCTGTTGAAAAAACAGTAACAAAGAGAGGTGAGTATTGGTCAAAGTCAGGCACCTATTTTCCTCAGAAAATTAACGATGAGTATGTAATGCTCTTTGGTGAATATTATATGTGGCTTGCAACATCACAAGATGGCATTACCTTTCACTCAGATGAAAAGCCATTTATTACTCCACGTAAAGGTACTAAGTATTTTGATAACACATTTATAGAGACTGGTCCTCAGCCAATCCTCACAGAAAAGGGATGGCTAGTTTTGTATCACGGTATTGATGAAGCATTTCGTTATCAGCTTGGATTCATGATTTTGGATAAAGACAATCCTCGAAATATTTTGTATAGATCAGATGAATCTATTTTTGGACCTCAAGAAGACTATGAAGTTGGAGATGCTCTTATTGATGTAATCCCCGGCGGAGTGGATGCAATGAGTACCATGGATGATAATGAGCTCAAATCATTTTATAAAAAAGCACGTGATGAAAATATTATGCCTCAGGTTACTTTTTGTCCTGGAATTATAGTGCAGGATGGAATTGTGAGAATTTATTATGGAGCCGGGGACACTTCTATATGTACTGCATGGGCACGTCTTGAAGATATTTTGAAATTAGTTGCGTAAGTTTACTTGTATTACTCTCTAATTCGCTTTGAGAACTCAGGATCGTCTGCAAATTTTAATGCACGTTCATTAATTAAATATTTTTCGCGTGCTTGTTCTATTGGTAGGTCTGTATCAAGCAACCCTAATTTGTAAGCCAACTTATCCGAAAATCCGGGCATAACAAATGCAAAGCTAAAGGGAACTTTGTTGGGAGTAATTGCATTTACATGTTCAACAATATTGGTCGTGCAATTACTTGTAATACTATTGTAAAACTCAGGTTTGTCTTTCAATGTATTAACTCTAGTAATAATACTCATAAATAAATCTTGAGCCTTTGCTTGTGTCGTTTTTACTGGATACACATAAACCTGATCTTTTCTATAATTGGATCGTAGTTTTACTGCATCACGTTCATCAGCTAAAACGTACATGAGTTCATAACTATTAAAGAGGCCTTTGAATGCAGAAAATTTTTCACCTTGCTCTTTTCTGATTTCTACAGATACCGCCAAAAATTGATCGTTCTCAAATTCAAAGCTTAAGAACGTATGGGCTGAGCCAACAAATCCAGAAAATGGTTCTACTATATAATAGACTTTTTTAAGTTTATTTAGATCAAAAGTTTTATCATAATAATTTGGTGTATAGCTTGTAGTAGATGCATAGGTAAAGTTTCTAATATTATGAACTGAGATAAGATTCTCGCGTATTTCTGCATAGGGAAGCACAGCTTGATCAGCATTCCAATTGCGATCGTTTGAAGGTTCCGTGGACCAGTTTACAATAGCAGACACAAGGATAATGCTGCTTATACTAATGAGAGCAGAGTACAAAACAATTGAGCGTAGTGTTTTTAACATAGATGAGTATAAATAGTATACATTATTTATACATGCATACGGTAAAGTCGTGGGGAAGGTAATCTACCATAATATGAACATTGTCAGAGAGCGTTTTACAAAAATCTGAAATCTCATGAGGAGAATATGCCGCATACGTAGCATCATTGCGATGGGTGGCACTATTAAGCATATTGAATATGAGAGCCTCAGATGAGAGTTCGTACATTCTTTTGATCATGTCTTTATAATACGTATCATTGTGTTCAACTTTAAAATTAAGGGATCCAGATGCGAGAACAACATCATATTTTTCTGTCACATCAAAAATGTCTTGAGTTAAAAATGTAGCCCCTGGATATTTTATCTTAGCTTCTTCTATAAACTCAGGAATGATATCTATGCCTGTATATTCAACAGGAATAGTTTTATTTTTTAAAAATAAATAAAGATCGCCAAGTCCACAGCCTACATCTAGTATCTTTTTATTTCGTAGATCAATGCTTTGTGCAAATACTTCGAAGCGGATATTTTGTGTGTGTGAATCCATCCATTGAACACTGCGGGCATCGTTGGCGCCATACTCTTTTAGAGCATCTACATAAAAATCAGAGATTCTTTTTTGATCGGTAGGTGATAAATGCATGAGACTATACTAACACACTTTTTGTGGTATAATAGATGAGTTACTATGCACTCAATAATACTTCAGTATGTAGAAGCCTGGCCACCGCTCGGGTATGCAATTATAGGTTTGGGAATGGCT
Source organism: Patescibacteria group bacterium (assembly GCA_040387855.1). Taxonomy (NCBI): domain Bacteria; species Patescibacteria group bacterium. The sequence goes on from JAZKCY010000001.1 coordinate 195,763, forward strand.
ATAGATGGCGAGCCTTTCCTATTTGCAGCAGCATTTTTACTCTATCAAGGAATTTTAGATTTCATTCCAACACTTTTGGTTGTATTTTCAATGACTATTATTGGAGACATTGGTTGGTTTTATTTAGGTAAGCAATTTAATCGACTTCCACGCCCTATAAAGATTTGGATAGAACGATTGGCTGGCCCGTTTGATCATTTCCTAGAATTTCATCCAGCAAAACTCATGGGGATTTCAAAGTTTGCATATGGTATCCATCATGCATTGTGGGCACGAGCAGGAGCACTCAATTTAGATCTTAAAAAATTAATTAAAATAGATATTGTTGCTACAATCGTATGGATTGGAATAGCTGGGGGACTGTCATATATATTTAGTGCTTCATTTGATAAAGTCACACGATATATTGGTTACTTAGAAATAGGGCTGCTTATTAGTCTTATTATTTTTGTCTATTTTCAGCAAAAGATAGGTAAATTTATTACTCGAAAAATGAATGATGTAAATAAAGTGTAGCTTTGTTCATACTTTGCAAAAAGTACTAAAATCTTCTAGTATGTAACAACTGTTCTGTATATGCCGTTGTAGCTCAGTTGGTAGAGCACGTCATTGGTAAGAAATAGGTCTACCATGATAAACTCATACACGTTGAGTATAAAGGGTAAATTTTGAAAGTTAGGTTGAGGGAGACCACCTCTTGTAGAAAACAGGTCATCGGTTAAGTTCGTTAAAATACATGCCGTTGTAGCTCAGTTGGTAGAGCACGTCATTGGTAAACAAAAATTGCCCTTCATTTTGGAAACGAAATGATGAAGCCCGAATTACGGTTAATATCCATTTATATGGACAAGACCGTGGCGAGAAATCGCCCGAACGACTGACAAGGGGCGCTAAACCGAAAAGGTATGCGCAAGATACAGTCTAATCCTTCTATAAGCCTTCTGGGGCGAAATTAAGGTATTAATGAATGACGAGGTCGACGGTTCAATCCCGTCCAACGGCTCCACTAAAAATAAAAACACTGCATAAGATATGTAGTGTTTTTATTTATGAAAGATATAAAGATTTTGGCTCAAAAGTTTTATGATTATTCTATTTATATTAGAGGATATTCACCAGAAACAGTAAAAAGGTATAGGCAGATTATTAACTTCTATTGTAGATTTTCCCAGATTACAAATATTGAGCAAGTTAGTGAAAAGAGTATTCAGGAACTCTTCTTATATGGCAGGACTCAAAGACAATGGCGGACAAATACCCACATTGTTTTTCATATTTCTCTAAATGTATTTTTCAGATGGTGTATTCAAGGTGGATATATAAAAATAAATCCAACAGAAAATATGGAGGTCCCTAAAGTTGAAAAGAGATTACCGCCCAAACTGACAAAACAAGATACATTAAAATTACTTGAGGTTGTCTATAATTATCCCTACGATTATAGGTATCTTAAGTATCGTAACCACGCAATATTTTCTACATTTATTTTTGCAGGACTACGTAAAAAAGAATTATTAGAATTGAAACTCTCTGATGTAGATATAGAAAATCTTACTATCTTTATCCGCCAAGGTAAGGGAAACAAAGATAGGGTGGTACCAATGACGTATACATTGGCCCAGACTCTTAAGGTATATATGAGTGAACGAAAAAGGCTGAATAAAACATGTCCACATTTCTTTGCATCCCTTAACCGTAATATCGGGTTTACAAACATTGGATTAAGGAGATTGGTAAACAAAATCTGTATAGCTTCAGATATAAAGTTTACTATTCATAAGCTTAGACATACGTTTGCTACTCTTATGCTAGAAGGAGGTTGTGATATTTATAGTTTATCCAAGATGATGGGCCATAGTGACATCAAGACTACAACCATCTATCTCGCTGCAAGTGCTGAGCATTTGAGAATCCAAATAAGGAAACATCCCTTGAATAATTTATGAAATCATTGAGCAATTTTATTATTATGTAAAAATGTGTTATCGTTTCCGTCTTTAGTAATGAATTAAAAGAACTTGTTTTTAAGTCGGGCATTCTGTATACTATAAATGATTATATGGATCAGCTCTCTAATTCAAGTGTAGTAAATATTTAGCCAAGATATAATTGGTGGGCTTTTTACTTTAGTTGTAATTTTATGAAAAAATTCATTCAAAAAATATTGACAGGTACTAGATCATCTCAAAATGCTGATTTGCTTAATGAGTTTATTCAAACACAACAAGATATAAAGAAATTACCTGCCTTTTCTAACTTAGAAAAAGTTCAATTTGATCAAGATGTATCAATCGGTCATCTTTATTATTCAAGCAAAATAGAAGGTACCCATCTTGATGAAAAACGATTGAATCAAGCAATTCATGCAAAAAGAGTTTGAAAGAGCAACAGGAAAGACCGATTTGGAAAACAGAGAAGCATCTGGCTTTTGGAAAGCAATTACTTTGTCAAATGATATAGGTCAAGGGGATCAAGAAATTAATCTCGAAGTAATTTTAAGTCTCAATCGATGTATTTTAGAGCATGCTATACCAGAAGCAGCTGGAAAACTAAGAGTAACTGGGGAGGATATACTTCCCCTTGAATGTGTAGAGCCTCCACCTGGATCTATGGTTAGAGAGAAAATGTATCAGTTTGAGAAAGATTTAAAACACAAAATTTACATAGTTCCTTTAAGGTGCCCTAAGCCAAATAATCCTAAACACTATAAAAAGTGGGTAGATAGTGTTTTTGACCTTGCAGCATGGGTTCAGCATAGCTTAGTAGCAATACATCCCTTTTCAGAAGGGAATGGAAGGACTGCACGTCTTATGACTAATATTATTCTCAGAAGATACAATTTTCCTCCAACAGATGTGAAAATTGAATCTGATGACAAAGCAAAATATTTAAATGCATTATGTCAAATTGATATGTATACTGATTATAAACCGTTAAAAGATCTGATACTAAAAGGTGCCCTGGCTACATTGCAAAAAGAAAGAGACATGAAAAGAAGAAAGCAAGCAGGTCAATAATTCATGATACCTTATTTTGGGTCGACGTAAGATTCAAGCTTATCTCGACGTCTAAGCTTGTAGTTATGTTGGTTTTAAAATAGTGTTAGAAATATGGATGTGTGTTACAATCTCTACTATTCTACATACAAATATAAGTACAGTAGCGATTGGAAAAAATTAAAGGTAAAATCAAAATATGGGGAATACAGACTTAATTTTACAATGGTCCAAATTAATATCATTGACTGAGGATCAAGTAGATAAACTACCTCAAGATATTGAAGGTGCTTTTCGTATATCAAAAAAAGAGGGTGACGATAGATTCTATGTTGTTTTTATTGGCAGTTCTACAGATTTAAAAAAGGAACTTAAAAAATTGATTGCTGAAAAGAAAACTAATTTTTTAGAACATAATGGGGAATTCTCTTTTAGATATGCTCCAGTTAAAGGCGTAGAAATAAGAAAGGCTATAGAGAAGCAGTTATATAGACAATATGCTCCAGAATATAACTCAAAAGAACCAGAAAGCTCCTTAGATGTAAAAGCCAATCTAAATTAGATGACATTAGTTATAGGATTAAAAGCCAAAGATGGAGTTGTAATCGCCTCTGATAGCAGAGCAAGTTCTACTATCACTAGTAATGATACTGTTCAAAAGATTTTTAAACTTGGAGATCATAGTGCAATTGGTATTGCTGGTGATGGTGGTTTGGCAATGTACTTTCTTGATCAAATAAGAGCTGGTTTAAATCATGGAACAGGGATTTCAGATTTGGCTGAACAAGTTAGAATAAAAGGTAAAAACACCTTCAATGACTTTTTCGAACATTTATTGCCAGATAAAAGACCTTCACTTTCTTTGTTATTAATTGGTTATACCACTGATGGTAAGCCTGAGATGTACACTCTCCAAAGTGGAGACAATTTTGTGCCGAGAAAAGGTGTTACAGGATTTGAATGTATAGGGGTTCCTTATATTGCAGATTATTTACTTAATCGTCTTTATGAATCAGATATAAAAATTGATGCAGGGGCAGAGATGTCGGTTTTGTGTATACAAGAGACATCTTCTCAGGATAGAGGTGTCGGAGGTCCTACTAGAATTGCAACATTTTCTGCGACTAAACAATTTGAAGAGATGTCCAAATCAGATATCGATAAGCTAAAGCAAAAAGCTGAGCAATTTCAGATTAGTCAAAAGAATCGTTTCTACCCTGAAGATCCAAATTCTGGTATATCTGCGCCTACAGTATAGATGAAAATTTATGGAGTTAAGTTTGGGAACACTTATAAGCATTACTCTAGTAGTTAAGCAGAACCATATGCTTTAGATGTTAGAAGGGAATTAAATCAAAACTAGAGCAATCTGGCTTTAAAGAGATATGGCTTACTAGTTCTATCCCCAAGCTAATATACAAACAGTATCCGTTGTAGACATTTCAGCAATGAATCTATTTGCATATGTAATTCCTGGGTTTTATCAAATCTACCTAATATAACGAAGACACAATAAAATCGTAAGATTTTAACTCAACCTATTTTACCTTTCTAAATATAGAAAACCATTTCCTAGGTATCTTTTGATGGTGTTCAAGTAGTCTTGATTCGGTAGTAACAGAAGAAATATTTAATTCCTGTAAGACTTTCGGTTCTAAACTATCTGCAATTGAGCGAAAAGCACAAGCTAGGGTTTCTGTGGTGATCGTTTGATAATAGAATCGAGAACCCTGCTTACGACACTTTACAAGACCTCTTTTGTATAGCTTATTGATGAGTAGATAAACAGTTGGTCGAGGAATACAAGTGTCTAAGCTCAGGGAGGATAAACTTTTATTTGAAGAGTTAATCGACTGTAAAACAGCGTTCTCTTTATCTGATAATCCAAGAAGGTTTTTTTGCTCCTCAGTAAACATATAATTTTAGTTCTAATTAGTGTCGGATTTGCTGACATTTAAATTGTCTCACAAATAATCTTTTTCAAATAGATGAGTTATACCCTGTATTACTTTTATAAGTTTTAGTATTAAAATTATTTCTACTTTAATCAAGATATAATCAGATTTTGCAAAATTAGAAAATGTTGATAGGAAAGTATACTCAGCTATAACACCTAGCTATACTTTAGGTATTACTTACTCATCTAATAAATTAAGTGAACCAATCATTTTCACGGGAGCGACAGGGAAGAAACTTAACAAACGTAATTGTTGGGTTACTTATCCTCTCATTAGTTTTTAGTAGTCCATTATTAACATTTGCTCAAAGTGTTGATGAAGCTCCTAGTCAGGCTCCTGTTGAAACTCCAACAAACTCACCAGCAGTTGATACAAATACTATTCCTCTTGATACATCTGAAATTCAAAATGCGATAGAATATAACAATAATAATCAGGAGGCTGCATTAACAGAGTCAGCTGAAGATTCACCACAGTCTTTAGAAGCAGAAGAGGACCAAAATATAATTGCACTTCCTGATGATGAGTTACAACCAGACTCACTATTGTCAGATACAGAGACAGGTGTAGATCGATTTCGTGATCCTTCAGCAAATGTTATTAAAAATCAAATATCCAGAAATTTGGCTGGTGCACTTAATTATTCATACCCAATAGAAGTGCCTCCAGGAAGGACACAGGCTACAACTCCAAATTTGGAATTGCAATATTCAAGTAGTCCCGATCTTGCAAATGTGTTTGGCTATGGTTGGTCAGTTAACATTCCATATATCGAAAGAGTCGGAAAGAGAGGAACAGATAAGTTATATACAGGCACCGATTTTAATTCTTCTCTTACAGGAGAATTGGCATCAACTTCGGCAACAACCTATATCTCCAAAATTGATAATGGAGATTTTTTGAATTACACTTTTCAAAATAATATATGGACGGTTACTGATAAATCGGGAAATCAATATACGTTTGGTTCAACAACAGCTGCAAGACAGGATAATGTTGCTAGCTCTACACAAGTTTATAAGTGGATGCTTGAAGATTTTAGAGATACAAATGGTAATTATATTAAGTATCAGTATTCTAAAGATTCTGGACAAATATATCCTTCATCAATTATTTATTCAGGAAATAATACAACAGACGGGCCATTTGAAGTTGCTTTCAGTCGAGAGTCTCGAGCTGATGTCTCAACTTCAACACAATCAGCGTTCAGTGTTGTTACAAAAGATAGAATTAATGAAATTCAAACAAAATTTAACGGTGATTGGGTAAGGAAATATACACTAGCATATAGTACAGGCGATAATACTGTTCGATCCATATTAACCTCAGTGACACAATCTTCACGGGATGATTTACTTACAGCTACAACTACACTTCCTGCAACCACATTTACGTATTCAACTTCAACATTATCTTATTCACAAAGTTCTGCTTTTCAACCTCCTATATCACTTAATGAAGCTTTTACTGATCCCTATTTCATGAACACTGGGGTAACTGATTATGGCTTGAAGATTGTTGATATAAACGGCGACGGATTAACTGATATTCTTCAAGCATTTGGTGCTCGATACGGTGGTTCTTGGACAGTTGAATATCACGCCTATATAAATAACGGGAATGGGTACACTGATACACCCTCTTGGTATTCTCCCGTGGATTTTATGATACAGGCTCAGGATGGTTATCGAATTGACACAGGTGTGGTATTTGAAGATATAAATGGGGATAAATTACCAGATCTTATTCAGTCAAGTGATGGTACTCATGGTTGTGGTTGTTTTGGTTCCCCTTGGATTGAACCTGTAAAAAAGGTATATATAAATACTGGATCTGGTTTTGCAACGAGTACCGATTGGGTTATACCAGTTTATTTTGTATACAACGCAACACAACAACATACTAGAGATCTAGGTGTGCGAATGGCTGATGTTAATGGTGATGATTTACCAGATATTCTTGAAGGCCGCACTTATTCAAATGGTTCAGGAGGTACAACAACAGTTAAAAATGTATTTATTAATACTGGAACAGGTTTCGCTACATCAACAAGTTGGACTCTGCCTGTAGATTTTGTTGATAGCTGGAATCAAAATCGTGGTAATCCCTACCAAGATCTTGGAGTTAGAATTGTGGATATTAACTCTGATGGTCTTAATGATATTGTAGAATCGAGCTGCCTTTCTAATGGATCAGTTTACCGTAAGAAAGCATATATAAATTCTGGTACTGGTTTTGTTGATGATCCAACATGGCATCCTGCTTTATGTTTTGTTACGAGAGATCCTGCCACACCTAACACTTATAGTCTGGTTAATTACATGGATGAGGGGGTACGATTTATGGATATCAATGGTGATAGTCTTGTGGATTTTTATAAAAGTACAACTAACGATGCTACTGCGACCTCTACTGCTTATCTAAATACGGGAAAAGGTTTTAGTTTGCTTAATTCATGGACCCCTGCAACATCAACAATTTATGCATCGGGAAATGATAGAAATGATCGTGCAACGAGATTTGTTGATATAAATGGTGATGGAAGAACAGACGTTTTGCAAGGAAGAGGTGATGTGTATCCTAGTCTAAGATACGCATACTTAAGTGCTTCAACAACTCCAGATTTGCTTATAAAAGTTCAAGAGCCACAGGGTGGTATGACATCAATGTCATACAAAATGTCTGCTCAATACAATAATGCAACCTCATCAAATCCGAATCTCCCACTTAATGTTCGAACTGTTGAAACAATTGCTACTAACAATGCCTTTGGAATAGTGGGTACAACTACATATGCATATAATGGAGGACTCTTCTATTTCAATAATGCATTTGATAAGAAGTTTGCAGGTTTTGCATCAACAACTGAAACTGATGCTGTTGGGAATCTAACAAAATCTTATTTTCACCAGGGGAGTACGACTGATTCAAGTCATGGTGAGTATCAAGATGATGCTTCAAAAATTGGTAAAGCTTATCGAATTGAAAAATATGATAATGCCAATAATCTCTATCAGAAAATAATTAATAAGTGGGATAAGTCTGCTCTTTCTAATGGAGCAAACTTTGTGAAGCTTACCCAAACGATTAATTCTGCATATGATGGAACAGTAAATCATAAAGACAAGGCAGAGCAGTATATATATAATGATGCCGCTGGAACACTAACTCAAAAAATTCAACTCGGAGAGGTCACGGGTAGTGATGATGGTACCCTCTCGGATACTGGTGCAGATTTATTTACAACAACAATAACCTATGCTACCAGCTCTCCTATAATTATTCCTGCTACTGAGATCATGGTAGATCAGAGTTCAGTTAAAGTTGCTGAGGTTCGTCATTACTATGATACCCTCTCTTTGGGAAGTGTGACAAAAGGTAATAAGACAAAAATTGAAAAGTGGAAAGTAAGTAGCTCATATGCATCTACCACGCGGACATTCAATGCTTATGGTCTTGTAACACAAGAACTTGATCCCCGAAGTAAGGCAACAAACTATGTATACGATATATATAATATGTATCCAGCAACAAGTACAAACGCATTAAGTCAATCCACATCATATGTATACAATTACCTAGTTGGTAAAGTAAAACAGGTAACTGACTCTAACGGTTTGGTAAATCAAACTACTTATGATGGATTCGGAAGAGTTACAGAAGAAAAGCAACCTGATCTTACAACTCCTTCAACTCTAGTTACAAAAGCAACATATGCGTATACAGACACAGCATTACAAACAAGTGTTCATAAGGTAAATTATCTTTCTGCATCAAGCACTACAAATTCCTATAATTACTATGATGGATTAGGTAGATTGATTCAAGAACGAAAATCTGCAGAGGGAACTAATTATTCAGTCAGTGATACTATTTATAATTCTCTTGGTCTTAAGGCTTCACAATCACTCCCATATTTCTCAACTGGTTCTGCAAGTACAACCCCAACGGCAACAACAGCACTTTATACACGGTATACGTATGACCCATTACAGCGAGTGAAAACAGTTGCCAACATTGTTGGTACAACTACAAATACATACACACCTTGGGTGGTTCATGTTGAAGATCCTCGATATAAAGCAAAGAACTATTATCGCGATGCATATAATAACCTCATAAAGGTTGATGAAATTGATGGAGTGACAGGATATGCAACTGAATATCAATATAACGGTTTGGGTAAACTTACAAAGATCACTGATGGACTAGCAAATGTGCGTAACTTTACCTACGATGGACTTGGAAGAAGATTAACAGCACAAGACCTTCATGCATCAGCTGATACAACATTTGGAAGTACAACCTATGCATATGATGATGCTGGAAACCTAACTCAAAAAATAGATGCAAATAATCAGACTGTGAATTATACCTATGATGATCTCAATAGACCACTAACTGAAAATTATACAGGTGCAGTAGGAACTGAAATAAGCTACGGATATGATTCTTGTGTTTATGGAGTGGGAAGATTATGTAGTGCTACAACAACTGATGCTATTACTCAATATGAATACAACACTGAAGGATTACAGAGTAAAGAAACAAAAACTTTAAATGCAGTTAATTATATTACTCAGACTCAATATGATCGACAGGGTAATGTAACAAACATTGTATATCCTGATAGTTCACAAGTTGCATACACGTATAATACTGGCGGTCTTCTAGAAACAGTCTCACGAAAAGAAAGTACTGATGGAGGATTTACTAATGTGGTGACAAATTATGACTACTCACCATTAGGTCAGGTTACTGCTATTGCATATCAAAATGGAGTGCAAACTACAAACACTTATGATGCAAATGAACTCTACAGATTAAGAAGTAAAGTAACTACAAATGCATCAAGTACCAATCTTCAGAATATTGCTTACACCTATGATGCCGTAGGAAATATCACTGGCATTACAGATACTTCAGCAACAAATGGAGCAAAGACAGCAGTTTATACTTATGACGATCTTAATCGCTTATCATCAGCAACTGTAACTGCTTCAAGCACCAGTGGAGGTAGTTGGTACAACTCATCATGGGGATACCGAGTTCCAATAACTGCAAGTTCTTCTAAAGTTCTTGAAGACATTAAGGACGTATATGTACCACTCTCATCATTACCATCAGGTTTCTTTGCAAATGCAAAATCAGATAGTTGTGATATTCGAATGACAAAAGCAGATGGTACTACTGAGCTAGCAATAGATTTAGTATCTGCATCAACAACTGGTCAGCTGCATTTCTCAACAGGGAATAGTCTCTCAACTTCTTCAAGTACAATCTTCTATCTTTACTACGGAAACCCAAGTGCAAGTTGTTATGCCTCAAATGCTACCTACGGAGCAAACAATGTGTATGACTCAAATACAAAGGGAGTATGGCATTTAGAGCAAAATTCAGCCTCTACAGGAGCAATTGTAGACTCAACCTCAAATGTTCATCATGGAACTATGTATTCAAATTATTCAGCAAATGCAAACGGAACTACAACTGGAAAACTTGGAAGTGCAGCAGTCTTTGATGGTACAAATGACACTATCGATGTCCCAGACAGTTCAGACTTTGAAGGTGCTGCGACAACTATTGAAGCCTGGGCATACATGGATACACTTCCAAGTGTAAAGGGTGAGAATGAAGTCCTAGTTACAAAGAAGCATGGATCATCACCATGGAGATCATATGCTGTTATGTTTTCAAATCCTGAAAATAGAACTGATGGTAATTGGAATAATAGTTCAGGAAGTACAGGATATGCTGGTACCTATGCAGGATCAGTATCAGCAAATGCATGGCATTATGTAACCCTACGACAAAATCCTTCAGATACCTCAAGTGAAGTATCTGTGCGAACCAATGCTTCAAATGCTACAACATATACCGCCGATACTGATGGCACTACTTACAATTCAAATGATGCTCTACGTTTTGGTGCAGACTATGCTGGTGGAGAACGACTTGATGGAAACCTAGATGAAATCCGAATTCACAATGTTGCTCGAAGTGATAATTACATCACTACTCGATACAACAACATGAATGCTCCTTCAACATTCTGGAGTGTTGGATCACAAACTGCAGCTGCAACATCTTCAAACACAAGTTATACAGAAAACTACACTTACAATATTCTTGGAAACATACTTACTAAGACAGGCGCAGCTGGTACATATGCATATACTGGTAGTTCAACAGGCTATGCAAATCCTCATGCGGTGACTGCGATTGGATCTGATACCTATGCATATGATAACAATGGAAATCTTACTTCGGCTCCAGGAATCACTAACTTATGGGATTATCGAAATCGATTAACACAATCTGTCGCTACGAGTACCGTGACCTATGCGTACGATCATGCTAATAGTCGAATTAAATATTCAGTAGCATCAACTACAACCTCTTATCCAAATAAGTTCTACAATACAACAGGTGCAACCACTACAAAGCACATCTTTGATGATAGAGGTCAGATGATCGCTACACTTGAAGGCTCAAATGCAAGTACAACGGTTCATTATACTCATACTGATCATCTTTCTGGATCAAATGTTATTACGAATTCATCTGGTATCTTAGAACAATTGACGGATTACTATCCTTACGGTAATGTTCGCTTAGATGAAAGGACTGGAGCGTTTAATGAGCAGAGGAAGTATGCAGGTAGTGAGTTTGACGGTGATACAGCGTATAACTATATGCAAGCTAGGTATTATGATAGTAATAGTGGAAGGTTTATTTCTCAGGATTCTATATTTCTTAATATGGGAAATGAAAATGACTTCCTTTCTGATCCTCAGCAACTAAATAGTTACAGTTACGCGAGAAACAATCCATTAAAATACTATGATCCTGATGGTAATCAGACAGTATCGGCTCCTCTTAATGCAGTTTTTCGATTTTCAGGATCAGCTAGTCTTGCGCAATCACTTGCAATGGCCGATGCTATTCTTGCTGGGGGTTCAATTGCGGGTGCAATCGTCAGTGCTGGACCTGTGTTAGTGGGAGGGGGTATAACTGCTGTTCTCGTTTATGCTGTTGTTACTACACCTTGGACACCATTAAGTCAAAACCAAAGTACTCCTTCGTTTTCTAGTTCTTTATCACCAACAAGTCTTCCAACCGCAAATTCAAATCCTCTTTTGGGAACTGGTACAACAGCTGATTTTGGTAATTGGTTTAATTCAATAAACTTATCAAAAACAACAATTACACAAAAACCTGGTAATTTTAACGATGCACAGAGAGATTTTTGGGCAAGAAATCCAGAGAATGTGCAACATCGACCAAATGGTACAATTACTGGAAATTTACCAAATGGTGACAAAATAAATGTAAGACCACAAAGTAGTGATGGTCGACCTACAATTGAGATTCAGAAAGAGGGTGGTGGAGTAGAAAAAATAAGATATGGAAATAAATAAAAATAAATCAAATATTCTAATGCCAGAAAAATATAGTAAATGGGAACCAATTCAGGGAATCGAATCCGAACTATGGATAGAAGCACTTCACGATGACTACGAAGGCTTGCGAATTATAGTTAAGGGTACTAATGAGGCTTCGGCTATGTATAGTATACTTTTTCCAAATTATTATACATATCGTAATACTGATGAATCGTATCGACTCAAGCTTTGGGAAGAAGGTGAGTTTGAAGACCGTAAGTGGTCACTCTTTTTCATTAAAGCATCAAAATTTATAGATTGGGTTCATGAAGAAAGTGATACTCTGTATAAAAAAGAAGATATGATGCATTACTTGATTAAGACAGGAGCTGATGTGATTGAAGTTGTCACGAATGGTATCGAACCAAAAGTTATAAAACTTCACGAAAAGGTTCAGTCTGACCTAGAATCTAATTCATTAGTTAGAAGAGGTAAAAGAGGTAGCTATTTTGATAAAATTGATTAAGTTGTGGCCACGGTGAAGGTTATATGTCGCAGCAGTCCTTTACCCACTACATAGTGATCATCTATCTGGATCAAGTATTGTATCAAATGTTTCAGGAAGTATTGAAGAACTTTCAGATTATTATCCATACGGAGCTATGAGAATTAGTGATCAGTCTGGATCATTTACTGACCTAAGAAAATATGTATTTTAATTTCATTAATAAAACATATTATGCATCCATACGAATATAATTTAAGTTTCAGTCTTGTACATCCAAAGAAGAAATTAAGTGAGTTATATAATAGAATTAGTGAAGTTTCTGGATTTTATCCTCGACGAATTTGGACTGCAGGAGATAAACGAAAGACCCAATCGGGAGAAGATCTGGAAGGAACATACAAAGAATCATACTGTTATTTTGCTCTAAATAATTCTTTATTAAAAAGTTCAGAAATTCGTTTGGAAAATAGTCTTGAAGAAGTCTTAGAGAAGCTTTCAGTTTTGAAAAGAGAATTCAAAGAATTTGTTGACGAGGATGGAGTTTTAGAAATAACCGTTGGGTTTTACGTTGATTCAAATTCTGCTGGAATATTTCATTTTGAATTACTTAGAAAATTCTGTGATTTAGGAATTGGCTTAACTCTTGATGTATACTCTTCAGTTAATGAGATGAAATAATTCATGAAATACAAAGTTGAAAGACCCCCATTAACAGGAAACTTTTTCTTGCCTTCAAAAGAAAGTTTAGTTGAACTTAAACCAGGCAATCTTGTCAAAATTATGATTAGACATGAAGAAGAAGGAGTAGAAAGAATGTGGGTAAAAATAATACAACAGCAAGATATTTCAGAATGGACTGGGGTTTTAGATAATGATCCTGTAGGTGAAAAAATGAGTGGATTGTTAAAAGCAGGAGATATAGTAATATTTCATCCTCTGGATATCATTCAGATCTGGGATGATAAAAAAATTACAAACTGGGAATTTAAAGAAGCAATAAATGCCAGAGTGTTTACTACTCCAGAAATAGCTTCGGGTATAAAACCTGTTTTATTTGCAATACATGAATTAGATGGCGATTGGCAGTTTTTGCCATCTGAAAAAACTGAGGATAAAAACGCAATTTTTATCCCTTTGAGGTACTTAATTGAAAATGATAATACTTTGTCTGAATTGGGTAATCTACCTGTGGGATGGCACGCAAAACGAAAAAGTATTGAGGATTCGTGGATTAGAGAAAGTGAAAAATAACCTTAACTATATATTTAAATTTTTTATTGCATTAATAAGCGAAAAATTTGACTTGACCCTAATTACTACCTCACATTCAGGTAGACCAAATCCTTAATAATAATAATTAACTGATATGTATATTAAAAAACAATTAGAGGACGGTGGAAATAAAATAATATGGAAAGGCAATGTGTCTTTTCCTGAAAAAATGATTAATATAATAAGTAAAATAGATACTCGAATTTATCCATTATTAAAAGGGATCGCATCTTACGAGGATACTTATTTTAATTCACAACAGACAAAGGATCTCATTGAAGAACTTCAATCGTTTAAAGATTCACTTACTGATGAAAAGGATAAAGAGGAAATAGAAAGCTTAGTAAAATTCGCTAAGGATATAGATATGCAGGAACATTTGGTTTTTGTAGGTGATTAAATGCTGTCTAGGTGTTGACCCATTAATTTAAGGGAGGTTGTGCATAAAAATAAATGGCAAATTGTAGAAAAATCTAATTTGTAAACATACTCTTTTCTATTAGTTTGCTAGAATAAAGTTATGGCAACATTGCGTCAAAAATTGGCTTTTAATAAAACCATTGAAAATCAGGGAAATGTTAGTAAAGCTATGAAAGAAGCTGGTTATTCCAGGAGTCACGCTCATAATCCACAATCACTGGTTAAGAGTAAAGGTTTTCAGCAGATGCTTCAAAATTATATTCCAGAGCAACGAATTCTTGAGAAAGTTAGTGAGTTGTTTGAAAGGGGAGAAATAGTAAGTCGGACATTTCCTTCAATCCTTGGTTTAGATACCGTTAAGAAAATGTTTGAAAAGGCAGGATTGACCATTTTAAATTTACGAGAAGTAGGGGATCAAAAAAATGAAATAGAAGTATATTTCATTCAGCCAGATGCTACATCACAAGATAAGGCTCTCGAAAAATCAATTAAATTGCATGGTTTATATGAGACAGATCATACACATGGGGCTAATGCTAAAGGATTGTCACTTATAAGTCTTTTTGAAAAGGTAGAAGAAAGAAGAGCAAATAGGGCAATGAAGAATAAGATTCAATAAGTCTTTATTTGAAAGTA
The DNA here is from genome assembly GCA_040387855.1 of Patescibacteria group bacterium. Lineage (NCBI taxonomy): Bacteria > Patescibacteria group bacterium. The sequence continues at coordinate 210,938 of JAZKCY010000001.1, forward strand.
AGAAGTATTATTTAGTTGTTTAGACACTAGTTCTAATTTTTTTATATGCTCTAATGGGCGCTTGAGGTCCTGACCCTGTGAAATCAGGTTTTCGTAATTTTCTGCTAGCTTATTACCGAACACACCGTCTCCAAAAATATCATAGTCTTGTTTAATAAACTTACCCAATCCAAATGGAAAGACTGCATCAAGTTTAGTTGTACCAAAACCTACTGGTAAGCGACTATGAATATCGTGAAATGGACTAAAGCTGTATCCTTTTGGAATTTTAACTGATCGTCTCGGGTGATATGGATGGAAGTAGAGGATATCCCAGCTTTTGCCATCAAAGGATACAGTTTCAAATACATCAATAGGATTTGCTATTGCACCTATAGTTACTGATCCAATCCTATGAAATAGTAACGCTGAATTATTTTTCGTTCTAAGTCTACCAATATATTTAATTTCACCAATAGGTCCATTAACAGGTATAGGATTGGATGCCATTAATCCAAATGAACCATTAGCTCCTTTAACTTCGTCACAAACTTCTCCTTCTAGACATATTTTAGAAAACTGTTCAGGAAATTTAAGTAGATCAGCTTTTTGTTCTAGTAAGGACTCATCTTTGATGACTTTTTTAAAAAGGTTGAACATTTATTTAATTCCAAACGCATAACCAGCTACAAGTATTATAAGTATTACAAAAATGAGAGTGCTTAACCAGAAGCCCCCCCAGAAAGCACTTCTTGCATTGGTATACTCAGCCCAGAATGCCATTTCAAACTTCTTGATATTATTTGCTAAAATGAATTCTTCTAAATCCATGTGACTCATTTTTCTGAATGAAATCCCTGGATGTTTTATGTGTACACCTTTCTCTACAAGGGTATCAAGTGAAGTCCCAAAGTGAATCCTTGGTCCCGTAAGCTCATTTATGATCTTTTGTAAGTCAGGAGGCATGTTGATGACTATAAGTATCTATACTCCTACTCTACCACAATTATAATGATACTTATAGTCCGTCGCCTTAAAGTCATCATCACAATACCCTTAAGGTATTATGATCCCTAAAAACAGCGCTATCTTAAAAAAGTTTGGAGAACGCGTGAGAGATATACGGTTACGAAAAGGAATATCTTCACAGATGACTTTTGCTAATAAAGCTGGACTAGATCGAACCTATATTGGAGGAGTGGAAAGAGGTGAACGAAATGTATCTTTAATCAATATTGAAAAGATTGCAAAAACTCTTAATGTTAATATTGAAGACTTGTTTAAGTTTTAGAGAGAATGGAATTATACACATAGTATCAACACATGTTCTTTGACATGAAACAGGTTGTTGATACTATATAAATATAACTAAATAGAAAAAAGCTCAGTGAGATGGCTTTCCAGGTTACATAAAAACATGTAACAAGAAAGTTTATCGCTGGGCTTTTTTTGTGGAAAAAATATGAAAGAAAATATTTCGGAATTATTTAAAAAATTTATTGAGGACTGTAGGTATATTAAACGGCTTCGTCCAGAAACTATTCGTACTTACTCTGAGGCATTTAAAACTTTTATAAAAGTTATGCCAGAAGTGGTCAATGTTAAGTTGCTTACTCGTGAGATGCTAACTCTCTACTTCAAAAGACTTGAAACAAGAGGGAGAAAGGTTGGAAAAGATACTATTAAAATTGGTGTAAAGGACTCAACAATTAAAACCTATCAGAATAGATTAAATGTGTTTTTCACATGGCTTGTAAATATGCAACATATAGAAACCAATCCATTTATTGGGATGAAGTTTCCTAATCCAGTATACGAAGATAGTAGAGCATTAGAGCAAGATAGTATTGATAAAATATTTGCTGCTGTGGCGTTACACTCAATAAATTCACTAATCCATAAGCGAGACATAGCAATACTAAGTCTACTTATGTTCTGTGGTTTGAGAAGAAATGAGCTTATCTCACTTCAAGTTAATGATGTTGATTTTGAAAATTCAATGTTAGTCATTAAAGGTGAGACATCGAAATCTAAAAAAACGCATTCTGTCCCATTACATCCAACTCTAGGAATGCATTTAAAGGATTACTTAAAAGAACGTTGCAAAAAAGAGTATAAAACTCAATATTTAATCATCTCTACAAATAGAGATCGAGGATTAAGTAGCGATGGATTGAAACATTGGGTAAAAAGGCTGGTTAAATTATCTGGTGTAAAATTTCATCTCCATAAATTTCGACATACCTTTGCCTGTAACCTAGCTAAAAATAATGTAAGCGTATTCAACATTCAAACGTTGATGGGGCATAAAGATTATAAGATGACGTTATCATATTTGAGATCAGTGAAAACTAAGGATCTTAGAGACGAGATTAATAGGTTATACAGTAATGTTGATAATTTTCACTAAATCTGTCACTATGATGGAAGTCAGCTATTATTATCAAATATTGGTTGCAGTGAGTCTCTCAGGAGATTTTTATTTTGAGTTAAAACCTGTAATAAACAGGTCCTCACAACAGTATAGATTTAATGAACTAAATCGAAATTCTAGCTCTAAAAATATAGCCTTGTAATGGTTTAGACCTCTACCTATTTATTGGTAATGACGAGGTCACCGGTTCAATCCCGGTCAACGGCTCCCGTAATTAATTTTAACGAACTATTAAATATATGGAACCAAATATTTTACCAGGATCATGGTCACTTATTAAAAAAGCCTGGGCAGAAGTTAAAGTACGATACTCATATATATTCCCTGTACTCGGGATTATGTTTATTGCTCAGTCATTGCCACTTGTTATCGCTTCAAAAATGATTGATGAGGCAGTTTTCCAACTTGATCAATATGGCAGTCTAACAACTCAATATTTGATTATTATCGCAATTGTTCTCGTGACTAGTATCGTTTCATTTATCTCAACTATAGTGTTGATGACCCTAATCTCAAAGAAGGAAACCGAAGTGCTCACACTACGAGAGCTGTATTCTAATGCTGTCCGATTAGCAATTCCTTATGCGTGGGTTTCAATTCTTATTGCATTAGCTATTGTGCCTGGTTTGGTGCTTCTTATTGTTCCAGGAATATTGCTTACTCTATTAGTAAGCTTTGCAGGCTTTGCTCTTATTATTGATAATGACCGTGGGTTATCTGCACTTACACGAAGTTGGTTTTATGTAAAAAATAACTTCAAACTCGTTATTTGGCGATTTCTAGGATTCGTTCTTTTCGCAATCATAATTACAATCGTTATTGCAATAATAGAATCTATCGTTGGGATTTCAATGTATGGATCTGCAGAATATCTTAAAATGATTGATGATCAAACCACTCCAATTACATCTACTATAATAAATAATATTGTTCAGACATTTGTACTTACCCCAATTGGTCTTATGTACTTCTGGTATCTCTATGAATTTATGAAGATTAAAGAAGGCCCTGTGGTAAATCCTGAAGAAGCTATCCTAATCAGAAAGCGAATTACTATCTTAACAATCGTCGGAGCACTAATTACTATTGCATTAGTTATCGCTTTTGGATATTTTTTCTTTACGGTAACTCCTCTATAATGGCTTCTCCTCGATAAGAGGAGAGTACGCCACCTTAGCTCAGTTGGTAGAGCAATGCTTTCGTAAAGCAGAGGTCCCGAGTTCGATTCTCGGAGGTGGCTCCAGTTTGATATACTATGGATATGGACAAAGAAGCTATTGATGCACGCATACTAGAGATTGAAAATGCCATGTCTGAAGCTGATTTTTGGGCTGACAAAGATAAAGCACAAGCAGCTATTCGTGAACTTCAAGATTTAAAAGAACAAAAAGAAGGTGTTGGTAAATATGATCGAGGCAACGCAGTCATAAATATTCTTGCTGGGGCAGGAGGGGATGATGCAGAAGATTTTTCTTCTATGCTTTTTGATATGTATCGAAAGTATATAGATAATCAAGGATGGCAGGCATCTATAGTTCATGAAAATCGAAACGATCATGGCGGGTTCCGAAATATTAGTTTTGAAGTCCAAGGTAAAAATGCCTATGGCACATTAAAGAACGAATCGGGAGTTCACAGACTCGTCCGAATTTCTCCATTTAATGCAAAACAAATGCGACATACGTCTTTTTCACTTGTTGAGGTGATTCCAAAATTTGAGAAAGTAGCAGAAACCGAAATTCCACCTGATCAAATCAGAATAGAACTTTCAAAAGCCGGTGGCCCAGGAGGACAAAATGTAAACAAACGAGAGACAGCGGTACGTATTGTGCATATTCCTACAAATATTTCTGTGCATGTAACATCAGAACGATCTCAAGCTCAGAATAAAGAAAAAGCATTTGCCTTGCTTAAGGGGAAGCTCTACAAGAAACAAGAAGATGATGAAAAGAAAAAAGCAGCTGGACTTTCAATTAGCTCAACAACAGACATTGAATGGGGTAGTCAGATCCGTTCATATGTTCTTCATCCATACAAAATGGTAAAGGATCATCGTACTGATGTGACCGTCCATGATGCCGACAAAGTATTGAATGGTGCGCTTGATGAGTTTATTGATGCCGAACGAGCGCTCTAAACAATAAGATTATAGAGGTTGCATTTGTAGCTCAAGATACTACAATAGATAGAGCATTATGATTTACTTCGACAATGTTTCAAAAGTATATACTGACGATTCAATAGCACTTGAAGATATCAGTTTTACCATCGAACCCAATGAATTCGTCTCAATAGTGGGACACTCAGGAGCAGGAAAAACTACCTTGCTTAAAATGTTATTAGCTGAAGAACGACCTTCTGATGGGAAGGTGTATTTTCAGTCAACCGACATTCATACACTCAGTAAAAATCAGATCAACCATTTTCGTCGAAAGATTGGAGCTGTGTTTCAGGATTTTCGCTTGCTTCCAAATAAAACAGCATATGAAAATATTGCTTTTGCTATGGAAGTAGCAGGTAAGAGCGACGAAGAAATTGCTTCAGATGTACCACATGTTCTCGAACTCGTTGATCTTGGTAAAAAAATGTGGAATTTCCCTGGCCAGCTTTCTGGAGGGGAAAAGCAGCGAGTTGCAATTGCACGAGCAATTGTAAATCATCCTGATATAATTATCGCTGATGAGCCAACAGGAAATCTTGATCCAATTAATACCTATGAGATTGTCCAGATTTTAAAGAAGATCAATGATTTAGGTACTACCGTAATTCTGACTACGCACAATAAAGGTGTTATTGATGCATTAAACCGCCGTGTGATAACCATAGAAAATGGAAGAATTACTCGTGATGATAAAGAAGGACGATATATCCTATAATTCAAATTTATAATGTTGTGGACAAATACTAAACGTGTAATAAGAGCTGGGTTTGTTAATTTCTGGAGAAATGGGTTTGTTTCTCTTGCTTCAGTACTCGTAATGACTATTACGCTTTTTGTGCTTGGCTCTATTGTATTTATGAGTGCTCTATTAAATTCTGCACTTATCCAAATTAAAGATAAAGTTGATATCAACGTGTACTTTGTAACTACAGCAAAAGAAAGCGATATCTTGGCAATTCAGGATTCTCTTAAAACTCTTCCTGAAGTTGCACAAGTAAATTACTCTTCACGAGAGCAGGAGTTGGCAAACTTCAAAAAGAAGCATGAAAACGATCAGTTTACACTTCAGGCGCTTGAAGAACTTAAGGATAACCCATTGGGCGCAGTTTTGAATGTGAAGGCAAGAGAACCATCTCAGTATTCTGGAATCGTTACTTTTTTAGAAAAGAGTAGTGTGTCTGCACTAGATGGTACTCCAATAGTTGATGATGTTAACTACAATGAAAATAAAGTAGCTATTGATACACTTACTAAGATTATTGAATCAGGTCAACGATTAGGATTCTTTATTATGATCTTGCTTGTGGTCATGTCTATTATGATTACCTTCAACACTATTCGATTGGCTATCTATATTTCTCGAGAAGAAATTGCTGTTATGCGATTGGTGGGTGCTAGTTCAAAATATGTACGAGGTCCATTTGTTATCATTGGTATTATGTACGGAATGTTCTCAGCAATTATTGCTGGAGCAATCTTTTTTCCAGCAACATACTATTTAGGTAGAGCAACAGAAAACTTCTTCACAGGAATAAATGTGTACAACTATTATGTTACAAACTTTGGTCAAGTGTTTGTGATGTTGTTGGTAGCTGGAATTGTTATTGGGGCAGTATCAAGTTATTTGGCCGTACGAAGATATTTAAGAGTCTAATAGATAATCACAAAAGATAACCATACGTCAGCATGAAAAAAAATCATAAATACATTTTTGTTGTGGGAGGTGTAATGTCTGGAGTGGGCAAGGGTATCGCCACCTCTTCAATCGGTCAAATACTTCAAGCAAAAGGTTTCAAGGTCAATCCCATAAAGATTGACCCTTATCTTAACGTAGATGCAGGTACAATGAATCCTACTGAGCACGGAGAGACCTTTGTACTCGACTCAGGGCTAGAAACAGATCAGGACATGGGTAACTACGAACGCTTCTTGAATGTCGATTTGATTCCTGAAGATTATATGACCTCAGGAATGATTTATCTCCATATCATTCAGAAAGAACGAAATCTTGGATACAATGGAAAATGCGTCGATCCACTCCCATACACCACTGAAGAAATCATCCGTCGTTGGAAAAAGTCAGCCGATCACCATGCATCAGATATCTCTATTATTGAAATTGGAGGAACTATTGGTGACTATCAAAACGTAATGTTTATCGAGGCAGCTCGAATTCTTAAAGTAAAACATCCCCAGGATGTTATTTTTGTGATTGTTTCGTATCTTCCAATTCCAAGTACGTTGGGTGAAATGAAGACTCGACCTACACAAAATGCTGTGCGACAACTCAACTCATATGGAGTACAACCAGATATTATTATTGCGCGAGGATCACATCCGCTTGATCATAAGCGAAAAGAAAAAATTGCATTTTCATGTAGTGTGCAGGAAGATCATGTGATTTCTGCTCCTGACATTAAAAGTATTTATGATGTACCCGTTAACTTTGAGAAAGATAGAATCGGCGACATTATTTTGAAAGATTTAAATCTTCGAGCAAAAAATAAAGATGATGGGCTCAGTGATTGGAAAAAATTTGTTGCTAAAACTAAAAATGGCAGCAAAGAATTAAACATAGCAATAGTTGGAAAATATTTTGATACTGGCGACTTTGTACTTTCAGATGCCTATGTATCTGTCATAGAAGCCATAAAGTTTTCTGCGTACCATCAAGGAGCAAAACCAAATCTCACATGGATAAATTCAAAGCATTATGAAACTGGCGATAGGGATGTATCTGAGCTTTCAAATTATGATGGGGTAATAGTGCCTGGAGGTTTTGGTGAATCAGGAATTGAAGGAGTCATTAAAGCAATTACGTATGCACGAGAAAATAAAATCCCATACCTTGGACTGTGCTATGGTATGCAGCTCATGACTATTGAATATGCACGTAATGTTGTAGGACTTAAAGGTGCACACACTACTGAAATAAATAAGAAAACGCAGTATCCAATAATCGATATTATGGAGCACCAGAAAAAGCATTTAGAAGCCGGAAACTTTGGTGCCACTATGAGGCTTGGACAATACGAAGCGCATTTGAAGAAAGGAACAATTGCTCGAAAAGCGTATGGGATAGAAAGTGTTTTGGAACGTCATCGACATCGTTATGAAGTAAATCCAAAATTTGTGGAACAAATAGAACAAGCTGGTCTTGTTTTCTCAGGCACTTCCCCAGATGGCACACTTATGGAAATTGCAGAACTCCCTCAAGATATTCATCCGTTTTTTCTAGGTACTCAGTTTCATCCAGAGTTTAAAGCCCGTCCTTTAGCACCTCATCCGTTATTCTCTGAATTTGTAAAAGCATCATTGAAGAACAAAAAGCCCTCTGTGAAACTAGCTTGATTATATCCCCATTTTGAGGTATTTTAGAGAAACCCTTTTGTTTCACAGAAGGTATTGCGGGATCGTCTAATGGTAGGACATTTGCCTCTGGAGCAGAGTATCTAGGTTCGAGTCCTAGTCCCGCAGCAAAGACTTTTGAGTTTGATATGTGGATTCTGAAATCAACATCCAATGCTATACTAAATAGGCTATCAAACGGAAAAAGAAAGATAATAAAAAACAGAACAAATATATTCCACAAATAGTGGTTATTGTTTTTGGTATCACTGCTGGAATAAGCTTTCTCTATTTTATTTCAGGTACTCTATCTAGTCATGAATATGTTGCCGGTGTAGCCGCAACAACTTCTGAAAAGACTAGTATCGTTATTCCAACACTTGATAAAGCTCTCTACAATGAAAAGATGATTGCTTTAGCAAATAATCCTGCACCAAAAATAAGCGCGAGTTCTACTGAAGCAACATCGACCCCTCCTTTGCCAGTGAGTTCAGATACAGTGTCAGTACGTATCCCTAACAAGCCATGGCCAGTTGCTGGTGCATATCCAAAAGAGGGGGCATTGTTGCCATTCAATCGCATACTTGCGTACTACGGAAATTTTTATTCTACAAAGATGGGCGTGCTTGGAGAATATCCGCCTGATCAAATGCTTAAGATGCTTAAAGCTGAAGTAGCTAAATGGAACGCAGCTGATCCCAGCACTCCAGCAATTCCTGCAATTCATTATATTGTAACCACAGCACAAGGTTCACCTGGAAAAGATGGAATGTATCGTCTTCGCATGCCAGATGAGCACATCCAAAAAGCTATTGATTTAGCAAAAGAAGTAGACGGCATAGTTTTCCTCGATGTTCAGGTGGGATTAAGTAATCTTCAAGCAGAGCTTGCACCACTTGAGCAATATTTGAAGTTGCCAAATGTACATTTAGGTATTGATCCGGAATTTTCTATGAAAACAGGTGCGAAGCCGGGATCTGTTATTGGAACATTTAATTCTGATGATATTAATTATGCTACAAATTTCTTAGCGAAAATTGTTAAAGAAAATAATCTTCCACCAAAGGTACTTGTTATTCATCGCTTTACTACTCGCATGGTTACTGGATCTGAAAATATTAAGTTACTGCCAGAAGTGCAGATAGTTATGGATATGGATGGTTGGGGACCTCAGGCACAAAAACTAAGAACATATCGAGACATTGTCGTTGATGAACCTGTGCAATTCACTGGATTTAAATTGTTTTATAAACATGATCTCTTACCACCAAGTACTGGAATACTCACTCCTGAGCAGTTGTTGAAACTAACTCCGCGACCAATTTACATTCAATTTCAATAGGTCTACTATAGTGAGATATGTATAAACGATTAACCGCACTATTTCTTTTTATTGCATATAGTTTGATCTTGATCAAAGTAATGGTACTTAAAGATGTCCCACTTATTAAAGTTGGCATGGTTAAATTAAATTTTGGTGGAACTACTACAGACAATCCTGCCAACTTTATTCCGTTTAAAACCATTCTGCCATATTTGTTTGGTCATAGGGGATTGGTTATTGCTGGTATAAATCTAGTCGGAAATATTATATTACTTGTGCCGTTGGGATTTCTTATTCCGTTAATCTATAAGAATATAACGTGGAAAAAATCTTTTTTAATTGCTGCTGCTTCTGGCCTCATAATCGAAGTACTACAAGTGCTCTTGCAGGTGGGAATATTTGATATCGATGATGTTATTCTCAATGCTTTTGGTTTCATGATTGGGTATTGGATATATTGTGTACTTGCAAAGATCATGCGTTTCTTGAATCCCAAAAATAGAATCATTATAGCTGTATTGATTTTGGGAATTGCTGGTGCAGTTGTGTTCTATGGTTATCAAAAATTGCAATTAGGTTTTGAACCTGGTGTGAGAAGTAGTGAGGAAAGTACTACAAATCAACGTGACCTTTGTAATGGTACTGGAGGCAACGGTAAGATTATTAGTGTTGGAGATACTACATTTACTCTTGAATTAAAAAACGGCAAGAAGCAAATTGTGTATCTTACAGATAAGACTAAAATAAAAATATCTTCAGGGGATGGTTCTATTTCAGATTTGAAAATAGGTGTAAGAGTAACTCTTGTTGGAGATGTGAATAATGATGGTGGCTTTGCGGCAGATTCTGTATATGTTTGTAACTAAATAATAAAAAACAGAAGCTCTTTTTGAGAGTCCTGTTTTTAAAATAATCTATATAACTATTTTTATTGCACTGTAACTATTGATGACATATTTACACCTGTAGTTGCTCCCACAAAAGTGTAGGTATACATACCAGGAGTTGAAGGCATACTCATTGATCCAGTTGTGAAATTTCCGCCACCATCAGCGTGTGCTTGTCCTACTCGTACTCCATCTCTATAAATCCAAATATCTTCTTCATGAGGGAAATTGGTTCCACTAAAATCAATACTTTGACCTGTCATTACTGTATGACTCATTGGCATAAGCTTCATGCTTGGATACATTGAATTGTGATATTCAGGTGTTGTTGTAGATGTACCTGGAGTTGTTGTTGACGTTGAGGTTGCTTGAGTTGATGTATGTGACCAGAAGTTCCACTCAGTGCCGTTCCACTTCATAAGGAACTGAACACCATTCCTCATCCATTCTGTACCATCCCATGATCCAACACAGAGCATTGGATCAGTACATGGAACCAAACCATTAACGAGCCACACCAAACCATTGTCTGGCACATGGATCATGGTTGTTGTTGCCACCTCTTGTGTCGTTGTTCCAACTGTCATCATATCTGTTGATGTTGCAGATGTTGTTGTTGCTGTGACATCTAGGTCAATAATTGCAGTCTCTTGTGTTGTGCTTGCTGATTCAGTTGAGCTAGCTGTTTGTGCATGCGTCACGTCTTGGAATAGAAACGCTAAGACTAGTAGGAGCGTCAGTTGAGAAAGTTTAAATGCTATATTTTTTTTCATAAGTTATAAAGTTAAATGAATATTACTTGCCAGTACTGTGTTGTAAGTTGTCTATGACGACTCGGTTGTAAGATACTTACTTTGCTGAGTTAGTGTGAGTTATTACTATGTAGCTGGTATATAAATATGCTTGTGCTACAATTTTGTTACACTAGAGCAAACTATCATGAAAAAAAATTTACCACTTATTGTAGGTCTGGCATTACCATTTGTATTTATATTATTAATTGCAGTAGTCGTATATCTACCAAATGTTTTTATTAAACCTCAGCATGATTTTTTATATACAATGGCTGACCGAAATAATTACAATTACAATACTGTCTATAAAAATACGTATGCAATCGAAAATGGAGGACTTGTTCAACGCCCAGTTGAATTACCAAAGCTGAATGAAAATGACACAAGAGTTATAATCGATGCACCAAAATTGTATCGTTACAATGTTAAAGATTCTACAAACAAAGAAATTAGCTTTACCGAGGCACAATCACTAAAAATTGATGTGGGTCCATCATCTCCAGATGGATACATTGTGGCATATAGATACAATCATAATGGAGTCTTTGAACTGTTTGGTAGTAATGGCAATAATAGTGGATATTTCATTTCAAAGGGTAAAGGGGGAAAGAAGCTTATTGGATTAGATAGTGCTGGTTATTACTATGAAAATAATTTTACCTTATTAGGCTGGATAAAATAAAAATATATGGACAAGCAACAGATCATTTCATTTATTCAAAATCAGGTCGCACAGGGAAATATTTCTCGTGATGACCTTGCTGCATTAGCTGGAATTGATACTCCACAGGTACAATCTGTACTTGCTACTGGTACTACTCCAAACACAGTCGTGTCACCTGAACACTCCTCAAGAAACCTTATTAATGTTTTCTATATTATTGGAGCAATCATTGTGTTGATTGGAGTTATTATTCTTCTTGGTCAAAATTGGGATGATATTGGATTCATAGGCCGTGTGGGATCTACTCTTGGAATTGCACTTGTAACATATCTTGCTGGTCTCACACTAAGTAAGTCTGTGCATGATACCCTCTCTCAAGTAATGTTTATGTTATCAGCTGTTTTGGCTCCCTTTGGAACTTTCATCTTACTTGATGAAATGAATGTATTTGTAGATATCTCTGCACAAGTAGTGATTGCGTTGGTTTTTGTTTGTATCTATAGTGTTGCACAATTTGTTGCTCGAAAAAATATTCTTACTGTTGTCATTGCAGGGTATGCTACATGGGCATACTATGCTTTCTTACTAAAAATACTTGATAATCAACTCTTTGATAACGATATTATTATTTGGGCAACAATGCTCCTCGGTATTTCGTACTGTGCAGTAGCATATGGATACTCATCAAAAAAAGTTGGATCTGTAGAAAAAGTAACTCAACGAGCATCTATTACACATCTTTTTTATGGAGCAGGTACGCTCGCAATTTTAGGTGGGGGAATTAGTCTTGGTGGAATGTGGGACCTTCCTTATATAGTACTTATCTTTGCAACATTTTATCTAAGTGTGTTTGTAAAAAATAGAGCAATGCTCGTGATTGCCGCGGCTTTCCTTGTGGGGCATATTATAAAACTAACTTCAAAATACTTCCTTGATTCTGTAGGATGGCCATTGGCACTTATTATCTGTGGATTTGCTGTGATTGGAGTAGGCTATATGACCTATTACGTAAATCGAAAATACTTAGCTAAAAAATACTAGTAAAAGTAATTAAATACTTATGTCTGAAATCCTAACGCTTTTTATTTTAGCTATTCCAATTGCCTGCATTGCATGGACAGTTACTCATGAAGAGGTTTTTCGAGAGGCTCGTGAGTTTTGTGAACGCCGAAGTAGAAAAAGTAAGAGCATAATCACTCGTAAATTCTTCTATTTATTTACCTGTGAATATTGCTTTAGTCATTATGTAACTATTGCAGTACTGTATTTTACAAACTATACATTGTTATTTACTGATTGGAGAGGATATGTACTTGCAGGATTTAGTTTAGTTTGGATAGCAAATGTGTACATGAGTTTGTTTGCTTTAATACGAGTGGATTTACGAAAAGAACGACTAGAAGCAAACAAAATTGAACAAGAATTATAAAGCACTAGTGTACTTTTAGATTTACATATTTGTTCATTAGGAAATTCCAAATACCCACAAGGGCACCTACTGTTATTCTTGATGTGATGAAACTCATATGGAGTACGTCAACACAGATGATCATGAGCCCTATGATAAGCAATAGGCTACTAAGAGCAATAAGTAAGAAGTAGATGTATCCTTTCCCAATAGATCTGTGCGTGCCTTTAAACGCCCAGGTTCTACTTAACATATAATTTACAGTAATTGCGATCATGAATGAAATAATAATTGCTACTATATAATGAATCTTGAGAATATCAGTAAATATCCATAATAGGAAAAGATCAAAAGCAAAAGTAGAACTGCTTGAAAGGGTATATCGGATAAACTGAGTTACGCTTCTACTCGCATGCCCACCAAGCGAGGTAATCCAATTAAAATAATGAGTTAACGTAATCACGAATGTATTATAACCCTTTTATAGAATTTAGCTTGGGTGTACACTAGAGGTATGAAAAAGAAAGGATTCTCACTTATTGAGCTGTTGGTTGTTATCGCAATTATTGGAATTTTGGCAGCTATTATTTTAACCGCAGTAAACACAGCTCGTGGTAAAGCACGTGATGCGAAAAGAAAATATGAAATTGCACAGATTGGAAGATTGGCAATCTCTTCAACTTGTTATGTTCCAGAAGCTGGGGCAGGGACATATGACCTCACAGATTTAGTTCCAGAGCTCGTTGCCCAAAATGCGCAGCTTGCACAGTATGTAAATCAGATCCCTCGAGATCCACAGGGATCTGAGACAGAAAGTTTATATAAATATATAGTAGATGCTGAAGGGAAATGCGCTGTGTTTGCAAATCTTGAAAATGATAATGAGCGTGTGACACTTACGAGCGTTACAGCACCAACTCCAGGTGGTGGAACAGGCGTGCTTGAAGCAAGTGAGGAAGGATGGAATGGGTCAACAAAATATTTTCAAGTATCAAATTAATATATGAATCCTTCAACAAAATGGTATAACCGAATCCCAACATGGGGCTATGTAGTTTTAACACTAGGAGTCGTAGTTTTGGCTGGGGTTATTGAATATATGATGGGACGCAATGCGCTGTGCGCATGTGGCTATACATTGTTTTGGCAAACGTGGGGAGATACTTCAGGAAGCTCTCAACATATTTCTGATTGGTATACATTTTCACACATCATTCACGGATTTGTATTTTATGGATTCTTTAGATTAATTAGTAGGGGCAAGTGGCCTGTATGGTTTTGTTTATTGCTTGCAACAGGTGTTGAGGCTGGATGGGAAATCCTAGAAAATTCTAGTTTTATTATTGATCGATATCGTGAATCAACAGTCTCACTTGATTACAACGGTGATAGTATTTTAAATTCGATTGCTGATATTTTGTATATGTTTGTTGGATTTTTCCTAGCACGCAAATTCCCAGTTTGGGTATCTATTGCACTCATTATATTTATGGAGGTGTGGGTGGGGTATATGATTCGAGATAATCTTACATTAAATATTATTATGCTTATTTCTCCATTAGATGCCATTCGTACTTGGCAAATGGGCGGGTAAAAAAAAGCACCATCGCGAGATGAATGCTATGTTACGTCCACTTCATGCGGACAAGGGTGACTGACCAGAGGGCAACGACTTCGATCGATAGGAAGATCCAGAAGTTGCGGTCGGGCTTCCACTGTTTGCTGAACTTCATCATCCCGAGCGGGAAGAACAGGGTGAGGATGCTCGAGACGATCAGCAGGTCCCGTGTGCTTATCTGAGGCACTACCGGAAATAAGTAGAACAGGACGCACACCGACAGTCCAAACACCGCATAGAGGCCGTGAACCCATCCCGCAGCGGTGGTTTGTCCGTCGTGAGTATGAGCCTCCGGATGCTCAAGCGCTTGCCTGCTAAACAACATGCCGAGTCCTATTGCCCCAAACATCAGGAACATCATAGTGATGATGCCCGGGCCGGTGTAGAAGGGCAGTTTGTAGTTGCCCATGATGAACGCCACCAGGGGCGTAATCACGAACACATCTGCCCACATGCCGCCATGCTCCATAAAGGAGTAACCGTTCATAATGCCGCGCCGGCGCATCTGTGCTTGGGTCAGGAATCCGTCCAAGTAAGCGCAGACCGCTTGCAACAGCACCAGGCCGAGACCGATCATGAGAACCGGGATTGAAAAGGACATGGTCACGTACTCCGAAAAGGCAGAGACTGGTTATTGACGCCAGTGCACACAATACCACGTATTTGTATTTATGGCAATAGTAAGAATTACTCAAATAGCTTCCCATTTATCGAAAAATAAGGTAATCTTATAAAACTATGTCAAGCGGAGAAGTAATAATAAGATTCGATGAAGTTTCATTCGAATATGGCCACAACAAACCTATTTTAGATGAGGTTAGTTTTTCAGTGCGCAAAGGAACAAAGGTAACTATTATGGGTCAAAACGGTGCAGGTAAGAGTACTCTTTTTGGACTTATTAATGGAAGTAATAAAAAGGAATCAGGTGATATCCACATTAATAATAAATTAACTATAGCAACATCACGACAGGTTATTCCTCGTGATCAGCTTGATCTCACGGTTCGAGAGTTTTTTGAGAAGTGTTTTGATACTAAAATTTATGATATTGACCCACGTATAGATAAAGTTCTTGATGTGGTTAATCTTCATGCACCTAAAGATAAAATCATTCGAGCGTTTTCTGGAGGACAACAAGCGCGACTTTTGCTTGCCTCAGCATTGATTCAGGATCCAGATATTCTATTGCTTGATGAGCCTACCAACAACTTGGATAAAGCAGGGATCGAACATCTTACTAAATTCTTGATTGAATATAAAAAGACTGTATTAGTTATTTCTCACGATGCTGACTTTTTGAACTCATTCACCCATGGAGTGTTGTATCTTGATGTATTTACTAAAAAGATTGAGCAGTATGATGGTAACTACCTAGATGTAGTGAAAAATATTTCTGCTCGAATCGAAAAAGAAAATCGAAAGAATGCACAGTTAGCAAAAGAAATTCAAGATAATAAAGATAAGGCTAACTTCTTTGCAAATAAAGGAGGTCAGATGCGTCTCGTTGCAAAGCGAATGCGAGAAAAGGCAGAGGAGCTTGAAGATGAAATTGTAGATATTCGAAAAGAAGATCGAACTATTCGACCTTTTATTATTCAGTCTCAGCCAGATTTTGTTGGTGAGATTTTGAATATCACTTCGTTGATGACTATGAATCCTAAGACTCATAAGCCTGTAACAAGAAAGGCAACTATCTCTCTAAAACGAAATCAGCATCTACTTTTGAAAGGACCAAACGGAATTGGGAAGACTACATTACTTGAATCTCTCGCAAATGGAACTGCAAAAGGGGCAACAATTACTGATGGAATCAGAGTGGGGTACTATAGACAGGATTTTTCTACGCTCAATTTTGATGACACTGTATATGATGCTCTCATGGCTGTAATGGATAAGCAGATAGAAGAAAATATGCGTTCGACAGCTGCAGGGTTTCTTATTAATGGAGAAATGATGCGTACAAAAATTGGTAGCTTATCTGAAGGACAGAAAGGATTAGTAGCGTTTGCACGTCTAGTGTTACAGAAGCCAGGGTTGCTTATCCTCGATGAGCCAACAAACCATATCAACTTCCGACATATTCCTGTAATTGCAGAAGCCCTAAATAAGTATGAAGGAGCTATGGTGCTGGTAAGTCACGTGCCTGAGTTTGTAGAAAAAATTAGAATTGATGAGACATTAGATCTCGAAAAATAAAAAACATATGTTATTCTTTCTCGTTCTAGGATTGTTACTTGGTGCTGTTGCAGTAATTTTTGCATTGCAAAATCTCACTACTATTTCAATTGCATTTTTAGGATGGAATCTTGAAGGATCATTAGCTCTTGTGTTGGTTCTTGCTATGGTCGCAGGGGTACTTATAAGTATTCTTGTTTCTATTCCTGAATTTATAAAGACTCAGATGAAACTTTCAGCTCTTAAGAAACAGAACAAGAGACTTGAAGAAGAAGTTTTGAGACTTAAAGATTTAGTAAATCCAATTGTGGAACAACCTGTAATTGAAAGAACTGTAGTTACAGAAACAACACCAGTTGCATAGTTCTCTATACGTACTCATGAACTATTATGTTTACATACTAGAGTGTGCAGATACAACACTATATGTAGGTATAACTACTGATCTTACTCGAAGAGTACAAGAACATAATACATCACCAAAAGGAGCAAAATATACAAAAGCACGACGGCCTGTCGTGCTTTCGTATTTTGAAGAGTTTAAAAACAGAAGTGAAGCTTCAAAGCGGGAATATGAGCTCAAAAAAATGAAACGCGAGGAGAAGCTAAGACTCTTACAATCCAAGGCTCGCTAAAAATTGCTCAAGCTGGGGTCCTTCAATCTTTTTGTATTCACCAGGCTTTAGTGTGCCTAAAGAAATATTCATAACTCGAGTTCGTTTTAGATCAATAACTTCATTGTGCATTGCTGAACACATTCGGCGGATCTGATGTTTCTTTCCTTCTGTAAGGGTGATTTTGAATGTGTCATCCCCAGTAACTGTTACTTTACATTTCTTGGTTATATATCCTTCGATATCTACTCCCTTTTCCATATACTCTTTAAAGCTTGGGCGTAAATTATTTACTGTTTTAACTATGTATTCTTTATCGTGAACATACTCAGGATTCAATAGTCGATCAGTAATTCGTCCATCATTTGTAAGAATCAAAAGCCCTGAAGAGTTTTTATCAAGACGTCCAATAGGGAATACATCCTTCATGGGAACTACAGACTTAATGTCTTTTTCACCTTTTTGTGGTGAGTGCGTAATAATGCCTTTTGGCTTATTGTAAGCAAAATAAACATATGACTTTGGCTTTTGTCGTGAACTTACTTCCACTTCATCGCCTTCATCAACCTTATCTCCAAGTACGGCAAAACGGCCATTAATGAGAATTTTCTTTTGGGAAATCAATTTATCTGCATCTCGGCGTGTAGCCACACCTTTCCAAGCTAGATACTTATTGATTCGCATAGGGAACGTTGGTTCTTCCATAGGCCCGCAGTATAACACATTGACGAATTAAAGATAGTGTGGGTATTATATACTCATGAATACAATATTTAGTACGCCAACAGTGTTAGCTCATAATGGGGTAGATCACAGTACGGAGCATGTTGCTGCTCCTATAGTACAACACAGCTTTTTTCAGCATAATTTCCATCTATTTCTCTTTGGAATTGCATTCGCCATTGTCCTCGCTGTAATTATTTGGGGGAAGGAAGATACGGTAGTTCAACGATAAATTTTGTTCCAATCCCTGCCACACTTTCAATAGAGATATTTCCATTAAAATCTTTCTCAATAAATGTTTTAGTAGAAGATAGACCTAAGCCCATCCCTTTGTAGTGGGCTTTTGTTGTAAAAAAGGGATCAAAGATCTTCGAAACTAAACTGAGCGGTATGCCAGTACCAAAATCTTTAATAGTTACTCTAAGATGTGAGTAATAGGAACTTAAAGAAATATAAATCACTTTTTTTGAAAAAGAGTTTTTACCATCATATGCATCTATTGCATTTGAGATAAGATTCGCGATAATTTGTTGAAATCTGATAGGATTTCCAAATAGCTCAGAGACTTTTTTAATTTTAGTTTGAAGATGCACTTCTGCTCTTCGGGCTTTGTATCCAAGCAATAAGAGAACATTCTCAAGTTCTTTTTGAGGACTAAATAGTATATTTGTATTTTGAAATGATAGTTGATTCTGAAGCGCACAAATAATCTTTTGCGTTTGTGTACTTGCTGCTAGAGCTCTCTGTATGTACTTTTTGGTTTCTATGATTTGAAGATTTGCTGGATCTAATTGATTAATATTGAGTGAAATAGCAGTTAAAGGATTTATAAGGTCATGAAAAATACCCGATGATATTTTACCAAACTCAGCAAATCTATAGAGCTGGGCTAACTTTTCTTGATGTAATACAGCTAATTCTTTTTCTTGATCTTTTATTTTTTGCTCTAATCTTAGTTGCTCAGTACGTAATCCACCTTCTGTTGTTGAGACCGATAAAAATGACCCTAATGCTGCACGATTAAGCACCCATGCGATTGCAAGAATAATGAAAAGTATTAGACCAATAAAGTTTTCAATGGAGTAAAACATTGTCGACTGTAAGAAAGCTAAACCTCATTCGTTTCTAAACACAGATGGTTACATTCCATCAGTAATTATTACATTTTAAACAAAAACACTATGGTGAAAAAAATAGCAGCTTTAAGTATATTGTCTCTCGCACTCGTTGTAGCAAACGTAGCAGGAGCTCAAACTCTTGATACAACAACAGGCGCGACAACAACAACCCAAACACAGGGGACTACAGGAACTGGAGTTGGAAGCGATTCATCAATGACAACAACTGATGCATCAGCTCCTGGACTACCAAATACTGGTACAGGTGCTAATGCAGCTCTCAATGCAGCCCTTCTTCTTGCAACAGGAGTAGCCGCTGTAGCTGGAGTAGCATACCTTGTTCGACGAAAGACTGTGTAATGTGCACCACTATCTTGTGTAGCAAACCTCCATCATGGAGGTTTTGTTATAATCATATCTATGAAGAATATAACATACATTCTTGTAGCGATTTTAACCCTTGCATGTGGCACGATATTCATTCATACCTTAACTCGTGCATATATAGCTCCACCACGTGAAGAAGAGGTGGTGGTAATTGAACCTGTGACTCCTGCTACTCCAGCTCAACCTGATGCGATCACACCTGATAGATTACAAATTCCCGTACTACATGTAGATGCTCATGTGCAACATGTAGGGATGACTAAAAAAGGAACAATGTCTGTACCTTCAAATTACACGGATGTAGGATGGTATCGTCATGGTTCTATGCCAGGTGACAATGGGATAGCTGTTTTTGACGGGCATGTAGATAATGGCGTTGGACTTGCTGGTGTGTTTAAGCATCTCAAGACTCTTAAAGCAGGAGATGATATCTATATAGTAAATAAAGAAGGAAAGAAAATTCACTTTAAGGTAACGGGTATACAAGACTTTCCTCATGATACAAAAGATACAGCCTCTATATTTCAGACTACAGGAACTCCATCAATAAAGCTTATTACCTGTGAAGGGGAATGGAATAAAGAGTTGAAGACCTATATGCAACGATTAATAGTATCTGCAGAACTTGTTGCTAGTTAATTATACTGATTCTATTTTGTAGCCTCGACCTGGCAAGGTGTGAATGAGTTTGCATGTTTTATGTGTATCAACTTTCTTTCGTATATTTAAAATGTGAGCCTCGATTGTATTTGAGAATGGATCACTATCAGCATTCCACACATGTTCCATTATCATGCCACGTGATACAACATTGCCTCGATGTCGCATGAGATATTCCAAAAGAGAAAATTCTTTCCTCGTGAGATAAATTTCTTTGCTGTTACGTAATACTTTTTGTCGAGCCGTATCGATAGTGAGATCGGCAACTTTCAATATATCTGCTTCTATATGTAGGGGGCGACGGAGTAGTGCTCGGATTCGCGCGAGCAATTCTTTAAATGAGAATGGTTTTATAAGATAGTCATCTGCTCCTGAATTGAGAAGTCGCACTTTTTCTTGAATATCACTGAGGACGGTGAGCATTATAATCGGAGTTGTTTTGCCAGATGCTCTAATTTCAGTACATACCGTATGTCCATCTTTTTTAGGTAATGCCAAATCTAAGATGATCGTATCGTATTCATTTGTACGAGCTACATATGATCCCTTCTCACCATCACTTACGGCATCTACTATATAACCTTCAGATTCTAATGCTGCTTTTAAAAATTCCTGAATATTCACATCGTCTTCAATAAGTAGTATTCGCATAGTGATGAGTTATTATGAGGTCATTATTACAGAACTTTAGAAATCACAAAGCGTAGATAGGGGATGGACCTTCATAATTTATTCATGTTATCCACAGAACTCATCAGTATTATCATTACAATACAGAAGATAAAACTAATCTAGACTAAGAAAATAGTCGAATCCTAGCTGTTTTTGAGGCTCAGGGGGTTTACATGGCCCCAAGCTTGTTACATGTTCAAGAAAAATGGTTGTTTGCTCATCTATGCACTCGATTTCTAATGTAAAATGAGATACGTTTTTAAAGTTATTAATTAGAAGATAGTCGCTATAGCTTATGAGTATATCCATCACCACATACGACGGTACAAAAGTTCCGTTTAATGCAGATAAGATTAACCGTTCTATTGAACGAGCATGTTTCGGTCTTACCGATCCTGTTGCAATGGTAACCCAGATTGCAACCGAAACACGTCTTACGCTCTATGATGGTATTACAACAGAAGAACTTGATCAGGCGACGATCAACGCTGCTGTTCAAAATATCAAAGAAGATATTGAATACGATAAAGTTGCGACACGACTTCTTCTAAAAACTGTCTATCGAAAAGTTATTGGTGAATGTAATTGGGATGATGCAGATGAACTTAAGCAAAAACATCGTGATGGATTTGTTGCTTATATCAAGCGAGGAATTGCTGCCAATCGACTCCACAAGAATATGGAGGAAAAGTATGATCTTGAAGAACTAGCAAACTACCTCAAAATAGAGCGAGATCAAATCTTTATGTATGCTGGAGTAGACGGTCTTTTAAATCGATACGGATTGAAAGATATGAAACAGCAGCCTTTGGAAACTCCGCAGTATCTTTTTATGCGTATTGCTATGGGGCTCTCATACAATGAGAAGAATCCTACAGAAATGGCAAAGAAGTTTTATAACAAGATGTCAAAGCATGAATATCTTGCTGGAGGCTCAACAAATCTTGGAGCCGGAACAACTCGACCTGCACTCTCAAACTGCTTTCTCCTTGAAATGCACGATGATATGGAACACATCGCAAAATCAGTATCTGATGTGATGCTTCTTTCAAAAGGGTCTGGGGGAATTGGATTATCTATTACAAAGCTTCGAGCAGCGGGTTCTCCATTGAAGTCAAACTTCGGAGGAGTTTCAACTGGTCCAACACCATTTGCAAAAATTATTGATACAGCTATTCGAGCTATTCAGCGAGGTGGAAAGAAGAAAGGTGCTCTTTGTTTCTATATGGAAAACTGGCATTTGGATTTTCCAGAATTTCTTGATTGGAAGCATAATGCAGGAGACGATTATCTCCGAATGCGAACTGCCAACACTTCAGTATTCATGACTGACGAATTCATGAAGCGAGTAGAGCGAAATGATGATTGGTATATGTTTGACCCTGCAGATGCAGCAGATCTCAATGAACTCTATGGCGCAGCATTTACAAAACGCTATGCAGAATATATTGCTATGGCAGATGCTGGTAAAATGCGAACCTATAAAAAGGTGCCAGCACGTGAACAATTCCGACAGATTCTTGTGATGCTTCAGACTACATCTCATCCTTGGCTCACTTGGAAAGATACTATCAACCTTCGCGCGCTCAACAACAACACCGGTACTATTCACATGAGTAATTTGTGTACTGAAATTTGTTTGCCTCAGGATCGAGATAATGTAGCGGTATGTAATCTTGCATCATTGAATCTTGCCGCACATATTAATGGAAAAGAAATAAATTGGATGAAGCTTGAGGATTCAGTTCGAATGGCAATCCGACAGCTTGATAACCTTATTGATATCAACATACTTCCTATTAAAGAAGCTGTTAAGTCTGACAAAGAAAACCGAGCTGTTGGTCTTGGCGTGATGGGATTCTCAGATACTATTGAGCAATTGGGTCTTTCATATGATTCAGAACATGCCTGGGATTTTGCTGATCGAATTTTTGAATTCGTAAGCTATATGGCAATTGACGAATCAGCAAATCTTGCAGCAGAACGAGGGAGTTATACAAACTTCCAGGGATCTGGATGGTCACAAGGAATGGTGCCTATCGATAGTATTGCACGCGTAGAAGCAGACCGAGGACGAAAGCTTACCGTGACTCGAGAAAGTAAACATAAAGGATTAAATTGGGATATTCTCCGGGCAAAGGTAAAGAAGGGAATGCGAAATGCAACATTAATGGCCGTTGCTCCAAATGCAAACATTGGTCTTGTTGCAGGAACTACACCAGGTATTGACCCAAGATTTGCTCAAATCTTTTCACGAAATAAAATTTCAGGAAAGTATGTTGATATCAACCACAACTTGGTGAAGGATCTTAAAAACATGGGTATTTGGGATAAAGTTAAAGGAGAAATTATTGTTCATCAGGGAGATATTTCTGGCATCAATGGAATTCCTCAGCACATTAAAGATATCTATAAGACTTCGTTCACTACATCACCATACGCATTCATTGAAGTTGCAGCGCGAGCTCAAAAGTGGGTAGATCAGGCACTTTCACGAAACATGTATCTTGAAACTCGAGACATCGATGAAACTATGCGAATCTATCAGACTGCTTGGGACAAGGGAGTAAAGACTACATACTACTTGCACATGAAGCCTCGACACACTGCAGAGCAAAGTACTACATCAGTTAATAAGGCAGCAGTTATGGGCAAAGTTGGATTCGGTGCACTACGAGCAAAAGCTGTTACTCAAGAATCAGCCCCTGCTGGATTCTCATCACCACTTCAGAAGACGTTTGATATCCCTTCACCAGTTTCAGTCGAAGTTGCTGCAGGTCAGATGAGTTTGGGAGCTCAACCAACCCCTGTTGCGGTAGCTGCAACTCCTGCTGTAGAAAAAACTGAAACAGAACGACCTAAAGCAGCACCTGCAGCATCAACACACGATGCACCAAAGCCAAAAGGATTTGTATCATTAGAAAATTTGAAGGCAGGAATGTCGACAGAAAAGAAGGATGGTAATGAAAAGAAATCATAATTATTAATTAGTAGATAAAATCTATGGCACTCATTGGAAAAGCATCACCAGAAGATATGAATCTCCACCCATTTCATTACAAATGGGCATACGATTTATACAATCAGGCAGTTCGAAACACTTGGTTCCCACACGAAATTGCACTTAAAGAAGATCTCGACGATTGGGAAAAAATGACAGAAGACGAACAGCATGCTGTGAAGTTCTTGATGGCATTCTTCAACCCTGCTGAGCTTATTGTGAATCGATCTATTGCTCTTGGAGTGTATCCATACTTGAAGTCTCCTGAATGTCACTTGTATCTTGCAAAGCAGATGTGGGAAGAAGCAAACCACTGTGTGGCGTTCGAATATGTACTTGAAACATTTCCATTTGATCGAGAAAAGATTTTCAATACTCACCTTGAAGTACCATCAATGGTTGCTAAAGAAGGCTTCATCAACAAATACATGAAGCGAATGATGGATGAAAACCTTGATATTGAAACAGTAGAAGGGAAGAAAGATTTCATCCGAAACCTCGTTGCAACAAACATTGTGATGGAAGGTATTTGGTTCTACTCAGGATTCATGGTTGCTCTCTCATTCCGACAGCGAAATCAGCTTCGAAATTTTGGTTCTATGATCAACTGGGTGATCCGAGACGAATCACTACACCTTAAATTCGGTATGAACCTTGTTCATAATATTCTTGAAGAAAATCAGGAACTTCTCACTGAAGAATTTGCAGAAGAAATCAGAAATATTGTTATCGAAGGAGTGGATCTTGAAACCACATACAACAAAGATTTGTTCCCAAATGGAATTCTTGGATTGAATGCTGATTACGTAAACCAGTATGTACAATATGTTGCAGATCGACGATTGGAAGAGCTTGGACTTCCAAAGCATTACAACGCAACTAATCCCGCAAAGTGGATGAGTACAGCAACTGATGTATTTGAACTTGTGAACTTCTTTGAAGCACAAAATACTAGTTATGAAGTGGATGCACGAGCTCATAGTTCAAAGAAAGAAGAGAAAGCAGCGATACCAGCTCCAGAAGTACAGGCGACTCCTATAGCTGAGTAATATTAAAACTGTGTGAAGCACTATAAAACCCCTTATGTAAAGGGGTTTTATAGTATTGCTTTTTTGCATAAATATGATATAATACTAGTTATCGTGAAAAAAGTATTATTCTTTTTATTGATGCCGATCTATATCCCGCTTTCATTATTCTTGAACGCGACATTTGATTGGTGGATGAAGTTGAGTGAGTAATCTCACTTTGCTATACTGTACTTACTAATTTCCAACTCCCATGCTTATTTCAAACACAATCTCTACCTGGTCAGGATTTGCCGCTACAATCTTTCACGTCTAACGCGAGAGGGATTTCATATACAGCAATGTACAGAAACCGCCTCTATGCGGTTTTTTGTTATTTATTTTTCTACTCATCCAATGTCTACTTCACAATCAATTCCAAATATTCAAGCACTTGTACAAGCTTGCAATGAATTACATATTTCTTATTCGTTTTATGACAGTAATCACAATTTTGTAGGTCTCAATGTAAAAAAGCCTTCGTATTTTGCTAATGCATCAACACCACTCAATGATGAATCAGTCTCAAAAATTTGCAAAGACAAGGAGTTTACATTCAAACTTGTTGGTACCATAGTACGTATGCCAAAGACCTTGGGATTTGTAAATCCGTTGTGTGATCCTCAGTATCAAAAATATGTGCAATATGATTCATATGCTGCTATAGCTTCAAAGATAGAAAAAGAATTCACGTATCCGCTAATTATAAAAATGAACTCCGGGTCGAGGGGTGCAAATATATATAAGTGCCATAATAAACAAGATGTGCTCAAAGCGCTTGCAATAATCTATAATAAACAATCGTTCCAGTATGACTATATTGCATTAGCTCAGGAATATATTAGTATTGCACGTGAGTTTAGAGTAATTATATTTAATAAAAAAGTTGTACTAGTGTATGAAAAGGACTTTAGTAAGGCTCAGTTTGTAGGTAATATAAGTCCATTTCATCAAGAAAATGCTCGAGCTTTGCATATAACTGACTCTGTATTGGTAACCAAACTACAAAACTTCATAGATCCGTTATTTAGTAGATTAGATGTTATGTTTGCGGGTCTAGATATAGTTTTAGATAAGGATGGAGACTGTTGCATGATAGAATTAAACTCAAAACCAGGTTTTGAATATTTCGTAAGAGATAATGGATATTCTGCACTCGTTGATGTATATAAGAAAATAATAAGCTACCTGAAATAACATGGCACACATATTAAATGGAAAAGAGGTGCGGGATATCATACGCAATGACTTGAAAGAGCAGGTTGCTCATTTTGCTACCAAGCCAACACTTGCAATTATTCAAGTGGGTGACAGACCTGATTCAAATGTCTATATTCGCCAGAAAAAACTTTTTGCGGAAGCTATTGGAGCTAAGGTGATTCATAATGTTTTTCCAGAAACTGTTACCCAAGAAGAACTTGTATCGACAATAGAACTCTACAATCAGGATATATCTGTGCATGGGATTTTATTACAACTACCGTTCCCACAGCATCTCAATAAAGAAGATTTGCTTGAAAAAATAGTTGCAGTGAAAGATGTGGACGGGCTTACTGCTGCAAATATAAAAGCTCTTTTTGATGAGACAGGACGGGGGCATATTGCAGCAACTGCTCGGGGAATCATCTCACTCTTAGATTTTGCAAAAATAGACCTCAAGGGAAAAAATGTTGTTATGATTGGACGGTCTTCACTTGTAGGAAAGCCCACAGCACTTGCTTGTATGCATCGCGATGCAACGGTTACTATTGCTCATAAGCACACCCAAGAATTAGAGAAAATCACACAAAATGCTGATATCATAATTGTTGCTATTGGTGATCCTGAATTTATAACTCAAAAATATGTGCGCCAAGGACAGATTGTTATTGATGTTGGTATAAATGAGATTGAACGTGATGGAAAGCAAAAATTGGTTGGAGATGTAAAATTTGAAGAGGTTGAAAAAATGGTAGATATAATTACTCCCGTACCCGGGGGAGTCGGGCCGATGACAGTAGCTTCACTTTTCCAAAATCTAATAGATGCGTATACTAGATTAAAATAATTTATATTTATGACACTTACTACTCATGCAGTAACAGGAGCTTTGGTGGGAGCAGTAGCTTCCAGTAATCCTGCTTTTGCTGCGGTAGCGGCATTTGCTAGTCATTTTTTGCTTGATGCGATTCCACATTGGGATTATTCTCTTTCTACAGTTTCTGAAGATTCAAAGAATCCACTAAATAACAATATGCAAACTAAGGGAAAGCGCTTTTATGTTGATCTCTCAAAAACTCTTTTTGATGCAGTGCTGGGGATGGCTATTGTTATCCTTGTATTTATGAATGCGCCAGTCCAAGTACTAATTGGAGCGCTTATTGGAGCAATCTTTGCTGTTGCTCCTGATCCTCTCCAATTTGTCTATTGGAAACTTCGTCTTCGTATCTTGGAACCTGTCCAAAAGTTTCATCTTTTTATCCATGCAAAAACACTGCTTAAAGATCGACCAGTAATTGGGATTGGTTCACAAATTATCTTAATCATACTAACTGTTCTTGCAGCTCATGCATTGTGGTACTAAGCGTAGTATAATGTAAGTTATTCAAGAGCTAACGTCTTAAATTATGAAGAATGGAATTTTAGTAATTATTGTTTTGTTCATAGTAATAGCTGTGTTGAGTATTATTCTCATGTTTGATATTGGAAGAAAAGCTCCAGAAAGGTATCTTTCAGTCGCAAATTTTGAGGAGTGTGCAAAAGCAGGATATCCAATAATGGAATCATATCCATCTCGTTGTTCAACCCCCGATGGTAAAACGTATACCCAAAACGTAAGCACTTCAACTATTACTATTGCAACATCAACTAAGAGTTCAAATGTACGTATGGCAACTCCACGACCTGAGGAACTTGTAAAAAGCCCGTTGAAAATTGCTGGATCAGCACGAGGAACATGGTTTTTTGAAGCATCATTCCCAGTTCAGCTTGTAGATGCCAATGGTACACTGATTGCTCAAGGTCCAGCAACAGCAAAGGGAGAATGGATGACAACAGATTTTGTGCCATTTGAAGCATCACTTGTGTTTACCAATCCCACAACAGCCACAGGAACATTAATACTTAAAAAAGATAATCCATCAGGAGATTTGGCTCGAGATGAAGAACATAGAATTCCAATAACCTTTAGTAAATAAATTTATGGAGACACTTATTCACGCAGATATATTCTTTTTTATCACCACAGTTTCACTTGTTGTGATTAGTCTTGGCTTGGTGATCGCTATTATATATCTCATAAAGATACTACGAGATATATCTGCAGTTTCACACAAAGTTAAGGATGAAAGTGCTGAAATAATCGCAGACCTCAAACATATTCGTGGTACTATAAAACAGCAAGCTTTTAGTTTTGGGGGGATAAGTCAGATAATAGGATTGATTTTTCGTCGAAAAAAATCAAAGCGGAATGAATAATAACCAATAATAATAACGTTATGGAAAAGAAAACAACACACAAAGGAAGTACCGTTGGGGAGAAAGTGGCAGCTGGACTTGGTCTTGCAGCACTCGCAGCTGCTGCAGCAGGAGCAATATTTTTATATGGTACAGATGCAGGAAAGAAACGACGAGCTCAAATTAAAAGTTGGTCCCTACGAATGAAAGGTGATGTCATGGACCGTATGGAAAAGATGAAAGATTGGAGTGAAGAATCTTATTCAGATATTGTAGATACTGTTGCAGAAAAATATAAAAACTTAAAGAATGTAGATGCAGGTGAGCTTTCGGTTATAGTTGCTGATCTCAAGCGACATTGGAAGACAATTAAAAAACATGTTGAGGGAAACACAAAAAAGAAGCCGTCAGCAGGAGCAAAGGCAAAAGCTAAGCCAAAAGCAAAAAAGAAAGTAACAGATGTAGAAGTAGTTAAAGAACCAAAGCAGGAATAAGTTTTCTTAAAAAATAATAAGAGCTCATGCAGATCATGCATGAGCTTTTGTTTTAGTTAAAAATCAACCAAATAAAGAACCCTGGAGTTCAAGCGTTGCTGCGGGGTGCTTAGCAACGCGAACGTCAACAGGGTTCGTGTTTTAAGGTGATGCAGGCCTCTCGGAAAAACCTGCACCACCCGGGAGGCGGGCATCAAGATCAAACGATCTGCTCAATACTTTACACTTATAAAATAATTTGTCAATATAGCTTAATGAAACAAAACACCTCATGGGGCAACGTTGCTGATTGGTATGCTGCTTTACTCAAAGATCCAGATAACTATCAATCACAGGTCATTTTGCCCAACCTAGTACGTGTTATGGACGTTAAACCAACTCACACGGTACTTGATCTAGCGTGTGGTACTGGTTTCTTTTCAGAAGTCTTCTGTTCTCAAGGGGGAAAGGTGATTGGTGTCGATATTTCACCTGAACTTATTGAAATTGCAAAAGCTCATGCTTCAAAAGACATCTCATTTTCCGTATCGCAAGCTCATAAGCTTCCAATGATAGAATCGGGAACAGTGGATTCTATTGCTATCGTATTAGCACTGCAAAATATTAAAGAAGCAAAAGAAACACTTACAGAATGTTTTCGGGTATTAAAGCCGGGAGGTAAAGTGTGTATAGTGCTCAATCATCCTGCATATAGAATTCCAACCGCATCTAGCTGGGAATGGGATGAGAAAAATAATAAGCAGTTTAGACGGATTGATCAGTATCTTTCAGAAAAATCTGTAGAGATCGCCATGCATCCAGGTGCAAAGCCACATGAGAAGACTGTGTCATTTCATCGACCACTTCAGTTTTATGTAAAAGCTGCACGAGCTTCAGGATTTGTTATTACGCGACTGGAAGAATGGATTTCACATAAGGCTTCACAAAAGGGACCTCGACAGCAGGAAGAAGACCGAATTAGAAAAGAGATACCATTGTTTATGCTCCTTGAATGTACGAAATTATAATCACACGGTATACTATACGTACTCTATGAACCACGAAAAACATTATGTATGCAGTGAGTGCGGAAATGTATCTAAGAATCCTGGCACATGCCAAATTGATGATTGCACTCAGCAAGGTGTAGCATTACACGAATGCCATTGTAAAAACAATAAACACGAGAGCATAGTAAATCAATTTAAATCTTCAGATGAAAATCAAGAGGCAGAAGGTTCAAAAATAAATCTTTTAGATCTCGACTCGCCAAATCCATAAGAAACAAAAAAGAATCCCTAGAGGATTCTTTTTGCTTTTATGCTTCGCAGTTTATAACTAAATATAGTTCCTATAGATAACGTAATTCCAGTAAACAAGAACAGATAATTTATTGGAAGGGTAGTAATAAATAGTTGGATAGTTAATGGAATAACTATGTAAGCCAGAGGACCAGTCATTTTATTTACACTAATAAGCCCAACATCTTGGTCAGAAATTCGAAGGAAGAATGCGTAGTCACTAGCGACTTCTACGAAGCTTGCACCCATTCGTGAGAAAAAGAGGAGCAGCATCCAGGTGGCAATACTTGTTGATGTTACTGAAAACATAAGAACTGTAGCAAGAGCCATAATTATAAATCCAACGATGAGGGTGTCTTTTTCTGTGTGCATTGCATCAAACATTCGGCCAAGCGGCGCTTCAAAAATAACAAATGGAATAAGCATCACGGTAAAGATCGCACCAATAGATTGCCAATCAAATCCAATCACATTGTGAAGATAGAGTGGTGTATAAATAACCATCACAGCATAAAAGCTTTGAAGCAAAAAATTTATAATAAATATTCTGCAAAGATCTTTATGCTTTAAAAACGTACGAACACTTTCTAGGAAGTTTACTTCTTTTAATTCGCGGGTACGAATAGTACGGAAGCTCTCTACAGTAATAAAAAGAAAAAGAGCACACAAAAGCGCAGAAATTAAATAGATTACTTGATACGAGCTTACCGAAATAATCTTTCCTACTATAAGGGGGGAGATAACAAAGGCAAGGTTCATCGAGGTTAGATACATTGATCTAATTCGTCCAATCGAAGCTTGTGTGCGGAGAGTCCCTTCTAGAAACACATCTAATCCCATGAGTAGCAAGGGTGGAAGTGCCTGATGAATTATGAAGAAAAATTTAATGAGTGCGGGATCTCGCGTTGCAAAAAGGCCGAGAAGGGAAATGATTTCTGCAAATATAACCGCTATGATTACTCTGAAATTACCAAATCGTTTAATTAAACTTGTACTAATTATAAACGCAATAAGAGTTAGAATAGCTCCGGATGTATAGAGATAACTAATAGTACGCTCACTAAAATATTCACTCAGGAAGTTTGAGTTTATATAGATAGTGAAACTGTAGTGGAGAGCTAATATAAGCGCGCCGAGATAAATAAATTTTAATCTCGAAGAAACATAACGTGGCATGTGCTTTATTATATCAGGCTCTGCTTATTTAAGACTGTTGATAAAACACCCTGTACCATTTGGTACAGGGTGTTTTATTTAGACTCCGAGTAATACTGGGATTACGATCGGTCGTTTATTTGTTTGCTGGAAGAGATACTTAGAGACATTATCTGATACAACTTGTTTTACATAATCAAAGTTGATTGGATGCTGTCCTGCAATACTTTCTTCAATTGTTTTCTTGATGATGTATCGAGTCTGCTGGAGAAGATCTTGTGATTCTCTAAGATACACGAATCCTCGAGAGATAATATCTGGACTCTTCTTGAGTTTTCCGGTGGCAGTGTTAATAGATGCAATGAGGACAAACATTCCGTCTTGTGCCAGCATTTGTCGATCTCGAATCACCACTTCCTGAATGTCTCCAACTGAGAACCCGTCTACAAGAACCATCCCTGATGGAGCTTTTTCCTTTAGTCGAACAAGCTTAGTTCCTTCGTCTCGGATTTCAACAATTGTTCCGTTGTCGGGCACAATCATATTTTCTTCTGGCATTCCTAGAGATTCCGCAAGATCTGCATGGAGCTTCAATCGGTAGTGGTTGCCGTGTACGGGCATGAAGAACTTTGGATTTACTTTCTTAAACATCCATTCAAGTTCACCCTTGTTTCCGTGACCAGATCCGTGAATATACACATCTGATGTTCGGTAGTGAATAATTTTTGCACCTTGTCGAGCAAGATTGTCTTTGAGTTTTTCTACGGCCTTTTCGTTACCAGGAATAATAGATGATGAAAGAAGAACTGTGTCTCGATTTGAAAGCTTCACATTCTTGTGTGAACGGTTACTGATTCGCATAAGGGCTGCAAATTCTTCTCCTTGAGCACCTGTTGCAAGCATAATGATTCGATCAGGTGGATATGATTCCATGTCCTGAACATTGATGATTGTGCCTTTCTTTACTTTGAGCATGCCGGCAAGGGTAGCGATTTCAATGTTTGTCTTCATTGATCGTCCTTCCATGACAACTTTCTTTCCTAGCTTTTCTGCGATTTCAATGATCTTAATCATTCGTTCCATTTGAGATGCAAATGTTCCAATGATCAATCGTCCTTTAATATTTCGAATGATTTCTTCGAGGTTTTTGTGAACTAGTTTTTCTGGGGTAGAGAAGCCAGGGTTTTCAATGTTGGTAGAGTCGTTCATCATGAATAAAATATTCATGTCTTTAAACTTGTCGTACTCATTGGTTTCAGCTTCTGTAGGAATTGTATCAGTGTGATCAAGCTTTGGATCTCCTGGGTTCACAATATTTCCGTACGGAGTTTCAATGATCACTCCCATAGAATCTGGAATAGTGTGAGTCACTGCAAAAAACTTAACGGTAAGTTTCCCAATCTGAACATGTGAATCTTTTTCAACAATTCGGATATCAAGAGGATCAAGCTGAGGAAATTCTTCCTGTCGCTTTTTGATCATAAGCGCTGTAAGGTTTCGTGTGTAAATTGGGGGATTACCAATTCGAGGCATGATGTAAGGAATTCCTCCTGTGTGATCAAGGTGACCGTGAGTGATGATCACTGCGCGGATCTTATCTTTTCGATCTTCAATATATTTTGTATTTGGAAGAATATAGTCGATACCTGGTGTGTCTTCTTCTTGAAATTGGAAACCAAGGTCAATAACAATGATGTCATCATTGAATTCAACCATCATACAGTTCTGACCAATCTGTTCTACACCTCCAAGTGGAATAACTCGAATAGTATTTGGTGCGAGTGGGGGAATGGCAATTGAGTCTGATTTCTTTGCAAATGGTCGAGCATCAGGCTTTTGCATACTTCGAGGTGAATGATCTCGGTGTGGTCGATCACGTCGATTAGTTCGTGGTTTATGTGCCGGAGAATTAGTTGGATTAGTTCCAAATGCCTTTCGGTCTGCGCTGAAAGTTCGGGTTCTATTTTGATATGGTCTTTGGTTTTGTGCTGGTGCTGGTTGTGCTTGAGGCTGAGATTGTGGGTTTTCTGGATTCATAAGTATTATTAATTTCTTCTAATTGGTTATTTTTGCTTATTTTGATGTAAAGACTTCCCAGACT
Source organism: Patescibacteria group bacterium (assembly GCA_040387855.1). Lineage (NCBI taxonomy): Bacteria > Patescibacteria group bacterium. The sequence goes on from JAZKCY010000001.1 coordinate 244,437, forward strand.
TTGTCGGTACCTATATACCAATCAAGAATAGTACTAAATCGTTCACTCGGTGATGAAACTTGATTCAACTGCAATCCTTTTATATTCGGTGAAGTGACGTAAATAAAGCTTGGAGAATAGAGGAATACTGCCGGTATATCTTTTCGTATTTCTTCGTCGAATCCTTTGTATACATCAAGCCGTGTTGCTCGATCGGGAATTTGGCGAATCATCTCAAGTGCTTTATCTGCTTTTGTATTTTGATACATAGCAACGTTCAATCCTGGATCCTGTCGTTCTTTCGAATGCCAGAATGCATACAAATCAAGCTCTCTGTTTACTACCTGTCCAAATAGCAATGCATCATACTTTCTAGGCTTGATAACATTTTGATTCAAATATCCACCTTCAATGACTTTGACTGAAACTTGTGCTCCTAATTTTTGCCATTCAGTTTTAACTTTTTCAGCTACGTCCTTAAGTTCAGGAGCGTCTGATGTTGAAATTGAGAATGAAAGAGGAACAGTATCTTTACCGATCTTTTTTTCCCGGATGCCCTCAGTAGTAAGAGTCCAGCCGTTTTTTTCAAGAAGAGTTATTGCTTCATTGAGAGAGGCTGATGTATAGAGAGGGTCACGAGGGGAATCAATATCACTAGTAAAGCTTTTTGGAGCCGCGCTGTCAAGTGCTGTGCCAAATCCGTGAAGCGTACTATTGATAATAGCATCACGATCAATACTCATATTTAATGCCTGTCGGACTTCAAGTTCGGCCAATGCTTTGTTTGCTTCTTGATTAAAAAACACTGCAAATACACGTGGAAGTGATCCTGTAGTTACAGTCTTTCCTGCGACTTTAAGATCTGCAGCGACATCAGGAGAAATACTGTTTATATTATCTACATCACCAGCTTTAAATGCATCAATCATGCTTTTCTCTGATGTATAAAATTTAACAACAAGAGTTTTAATATATGGGGTACCACGAACATACCGATCAAAAGCTTCAAGATCATACGCCATAGGTACGCCATTGTCGTTTCGTTCTACCGATCCGATCTTATATGGTCCAGAGCCAATAGGTTCAACATTGAGATCACTTGCTATAAAGCTTTCTCCTTCTGCTCCTTGCCACAAATGTTGAGGCAAAATACCCATAGTTGTATTTTCAATAAATGCTGCGAATGGCTGCTTTAAAGTGAACTTCACTTCAAGGTCACTTATTTTTTCAACGACAACCCCATCCCAGTTTGCTCGTTTATTGCTTTTGATTGCTGGATCCTGTGCTTTTGAAATTGTGAAAAGTACGTCATCAGCAGTTACAGGTGTCCCATCATGAAAGACTGCAGTATTTCGTAATTTAAAAGAATAGACTTTTCCATCTGCAGAAACAGAATATGTTTCGGCAAGATCAGGAACAAATTCTCCTGTTGGATTTATTCTAAGTAATCCGGAATATACTAATGCAGATAAATCTTTATCTCCATCAGTTACAGAAAGAAGGGGATTAATAAAACGAGGAAGACCTACAACTCCTTCTGTGATTCTTCCTCCACGACTAGGTATCTCAACCATGTATGCACTATTTACTTGCAAAAGCATGGCAATAGATGACACTGAAAAGAGTGCTATTAAACTTCCTAAGAATATTTTTCCGGTAAGAGAAAGTGATGAAACAACTTTCTCAATACGACGCGTAAATGGTAAACGGAAATGCCTTGAGGGCACGAATGGTTTATCGTTCACAATATGTAGATGTTAGCTTTTATTATCGAGCAATGAGCGCAATAAGCGATGATGCAGCAAAAAGGATTGCAACGACAATAGTAGATATGAAGATAACTCTCTCCATTCCTCGTCGTGTGTGGGCTGGGGCGTTTAGGTTTTCGCCACCTCCAAACGCGCTACCTAGATCGGCTTCTGACTGTTGTAGAAGGACAAGGATAATTAAAAGCGCAGAAAGGATTATCTGGAGATACGGTAATATCGGGATGATGATGCTCATGGGCAATACTATATCATGACTTAGGAATTGTGCAATGGGTAATGTATGTTATATTTTTCGTATGAAAAAGAAAATCCAACCGCTCGGTGATCGAGTCCTTGTGCGACCAATCGTAGAGAATGAGTCAGGGAAGACCGCGTCTGGGATCTACTTGCCTGATGCTGCACGAAAAGAACAATCTGGAGAAGGGGAAATCATTGCTGTAGGAGAAGGACGATATGAAAACGGTGTACTCATCCCTATGAATGTAAAAATTGGTGATAAAGTGTTGTTTTCAAAATATGCCTATGAAGAAGTAAAGATAGATGGAGAAGACTATTACATTTTTAAATTAGAAAACATTTTAGCTGTAATTAAATAATCTATACATTTTATGGCAAAACAAATTATTTTTAGTGAAGATGCACGAAAGCGATTGAAAGCTGGAGTAGACAAAGTTGCAGATGCAGTAAAAGTAACTATTGGTCCTAAAGGCAGAAACGTAGTATTGGATAAGGGCTACGGAGCTCCTACAATTACCAATGATGGAGTTTCTATTGCAAAAGAAATCACACTTAAAGATAAATTCGAAAATCTCGGAGCAGAAATTGTAAAAGAAGTTGCAACCAAAACAAATGACGTGGCGGGAGATGGAACTACAACATCTGTGGTTCTCATGCAGGCACTTGTATCAGAAGGAATGAAGCAAACAACTATGGGAGTGAGTCCTTTGGCAATTCGCATTGGAATTGAAAAAGCTACTCAAGATATTGTGAAGGCTTTGAAAGATATGTCGAAGCAGATAAAGACAGATGAAGAAATACAACAAGTAGCAACTATCTCAGCTGAATCAGAAGAAATTGGAAGTCGCATTGCCGAGACTATTAAACGAGTTGGAAAAGATGGAGTAGTGACCGTAGAAGAATCACAGTCTTTTGGCATAGAAACCGATGTCGTAGAAGGATTGCAATTTGATAAGGGATATCTTTCTCCATATATGGTAACCAATACCGAACGAATGGAAGCAGAATTTAATGATGCATATATCCTTGTTACTGATAAAAAGATTTCTGTTATTAAAGAAGTCCTGCCACTGTTAGAAAAGCTTGTACAGAGTGGAAAGAAAGAATTGGTTGTTATTGCAGATGACGTGGATGGAGAAGCTCTTACAACATTTGTACTCAATAAACTTCGTGGAGGATTTAATGTGCTTGCGGTAAAAGCTCCTGGCTATGGAGATCGAAAGAAAGATATGCTCCAGGATATTGCATCTCTTGTAGGTGCGACTGTGATTTCTGATGATGTTGGTATTACGTTTGAAAATGCAGATCTCACAATGTTTGGCCGTGCTCAAAAAGTTGTATCTACAAAAGATTCAACGGTGATTGTTGGAGGTAAAGGAAAGAAATCTGATATTGATAAACGAGTGGGCGCATTAAAAGCTCAGCGAAGTGCATCTGAGAATAAATTTGATGTAGAGAAGCTTGATGAACGAATCGCAAAGCTTACCGGTGGAGTTGCTGTGATCCGGGTGGGAGCTGCGACAGAAACAGAAATGAAATATTTGAAGTTGAAAATTGAAGATGCTGTGAGTGCAACGAAAGCTGCGATTGAAGAAGGAATTGTTCCAGGCGGAGGAGTTGCCCTTGTAAAAGCTGCAGAAAAAGTGCGATCACAAAAGCATGGAAATATCACTCGAGATGCAGAACTTGGATATGAAATTGTTCTCAAGGCTGCTGAGGCTCCGCTAAAGCATATTGCAATGAATGCTGGAAAAGACGATGGATCTGTAGTGCTTGATAAAGTGCGCACGGGTAAAGGTAACTCTGGATATAATGCACTCACCGATGAATATGTAGATGATATGTTGAAAGCGGGAATTATAGATCCGGTAAAAGTGACACGATCTGCACTCCAGCATGCGTCATCTGCGGCAGCAATCTTGCTGACAACTGAAGTCGCAATTACTGAAGAACCTAAAGAAGACAAACCAGAAGCTGCAGGTGGTATGCCGGGTATGGGATACTAAATATAGTATAATTAATGCACGATGGCTTTTGAAACTCCACAGGAGAATAATTTTGGTGAAAAATTATATTCACCTCGAGATATTGATGGGAATAAAAACAGTGAAATTATAGAGCAGGTCCGTGATCTTGAAGAACGACTTACTCCGTACCCATGGTTTATTGGGGTCTCTCCGTTTGGTTCAACGATGAAAGGATATAGTAATGAAGAATCAGATCTGGATGTAAGGATTTTGTATGATGAGCCTATACTTAAGACATCTGATGATCTTGAATTGTATAGAAATATGAATGAATGGGCAGCGCAGTTTAAAGGTAAAACAGGAAGAGATTTAAATGTGCTTTTAGAACCGATTGATTCTAATAGAGTACGTGAGTATTTTACTATTATTAAAAATAGATCATTCGCTCCCATTCCTTCTGAATTAGTAAATATGTGTAAGATGACAACTGGGCATGTGATTGATGCCTATCGCTCATCAATGGTTGCAGGATTTTCTATGCTTGGAGATAAACAAAAAGATTTTGTTTTGTCCGGGCTTCTGAATGAATTTAAACGTGATGAGTATGCATCACTCGAAAAATTTAAAAATAGAGTGGATTCAAAAAATCACCAAGAATATTTTCAAGAAAGAATGGAACTTTGGAAACATAGAATAGAAGAAGTGTTTCAGTATACTCCAGCTCGGTGGGATTATTAGGATCTGTTACATTCGCCCTTATTTTTCGTATATACTGTATATATGAATAAGAAAATCATTGTCATCCTTTCAGTATTAGCCATAATCGTCTTTGCTGGCGCTGTTATTATTTCTGTAAATAAAAACTCAAATTCTGTACCTGTAGCAACAAATACAGGCTCAACAACACCAACAGGAAGTTCAAGTACATCAACACCTACAACAGGTGGTACTGCTACTACAACTCCTAATGTAAAAACATACAACAATACTACTCACGCATTCTCATTTCAGTATCCAGCAACGTATCGAGATACAACAGCAGAACGAAGTTCAAACATCCCACTTCTTTCACTTGAAAAAGGTGAGACTGCTATTGCTATAAAAAGAATAGTTCCAACTGCATCTCAAACATATGAGAAAGCCCTTATTAATGATGTGATTCTTGATCCAAAGGGAGATCATCCAGAATCATTTAAAGAATTTACATCACGAACTATAAATGGAAAGCAATTCCATTGGATTGTTACAAGTAGATTTGAAGGATTGATTACGATTAATTATTATTTGAAACGAGACAAAGATATTCTAGTTTTCTCAACTCAAAATCGAAATGTGCCTGAATGGACAAACCCTGCATATGTTATAGATGATGAACCTGTGCACAAAGATTTGCGTGGAATGCTTGCAACATTGAAATCTGCAACAGCTGCAGATACAACACTAGAAATTAGTTTGTTCTATGTGAATACTACAAGTCCTGATTTTAATGTATCATGCGCTGCAACTGGAAAAGTTACGAGAATAATACCTAAGACTGTTGCAACAGCTGATGCTGCACTAAAAGAATTATTTAAGGGACCAACAGCAACAGAAAAATCCCAAGGACTTATATCTTCATTTGATAAACCACTTGAAGGTTCGACTCAAGATCCAAAACCACTTCGTGATCACTATATTGGTGTGACGGTAAAAAATGGAAAGGCAACAGTTAACTTTAAACCCGACGGTATGACTTATTTAAACTCAACTGCATGCATGCAGGAGAGTGTAAAAACATCAATTGAGAAAACACTAAAGCAGTTCTCATCAATTACTGAAGTTGTGTATGCAATCAATGGGAAAGTTGTAACAGATTGGGATGCTTAAACTCGACAATAATGTGTGCTATACTAGCCACATAACAATAAATATATGATGTACATACTTTTAGCCATTGTAGCGGTAATAGTTCTATGGTTTATCGTTGCATACAACGGTTTTGTCAGTCTTATTAATCGTGCAAAAGAAGCATGGGCTGACATTGATGTGCAGCTCAAACGACGGTATGACCTTATCCCAAATCTTGTAAATACGGTAAAGGGATATGCAACGCATGAAAGTTCAGCATTTGAAAATGTAACAAAGGCTCGAGCAGCAGCAATTGGTGCGCAAAATATTAATGAAAAAGGGGAAGCAGAAAATATGCTCTCTGGTGCATTAAAATCACTCTTTGCAGTTGCCGAAGCATATCCAGATTTGAAAGCCAATCAAAACTTCCTCGAACTTCAGCGAGAACTTTCAGACACAGAAAATAAAATTCAAGCAGCTCGACGATTCTACAACGGTAATGTGCGAGACTTAAACACAAAGGCAGAATCATTTCCTTCAAACATTGTGGCAAAAACATTCAGCTTTGGAAAAATGGAATTCTTTGAACTTGGTGCAGATGAAGCAGCAGCACGAAACCCAGTAGAAGTTAAATTCTAAAAAACATGACACAAGCACAGAGGACATGCTCTCGATTTTTAAAGAGTAGCATCATACTGCTCTGTGCTTTTGTTGTATTTGGAAGTGCATATTCTATTGCTCAAGCCCAAACTTCTGATCGAAGCTATAAATATGAATCCATCTATTATTCATATTCAATAAATAAAGATTCATCTGTTGATGCACGAGAAACTCAAACATATATATTTCAGGGAACGTATCATGCTGCAGAGCGAATAATCCCACTTAATAAAATAGATGACATTACTGATATTTCAGTCGTAGATGCTACGACAGGTACACCACTTATATATAGTACAGAGCCAATAGATAAAAATGATCCAGCAAGCTGGGGGAAATACACAGTCACTCTAGAAAACAGCAATTATTATATACGTTGGTATTACGACCTTACTGATACTACTCATACGTGGATAGTGTCATATAAGCTTCACGGAGCAATTACATTCCTTAAAGAGAAAGATGAGTTCTATTGGAATTTATTTGAAAGGTATGATGTGCCTATAGCACAGAGTAAAATTTCTGTAATGCTTCCCGATCATTCTTTTGGAACTAAAGGAATGAATGTTCAGCTGTATGCAAGTGGTGGAATTACGGGTAGCTCTGGTATTGTGAATTCTCGGTTGTTTGAATTTACTGCAGAGAATATCCAACCTGGTCAGCCTGTAACAATTGCCGCAGGTTGGGCAAAAGGAATTGTATCTAGGGCTTCGTATTGGAAATATTTCTTGTTCCAGTATTTACCATATGTAATTGCAATTCTTGTTGCTATTGGATCACTTATTATTGGACTCCTTCATTGGTACTTTACTGAGAAACATAATGTGGGCCGTGGCACTATTATCCCAGAATATGAACCTCCACAAAACTTGCGTCCTGCAATGGCAGAAGCACTCGTAAAAGAGGGAATAAGCAATAAAGCATGGGCTGCAACAATAGTTGATTTGGCAGTTCGTGGTTATGTGAAAATTTCAGAAGAAAGTTCAAGCGTATGGAATAAAATGGTGTATGTTATTCCCATAGCTTTTTTCGGGCTATTTTTAGCACTATTTGTTATCCCATCTCTAGTTGAAGGTGACTTTCTTGGAGCACTAATTTTTGGGGGATTTGTTGTCTTGATAATCTTTTTTAGATTTATGGGTGGGAAATTAAATTTGGCTCCTAAAGATTACATTATTGAAAGACTGAAAGATCCTGTAGGTGATCCTCACCTTGAGAATTATGAAAAGAGTTTCATTGGCATTTTAGGAACACGTTTTTCTACAAAGGATATGAAACGAGCTAGTAAATCAACTAAATCTGAGATGGCCTCAGCTATGAGAGATCTAAAAACAGATTTGTATGCAGAAACAGATCTTGATACTCGTGCCTATTCAGTGCCATTGTCACATTCTAAATATATAGGATATGCATTTGGATCTTTGTTTCTCATTGCATGGGTCGTTGGATTCTTTATGGAAAATATTCCCGGGGTAACTTTTGCAACAGGAATCCCAGGAAGTTATATTTTTTCTGGAATAGTATGTTTCATATCTCTTGGTTTCTTGTTCTTGTATATAAAATTTAATCCGCGGTTATCAGAAGAGGGAGCAATCTTACGAGAGAAATGGTTGGGATTCAAAATGTACTTAGAAACAGCAGAACGATATAGAATGCAAAATCTTACTCCAGAACTATTTGAAAAATATCTACCATATGCCATTATATTCGGGGTTGAAAAGAAATGGGCTCGATCATTTGAAAGTATCAACATTACACCTCCGTCTTGGTTTGTAGGCCCAGCCTATATTGGATCAACTGGTATCGCAAGCTCTGTAGGGGCATCATCATTCTCAGCCTCAGCGTTCTCATCTTCATTTTCTTCAAGTCTCACATCATCATTCTCAAGTGCAGGTGGTGGTGCATCAGGTGGCGGTGGAAGCTCAGGTGGCGGCGGAGGAGGAGGTGGTGGAGGTGCTAGTTAATTCTGAACATTATGAATATTTATCACGAACAAAGTAAGAACGTCTGGAAGACATGGTTTCTCATGATCATGTTTTTTGCAGTGATCATTGGAATTGGATTTGGATTTGCTCAAGCATACAATAATTCTATTATTCTCTACATTGCAGTTGGATTTAGTTTTTTTATGAATATCTTTAGTTATTGGTATTCAGATAAAATTGTGCTGAAAATGTATAAAGCACAAGAAGTAACAAATGAAAGTCATCCTGATTTGTATAACAGTGTAGAAAATTTGTGCATTACTGCGGGATTACCTTTACCTAAGATTTATGTAATTCCTGATGCAGCACCCAATGCTTTTGCTACAGGGAGAAATAAAAATCATGCAGCAGTGGCATTTTCATCCGGGCTTTTGCAAATGCTTAATAAATCAGAACTTGAAGGAGTGATAGCTCACGAGCTTTCACATATTGGGAATAGAGATATTCTCATTTCAACTATTGTAGTTGTGCTTGTGGGATTTGTGAGTATTCTAGCTGACATGTTTTTGCACGGTGCGATGTGGGGAGGAATGAATCGTGATGATGACTCAAAAGGTAATGCAATCTCTGTTATTATTGGAATTGCATTAGCTATTTTAGCTCCATTAGCGGTAACTGTCATTCAGCTAGCTATCTCACGAAAAAGAGAATACCTTGCCGATGCATCTGGTGCACTGCTCACTCGATATCCAGAAGGACTTGCTTCAGCTCTTGAAAAAATTTCCTCTTACAACCGTCCTATGAATCATGCAACTCAAGCGACAGCGCATATGTTTATTGCAAATCCATTTGGAGGTCTAGGCAAACGTGCAGCAGGACTTTTTGCAACTCATCCACCTGCAGAAGATCGAATTAGAATTTTGCGAGGAATGAAATAATTACTAAATATATAAAACATATGCTAATAAAAAATCAGATAAAAAATAAAGGCGCGATAGGTATATCAGCAATTATTGGAATTATAGTTGTAATTCTTATCATTGTAGGTGTTATGCTCATGTCGAGCTACAACAAATTGGTAACACTTAATACTCAAGTAGATACGCAGTGGTCACAAGTGGAAACTCAATATCAACGAAGATTTGATTTGATTCCAAATCTTGTTGAATCAGCAAAAGCTGTGATGACTCAAGAACAAGAAGTGTTTACTGCAATTGCAGAGGCTCGCACACGATATGCAGGTGCGACAACACCAGATGCTAAAGCTGCTGCAGCAGGAGAGCTTGAACAAGGACTTGGACGATTGCTCGCTATTGTAGAGAATTATCCTCAGCTTCGATCATCAGAAACAGTACAAACATTGATGGCCCAGCTTGAAGGTACAGAAAATAGAATTAGTGTTGAGCGAGGACGATACAATACATCTGTTCAAGATTACAATTTAGCGGTACGAAGATTCCCAGGATCACTTATGGCAGGATTATTTGGATTTGATGCACGAACTCCCTTTGCTGCAGATCAAGGTGCAGAATCAGCTCCAAAAGTTCAGTTTTAATTTCGCAAGTTCTACGTCTCTATTAGTATGAATATAAAAAAATGCATGGTACAGATTGCTCGAAGTTTGTGTCTTATTACTTTGATTCTGTGCATGCCTTTTTTTGCACATGCGTATGTTAGTCCTGGAGCTCCTACTGGACATGTAAATGATTTTGCTCAGATTCTCACAGTAGAACAACGACAAGAACTTGAAGCGCGCTTAACTACCTATACGCAGCAGACTACTCATGAGATTGCTGTAGTTACAATTCCTGCTCTTACTGACGAAACAATAGAGACATATGCAGAAAAACTGTTTCAAGAATGGGGAATTGGAAAAACAAAGCAAGATAATGGAGTGCTATTACTTATTTCTCGAGATGATAGAAAATTACGAATAGAAGTAGGTTATGGCTTGGAACCAGAACTAACTGATGCTGAATCAAGTAGCATCATAAGAAATATTATTACTCCAGAATTCCAAAAAGGGAATTACTATAGTGGGATTTCAAATGGAGTTACCAAAATGACAGAAGCGATTAATGCAGATCTTTCTGCATTGCCGGAAGCAGGAGGTAATAGAAACTTTGGTTCGTTCTCATCATTTATTCCGTTTCTGTTTATTCCAATTTCTATTTTTATGTGGCTCATGAGTGTCATGGCTCGTTCACGGTCATGGTGGGCTGGGGGTATATTTGGAGGAATTGTTGGTGCAATTTTATTAGCAATAGGATTTGCTGTCGCTGTAATACCGGTACTTGTAATACTAGGACTTTTGCTTGATTTCATAGTGTCACGTGGGTATCAAAAGAGTAGAAACTACGATACACGGCCGCCATGGTGGACAGGAGGTGGTTGGGGCGGAGGATTTGGTGGTGGAAGTAGCGGAGGGGGCGGCTTCGGAGGATTTGGCGGTGGTCGTTCTGGAGGAGGAGGCTCTAGTGGTAGCTGGTAATTTTATTTATTCTTGAGGTTTGCTATAACTAAAGGACCTCAGGAGACGTCGCATAGTGGTCTAGTGCGCTCGCTTGGAAAGCGAGTAAGGGTAAAACCTTCGAGAGTTCGAATCTCTCCGTCTCCGCCAAATAAAAAATTCCTCCAAGCGGTAGCAAGGGGAATTACTTCTTCTTGAGGAATTGATCCTTTAGCCGCCGAGAGAACCTTTTCTCTACGGCAAGGAGCTCATATTCCACAGTGTCGTTTGCTTCTGGGGTTTCTGACCCGGGCTGAAGCAAGATTTGGACCTTGACCGGTCCAGACTGGGTGTGCGTGACTGTACTGCTTTTGACCTTTGCCACTCGTCCCCAGCTCAGAGTGGACTCCAGATCTTCTTCGATCACACTGTCGAAGACCTGGGCTGAGCCGGGCGCTCCGACCTGTGCACTTCGAGGTGATGAGCTTGACGCTCCACACCCGACTGCGCTGATCATGAACACGATGGCCACGAGCATAGAACGTAGCATCGGAGACCTCCGAGGTATATGTGAGCGCTGCTTTTATAATAAAAGCATAACTGGCAAAACTCTGCAATGAAATTTTGTGTTCTAGTATTCGTCGTATAAACTATAGATATGAAAATAACCAAATATGGCCACTGCTGTTTATTACTTGAAATAGAAGGAACACGAATACTTACTGATCCAGGCATATTTTCAACAACACAAAATGAAATTAAAGATATAGATGTGGTTGTTATTACTCATGATCATCAAGATCACTACCATGTGGATTCTGTAAAAAAGATCATTGCCAATAATCCGGAAGTAAAAATTATTACAACAAGTTTTATGGCAGGGCTACTTGATAAAGAAAATATCAAGAATTATGAAATAGTAGATGAAGGGCAGAGCACAATCCAAAAAAATATTAAAATAGAAGCATATGGAACAAAGCATGCACAAATGCATTCTTCAATTCCTCAAACTTCAAATACAGGCTACTTTTTTGCAGATACGTTGTTTTATCCAGGAGATGCGTTTACAGATCCGAAGCGGCATATAGATATACTTGCACTTCCAGTAGCGGGACCATGGATGAAAATATCTGAAGCTATTGATTATGCTTTAGCACTTAAGCCTACAAAAGCTTTTGCTGTACATGATGCCGTAATGACTCGACCAGAACTAGCATCAAATTGGCCCAACAGAGTATTACCTCCAAATGGAATTGAATTCTTGGTACTTGAAATTGGCAAAGAATATGATTTCTAACAAAAAAGAAATTCTCAAAGAACTCAAGACTATCCCTGGAGTTGGAAAAAGTATTGCTGAAGATTTATATGATCTTGGATATGTTTCTGTTGCTGATCTTAAAGATAGAGAGCCCATCATTATGTATGAACGGCTTTGTATAAAAGCAGGGAAGCATTTGGATAGATGTCTTTTGTATACATTTAAATGCGCTGTATATTATGCCTCTCACAAAAAACATGATCCTGAAAAATTGAAGTGGTGGTATTGGAAAGATAAAGTGAAATAAAAAACACCATTTGCGCAATGGTGTGTGCAGTGTTCCTGCTCTAGAGAATCGCAGAGCCAAGCGTTAGGGCAGCTGGCATGCCCCGTGGAACTTGAGATATTCCTCTCGCTCAGCGGGGCTCATGTCTTCTGCTTTTCCTGGCTTGGGCTCGTCGTCTTCCTTCGGGAGTTTGACTTGGTCATCGCTCTTCGCCATGAAATCCTCCGTGCGCTAGAACTTTGAGACATGCCCATGTTTTCGAACTGGGCTATTAATAACTCTACAACTATAAAATATCATGTCAAGTGGTATGAAATTTCTTACTTCATCGTCTTTTAATAGTAATGACACCACAAGAAGCAATTAAAATTCAACAAGAGTTGCGACACAAAGTTGTGATTCAAAAATTTGATAGAGAAGTTACCTATATTGGTGGAGCAGATGTATCCCTCAATATGTTTTCAAAAACTATATATGCTGGAATAATTGTTTTAAAATTTCCTGAGCTCACACCGGTTACTCATGCAGTAGTACAAAGCGAAACAACATTTCCGTATATTCCTGGCTTGCTTTCATTTAGAGAAGCACCGGCACTTATTGAATGCTGGAATAAACTCACTATAAAACCAGATGTACTTATGGTGGATGGGCAAGGTATCGCTCATCCGCGAAGAATTGGGATTGCATCTCATATTGGAGTGCTCTTAGATATTCCAACAATCGGTTGTGCTAAGTCGCCGTTGTATGGAGATTTTGAAGAAGTCAGTAAAGTAGTAGGAAGTATGTCATATATACATGACAGATACAGTAAACATGAGATACTAGGTGTAGCTTATAGAAGTAAAGAACGATCAAAACCGCTCATTATTTCTCCGGGGCATAGAATGGATGTTGAAAATGTATTTAGTATTACAAAAGAATGTGTGAAGAAATACCGATTGCCAGAACCCACACGTTTAGCTCATGATCTTGTAAACAAATTTAGAACGGGAGAAATAACAGAATAATTATATGAGTAAAAAAAGAACTATTATTTTCATAACTATAATGGCGGTGGGAATTGCGCTCTGTGCAGGTTTATTCTTTTTGACTTCATACAATAATAGTAAAAAACTACAACTTGAAACTTTGACTGCAAATATAAATTTGCCGGACGCCTCATTTGTAGGTACAGCTCTTCAAGTAAATGATATTAGAATTCCTATTGAAATTGCTGATTCAGATCCTGAGCGAATAAAAGGATTGTCTGGACGTGAATCTTTGCCTGAAGATACTGGATTATTATTTGTTTTTGAACATCCTGAAAGACACGGATTTTGGATGAAAGACATGAAGTTTTCTATTGATATGTTGTGGCTTGATGAAAATCTTCAAGTTATAACAATTGCTGATTCTGTAAGTCCAGAAACATTTCCTCAGTCATTTAGTCCATCTGCTCCTGCAAAATATGTGCTTGAGCTTAACGCCGGTTTTTCTAAAGAGCACAATATAATTGTAGGTAGTCAATTTAGTGTTATCAAATAGACGTGTATAATAGAGAGATCTAAGTGAGGTAATTACAAATTTTTATAGTAAATTTAGGTATGAATAAAATCAGAGTTGCAATCAATGGCGCCGGACGAATTGGCCGAGCATTTTACAAAGTAGCCTCAAAGCGAGAGGAGATGGAAATCGTAGCTCTCAACGATTTGGCTGATATCAATAATATTGCCTATCTTCTTAAATATGACTCAGCATACGGTATTAGTGATTTTGAAGTTTCAGTAAAAGATCCAAACACTCTTGTGATTAACGGAAAGGAAGTGAAGTACTTAAATGTGAAGGATCCTGCTACAGCTCCATGGAAAGATTTAAATATAGATGTTGTGGTGGAATCAACAGGACTTTTCACAAGTTATGAAAAAGCTCAGGGACATATTACTGCAGGTGCAAAGAAAGTTGTTATCTCAGCACCAGTAAAAGATGCGCCAACAGGGGATATCAAGGGAGGAACACACTTGATGGGTATCAATGCAGATAGTATTTCTTCAGTTGATATTTCATCAAATGCATCATGTACAACAAATGCAGGATCACCACTTATTGCTATTCTTCACGAATCAATTGGTATAGAGAAAGCAATGCTAAATACCATCCACGCTTACACAGCATCTCAGGCAATCGTGGACGGAATTAGTAAAAAAGATTACCGAGAAGGCCGAGCAGCAGCACAAAACATTGTGCCATCTTCAACAGGAGCCGCAGTTGCCGTAACTCAAGTTATTCCAGATCTTAAAGGAAAGTTTGATGGTATCTCAGTACGAGTACCTGTAGTTGTAGGATCTATTGTAGACATTACATTTATTGCAAAGAAAAATACAACTGCAGAAGAAGTAAATAAGATTCTTGAAGATGCTTCAAAGACCGACCGATGGAAGCGAACTTTTTCAGTTACAAAAGAACAGCTTGTGTCATCTGATATTGTAGGAAGTCACTATGCATCTATTGCAGATCTTGCGTTCACACGAGTTGTTGATGGAAACCTTGTGAAAGTAATGGCATGGTACGACAACGAAATGGGATACACATATACCCTTGTAGACCACGTAGCAATGATTGGTGGAGCAATGAAATAATCCTGCTAAACTAGTAAATTCAAAGAGCACCCGAAAGGGTGTTTTTTGTTGAGGGTTTTTTAGTAAGCTCGAGCCTGCATGCGCGTCATAGGATATATGACACTCCACTACAACAAGCTCGTCCGCGATAATGTTCCAAATCTTGCTCGACAGCAAGGTGAGAAAGTATCTGTGCACTATGCCTCAGATGAAGAATTTTGGCTTAAACTAAAGCAAAAGCTTCAAGAAGAAATCAATGAGTTTGCAAAGCTTGAGACCATGGATTCTCTTGCAGATGTGCTTGAAGTAATTGATGCTATTTGTGAGTTTAAGAAATTTGATGTAAGAGAGCTCAATGCAGTTCGCGAAAATAAAGCTATAGAACATGGAACATTTACAAAACGGGTAATCCTTGATGAAACTGAACCGGATCCAACAATACCCTTACCAGATCCACATGATGATATATAATAGAGGGTACTACCATGAAAATATATATTGCATCAGATCACGCTGGTTTCGAACTTAAAACTCATATTGTTCAGTATTTAGAAGAAAACGGTATTGAAGTTGTTGATAAAGGACCATACTCGTTTAACCCTGATGACGATTACCCAGATTGGATTTCACTTGCTGCAGAAGCTGTTTCAAAAGACTCTCAACATGCAAAAGCTATTGTTATTGGTCTCTCAGGACAGGGTGAAGCTCTAGTCGCAAATAAATTTAAAGGAGTACGATCTGGTGTCTACTACGGTGGTCATGAAGAAATAGTAAAACTATTGCGTGAGCATAATAATGCTAATGTCCTTTCATTAGGAGCTAAATTCATTAGTAAGCATGAAGCAGAACGAGCAGTTGATATCTTTATTGAAAATCAGTTTACTGGTGAAGAACGACATGTGCGGCGATTACAAAAACTAGAAGTTATAGATTCTAAAAGATAGATAAAAAATTATGATAGACGTCATTCCGGCAATAATGCCACATCATGTACGAGATATGTTTGAACGACTTGGTTTTGTTGTGCAACACGTTGATATGATTCAGCTTGATATTATGGATGGCAAATTCGTTAAGTCTCGAAGCTGGCCATATTACGCAAGTGATCGTGGATCATTTGAAAAACTCCTCACTGAATCTGATGGATTGCCTTATTGGGAAAAAGTTAATTATGAAATCGATTTGATGGTGAAAGATCCAGAAACAGTTATCGATGATTGGATTGTTGCTGGAGCTTCACGAATCATTGTTCATATAGAGAGCACAGAAAAACTTGATGACATTATAAATCTTTTTCGAGAACGATTTGCCTATGCTCCTGATTCACGAGAGAGAGATGTTGAATTAGTTCTTTCATTGGGTCTTGATACTCCTATTGATACTATCTTGCCGTATCTTGAAGATATTGATGGTATACAATTTATGGGTATCGCAACTATTGGTTTACAAGGTGAACCACTTGATGAACGAGTGATAGATAGGATAAGAGATTTCCATAATGCTCATCCAGAAGTTATAATATCTATTGATGGTGGAGTAACAGAAGAAAATGCGCACCAACTTGCTAGTGCAGGTGCACATCGACTTGTTTCAGGATCAAAAATTTTTGAAAGTAGTAATCCTGCTGGAGTCATTCACACGTTGCGACACTCTCTCTAAAGATTCATGGATACAAAACAATTCACTACAAGCGACCTTGAGGCAATTGCAAATGAAATTCGTCAGTCAATTATAGAAATGCTCCTTGCGGCTGGATCAGGACATACTGCAGGACCTCTTGGAATGGCAGATATTTTCACTGCACTTTATTTTAAAGTACTAAATCACAAGCCGTTAGTTCCTACATGGCCAGAACGAGATCGTTTGATTCTTTCAAATGGTCATATTTGTCCTGTATTGTATGCCACAATGGCACATGCTGGATATTTCCCAAAGTCTGAATTAAATACTCTCAGAAAATTTGGCTCACGATTGCAAGGTCATCCTCATCGAGAATGGCTTGCTGCGCTTGAAACAAGTTCTGGTCCATTGGGAGCAGGCCTTTCTCAAGCTGTGGGTATGGCAATTGCCGATCGAATTGATTTTGGCCGTTCTGCTCGAAAATTCTTCTATTGTTTATTAGGAGATGGGGAATTAAACGAAGGACAAAACTGGGAGGCTATTATGCTTGCTGGAAAAGAAAAACTTCATAATCTCATTGCTATTGTAGATCGAAATAATATCCAAATAGATGGTTACACTGAAGATATTATGCCCCTTGATTCACTTCGTAAAAAGTGGGAAGCGTTTAACTGGCATGTGTTGGAAATAGATGGGCATAATTTTGATGAAATTATTGGCGCGCTCAATCAGGCTCAGGCTATTTTTGAAAAGCCTTCAGTTATTATCGCGCACACAATTCCAGGAAAGGGTGTCAAAGAATTTGAACGTGATTACCATTGGCATGGTACACCTCCAAATAAGGAACAGGCAGATATGGCGTTGAAAGAATTGCGAACATTAGGAGGGCAAATTAAGAGTGAACATGAGTAAAAAATATTTAATTATTGGAGTATTAATCATAATTAGTCTTATTTGGTTCTGGTCTGATTGGATTGGATTAATTATAATAGTTTTGATCTCTTCTCTTACTGGAAATCCTATAAAATTTTAAGTGTTATGCTCAATCCTCAAGCAAAATTAAATCCAAAAGTATTTGATGGTGATGTAGAACAAGTTCCAATCCGAAAAGGATTTGGTGAAGGGTTATTGAAAGCGGGGGAATTGGATCCTCAGGTAGTGGGATTGTGTGCGGATCTTACTGAATCGACTCAGATGCATCTCTTTAAAGAAAAGTTTCCTGCACGATTTGTAGAAATTGGAGTAGCAGAACAAAACCTAGCCTCTGTGGCCTCAGGAATGGCTGCAATGGGCAAGATTCCTTTTATCACCTCATATGCCATGTTTTCTCCAGGACGTAACTGGGAGCAAATTAGAACGACTATTGCTTACAATAATGTGCCCGTAAAAATTGCTGGATCACATGCTGGGATTTCTGTGGGACCTGATGGAGGAACACATCAAGCAGTTGAAGACTTGGCATTAATGCGAGTGATTCCAAGAATGATTGTTCTTTCTCCCTGTGATTTTATTGAAGCTCGAAAGGCAACACTTGCAGCTGCAAAAATTAAAGATCCTGTATATATTCGATTGGCTCGAGATAAGACTCCGGTTATCACTACTGAAGAAACAGTTTTTGAAATAGGTAAAGCACAAACCGTGTGGCAGCCAGCTGCAGGAAAAGCTGATGTGGGAATTATTGCTACAGGTGCCTTGGTACATAAAGCATTACTTGCAGCAAAGGAATTGGAGAAAGAAAAAATTGGTGTCACCGTAATTAATCTTGCAACTATCAAGCCTCTTGATGAGAAAGCTATAATAAAATTAGCGCAAGACACATGTGCAATTGTAACTGTTGAAGAACATCAAATTGCTGGAGGAATGGGATCAGCAGTATCAGAATGTTTAGCAAAAAATAAACCGGTACCACAAGAATTTGTTGGTGTGAAAGATGAATTTGGTCAGTCAGGAACTCCCGCAGAACTTATCGAACATTATGGAATGGGGCAAAAAGATATTATTGCTGCTGTTAAAAAAGTAATGAAGCGTAAATAATTCATGCAATTCAGTAACTTTTTTTCAAATACAGTACATGATTCTGAAATAGGTGATGTCTTGAAATATGCTTTTAATGAGCGTCTTGCAGAGGTGCTCATTTTTATTGGAGGGACAATGGTGTGGTGGGTATTTGTTGTTACGTTCTTTGGTACGTCAATGATGTTTCTCTACCTTGTCCCATTAGCATTGGCTATCGCTGGCTATTATCTATTTTATTTGGATAGTAAAGAAGTATTTATTGAGCACTATGCTGCGTCAGAAAATTATACCTATTCAGAATATGGTGAACCGTCACTACTTGAAGGATCTGCATTTAAACAAGGTCATAGTCATACTATGAAAAATGTTATTCGAGGACATTTTGAAAATCATGAATTTCAGGTATTCACTTTTACGTATGCTCTAGGAGAGGGAAAAGAAACATGTTATTACACATCTACAGTTTTTGAACTCGATTTTGAGCATCCTATGCCGCATATGGTGCTTGTATCTCGGTATTTAGAAAATGCCGTAAATGTGATGGTAGATGGACTGCTGTCGCTTGCATATGTGAGTAAGAGTTTTCCAATGGTAAAATCAGGAAAGTCATATCTTGCATTAGAGGGGGATTTTCAAAAGTATTTTAATCTTTATATAGATAAAGAACACAGCCAGGAAGTTCTGGAAATATTTTCACCTGATGTTATGGCAGACTTCATTGATTATGGAAAGCATTACAGTGTTGAGTTTGTCGACGATAAAATTTATATTTTCTATGGAAGTGAAGTGAATCGACGAAAAGAACTTGATGCATTTTATGCACTTGCGCGGTTGCTCACATCAAAAATGGCATTTATGTTTTTGAAGAAAAAACCTGATTGGTTGTATGTAAAATAAAAAATCCTGAGATATCTCAGGGTTTTTTATTTTTAGATTTTTGAAACTTTGTATTCTGCCGGAGCTTTTGATAAAAAGTCTTCGAGCTGAGCTTTTGTAAGTAATCCTTCTTGAGCACCAACTTTTTGTACTACTGACATAGAATTGATTGGTCCCCATACAAGGGCTTCTTCCAATGTCTTTCCAAGGGCAAGAGCTGATGTGACTGTTGAAGAGAATGCATCACCTGCACCTGTTCGTTCATATGGCTCATGAGGATACACAGGCATAAACCAGGCATCAGTTCCATCATAGGCATATGCTCCTTCGATTCCATCAGTAACTACAACTATCTTTGGACCAAGAGCCATCAAGCCTTTCATGAGATTCTTTACATCTCGGTCTGTGACCTTAAGAATTCTTTGTGCTTCTTCTACGTTGCAAAAGAATACATCAGATCGTGCATAGATATCTTTGAGTGCTTCAACTCCCATTTTCATTTGGAATGTTCCTGGCTGGAATGCAAGCTTTGTTTCTGGATGTGCTGCGAGATATGCTGAGATCTGTTTGTGATAATCTGCAGAGTTTTCACCAAGTGAGCTGAGATAAATCCATCGAGGAGCATCTTTAATATTTGGGAACTTGTATGGATATAATTCGTGCTTCACGAGAATCGTACGTTCTACACCGTACCAAAGTACATAGTGATAATTGGTAGTAAGATCACCGTGAATACTCATGTAATCTGTTGAAACCCCGTTTTTATCGAGCTCACCAATACATTCCTTTCCTTGAATATCGCCTCCAACATCAGCCATAAGCACAGAGCGTAATCCAAGTCGGGCCGCAGACACTGCAGCATTGGCGCTATTTCCCACACCTTTTAAAATAGTTACTGATTCATAAGGAACCTTATCACCAAACGTAATACACAATTCTTTACGTGTGTGATCTATACTGTCTTGAATTTCTGCCTGCGTAATTCTAATAAAAGCGTCGGTAACGATATCGCCGATAGCGAGGAAATCGAATGTGTTGTCCATATTCATGAGAAAAGTATATCACGCTTATGATGGTGTGGTACAATATATCTCCAGATAGACTATACACATATATATATGAAAACATTACGCGAATATATTCAAGATGCTGAAGATAAGAAGATTGCTATTGGTCATTTTAATATTTCAAACTTAGAAGGAGTCTGGGCAGTATTTAATGCCGCAAAGAAACTTAATGTCCCTGTAATTATTGGAGTGTCAGAAGGCGAGCGAGATTTCGTTGGAGTGAAGCAAATTGCTGCTGTCATTAAGACAATTAGAGATGAGCATCAGTACCCAATTTTCTTAAACGCAGATCATACCTATTCATTTGAGCGAGTAAAAGAAGTAGTTGATGCGGGATTTGATGCTGTAATTATTGATAACGCTAAAGCAACAAAAGAAGAAAATATCAGAATTACAAAGCAATGCGTTGAATATGCAAAGAGTGTAAATCCAAATATTTTAGTTGAAGCAGAGCTTGGATACATTGGGCAGTCATCAAAAATGCTTGATGCAATTCCAGAAGGAGCAGCAACAGATAGAAGTGGATTTACTACACCAGAAGATGCTACGGAATTTGTAAAAGCAACGGGTGTTGATCTATTGGCTCCAGCTGTTGGGAATATTCACGGAATGCTTAAAAATGTACCAAACCCACATTTAGATATTGAATTAATTAAAGAAATTAGAACTATGGCGGGAGTGCCTTTAGTGCTTCATGGGGGATCAGGAACATCAGATGCTGATTTTACGGCTGCAATTCAAGCTGGTATTTCTACTGTTCACATAAATACAGAACTACGAGTGGCATACAGAAAGGGTATGGAACAGAGTCTTAAAGATAATGCTGATGAAATTGCTCCCTATAAATATATGAAAGGCCCACTTGAAGCAATGTCGAAAGTAGCAGAGGATAGATTGAAACTTTTTAACAACATAGCATAAGACAATGGAAGAAATCGAGTTTATCTCATCGCCAGAAAATGATAATACTTCGACAAAGCATCTTAATGTTGTAAAACCAAATTATTCTCCTGTAGTAAATTGGTTGGTTCGCAAAGGAATATTTTCTTCACTAAAGAATGCAAATAGAGCAATGATTGTAATAATCATTGCTCTATTTGTGATTTCAGTTGGGGTATTTATAGTGGGAAGTTATTATATTGAAAATAGGGCACCTCTTGAAGTGCGTTCAAAGTATAGATAGTTAGATTGTTGTGTGGTAAAATATTTGGATGAGTTCGGTTGAATTTGATGAGGAGGTATCTCAAGCCGCTTCCCGCCAAGCACTACCTCTTCAATCAGCACAAAATCCACATCCCGTTTTGGGTGCAGTAGGTTTAAGTACTCCACGTAGGTTACATATCTTTTCACTTGTTTTTGTAATATTCAGTTTTGTGGTATCTGCTTATTTATTTTTTATGTTTAATAATCAAGGCAGCTCAGATGATTTTCTAGAAAGATACGGGACATCAGATCAAAGTGGCTTTTCTTCACAACAAAAGCAGTGAGAGTAATAGTATAAAAATTTATGCACACTAAAAAGAATCATTCATCTAAGAATTCTGTTAGTACATCTAGGAAAAAAGATATTATTTCGTTAGTGTGTGTGGTGGTATGTTTTTGTATATCTGCATTTCTGCTTCTCAACATTAATACACATTCAGAATATGAAGAATTCGTAGAAAAGTATGGGGCAATAGATCAATCAGCTTTTTCATCATATGTACAAAGATAAAAAAGGTTTTACTCTAATAGAGCTTCTTGTCGTAATTGCAATAATTTCTTTGCTTTCGAGTGTTGTATTTACTGCAACTAATGTTGCTCGTGCAAAGGCTCGTGATACACGCAAGCTTGCAGATGCTAATCAGGTGAAAACTGCGCTCAATTCTTTTAATCTTGAAGAAGAAGGAATGCCGGGAAATTACAATTGTGATGGGAGCTATTGTTCTGGAGGAGGGGGGACATTTCTTGCTATTGAAGATATCAATAATCCTACAGACCCTCAGACTGCAAGTGGACAGGCTTACAACAGAAGCATGCAGGATTTAGTAGATGCTGGTGTGCTGGGTGCAATTCCGCATAGTCCTGGGGGAAGTCCGTATGCTTATTATAACTATGGAATAACATCACTTGGTGCCGTTTTTGGAACTGAGCTAGAAACAGACACTCGTAGGATACATACTAGAATTGCTGTAGCAACGTTATACAGCACAGATATGGAAAGTGGGAGGGAGGTATGTGAGACATACAGTAATAGTGAAGATGCAGGACGAGTGTACTATCTTTATTGTGATGATATTCCAAATAATGAATGGTGTAGCCACATCGCAAGTGATCCCGGAAATTATCCTTCTCCTGGCTCGGTAACAAACAATCTTGCATATGTGGGAGAGGGTTGGCCTCAGAGTGAGTATTGTGTGCCTTTAGCGTACTCATCTGTATCGCCTGCACCCACACTTCTTTGTCAGAATAATGTATTTGAATATTGCATCATAGCCCCGTAGGCTATAAAAGTATTGCAGACTATTGATTTATTTTGAATAGTATGTAGAATAACGCCTATGCTTACCTTAGAATTTCAAAAGCGAGAACCCGCTGATACGCTTCATAAAGTACGGTCTGAAAACAACGTGCCTGCTGTTTTCTACGGCCCTAAGGAAGATTCAACCCCTATTTCTATTAAACAAGCTGACTTCAAGAAAGTTTGGAAAGAAGCAGGAGAATCTTCAATTATTATCCTTAAGAATGGCACAGAAGAACACGAAGCTCTTATCAAAGAGATCGATCTTCACCCTGTAAGTGGAGTAGTGCGACATGCAGATTTTTATGTAATTGAAAAAGGTAAAAAGCTCCAAGTTACCGTTCAGCTCGAATTTATCGGTATTTCAGAAATGGTTAAGAGTGGTGCAGGAAGTCTAACAAAGGTACTTCACGAAGTTGAAGTTGAGGCTATGCCTAAGGATCTCCCTCATGATCTTGAAGTAGATATCTCATCACTTACAACTTTGGATAGTCAGATCCTCGCTAGTGACATCAAGCTTCCAGCAGGAGTAGAACTTATTACAAACCCTGAAGAAGTAGTAGCCGCTATCTCAGCAGCTCGAGATGAAACAGAAGAAGAAGTTGTCGTAGCCCTTGATCCTTCAAAGATTGAACTCTCAGTAGAGAAAGGTAAGGCAGACGAAGAAGAAGGCGCTGGTGACAAAGAATAAGAATGATATAATAAAACACGTGGTCCAATTAAACTTTGGCCACGTGTTTTGTTTTTGTTACTGAAACCTTTCTAGCCCGTATATTTTATATAGTATGTTTACAATTCAACGTCTTAAAAAAGTTAGTATTATTATTACCTTGTGTGCCGTTATCGTGGCTTCAGGAGCAGGGATTGCCTACAATACCAATACATTACATGCTCAAACAGCTGATGCCGTAGCAGCTCGAGAAGCACAGCTTAGAGCAGAGCTCGATCAAGTCCTTAAAGAAATCAACGAACAGCAGGCTATTCTTGCTGAAGAAAACAAAAAGGGAACTTCTATTGCACGAGATCTTGCTATTCTTACGGCTAAGATTAATGAAGCAAAGCTCAACATTCGAGCACGAAATCTTGCAATTGAAGGTCTTGGAAAAGATATTAATCAAAAGACTACAACTATCAATACACTGACAGGGAAGATAGATGATACACGATCTTCTTTGGCTCAACTTGTGCGTAAAACTAATCAGATGGACTCTTATACTATTGCTGACGTTGTGCTTAGTAATCAGGATATTTCAGAATTTTTCTCAGATGTAGATGCCATTGATACTATTAAAGTTTCTATTCAAACAGCTTTAGGCCATATTAAAGAATCAAAGAATCAAACTGAAGAAGCAAAGAAAACATTGGATCAAAAGCGGCTTCAAGAAATAGATGCAAAAATTTCTATTGAAGCAGAAAAAGCAAAAATTGAGAAAAACGAAAAAGAAAAGGCACGACTTTTGAGTTTGAGTAAAGAACAGCAGAAGAATTATCAAACAACTATTAAGAGCAAAGAGTCAAAGGCTGCTTCTATTAGAGCTGCATTGTTCTCATTGCGAGATACATCAGCAATTCCATTCGGACAAGCTTTGGAATACGCCACAGCAGCTTCAAAAGCAACAGGAGTGCGTCCTGCATTTTTGCTCGCTATATTGACTCAGGAAAGTAACCTTGGAAAAAACGTAGGATCTTGCTACATGAATGATCCTGCTACTGGAAACGGGGTGCGAATTTCATCAGGAGCATTTGAAGACGGGGTTATGAAGCCATCTCGTGATGTGCAGCCATTCCTAGCTATTACAGCTTCATTAGGCCGTGATCCATTTACTACACGAGTATCATGTCCTTTTAGTACAGGATACGGAGGAGCCATGGGACCATCGCAATTTATTCCATCTACATGGATGATGTTTAAGGCTCGAATTGGTCAGGCTGTAGGTGTGCCAAATCCTGATCCTTGGGAACCTAAGCATGCATTTATGGCTTCAGCTATCTATCTTGCAGATCTTGGTGCAGATACCGGGGTTGCTTCATCAGAACGAAATGCTGCATGTAGATACTACTCAGGACGGGCATGTGATAGTAAGGCTCCAGCAAACGCTTTCTACGGAAATCAGGTAATGTCTAAAGCTACTGACATTCAGGTAAACATGATTGATGCATTGAATGGTAATTAATCTTGCGCGTTTTTAGATACTCTGATATAGTACTAGCCACTATGAAGACGGAAATCCACCCAAAATACAATATAAAAGCAGACATTAGTTGTGCCTCATGTGGTAATGTTTTTACTATGGGTTCAACAAAAGATAAGATTATTGTTGAAATCTGCAGTAATTGCCATCCTTTCTATACTGGAACTGAAAAGACCTTGGATGCAGCTGGAATGGTTGATAAATTCCGAACACGAATGGCCAAGAAGAATCCTGCAAAGAAGAAAGCAGAATAACTATAGAAACCCAACAAAATCTGCATTACCCGAATTATTCAAATGGGTGATGCAGATTTTGTGTATAATAATCATATGAGTCTTACACCTGAAGAATTAGAGGCATTTAAGCAAAGCCATAAAACAAGCTATTTAGCTGATATGTATACAAAGCTTGTACGTGACGAAGCTGATGTTTTGGCTATGGCTGGGACTGATCCTGCAATGGCAGAATTGGCTCAGGGTGAGCTTGAAGATCTTAAGACACAGAAAGATGGGGTGATTGCTCAACTTAGAGCTATAGAAGAGTCTGAGAAGGAAGAAGAGGAATTCCCAAATGAACTTATTCTTGAAGTTCGTGCCGGAGCAGGAGGAGATGAAGCCGCACTCTTTGCTGCAGAATTGGCAGCTATGTATGAGCGATATGCTGAGAATAAAGGATGGACATGGAAGAAAGTAGACGAATCCCAGAGTGATTTGGGAGGGTACAAAGAAGCATCTTTTGAAATACACGGTAAAGATGTGTATCGAAAACTGAGATATGAAACAGGAGTACATAGAGTTCAAAGAATTCCTCATACTGAAAAATCAGGACGAGTTCATACTTCTACAGCATCGGTTGCTATTATGCCACTTCGAAAGAAATCAAAGTTTGTTATTAATCCCACTGATATTGAAATTGAAACTTCACGAGCCGGAGGTAAAGGAGGACAAAACGTGAACAAAGTGGAAACAGCTGTACGATTGATTCACAAGCCAACAGGTGAATGGGTTCGATCAACGGCAGAACGAAGTCAGAGTGCAAACAAAGAAAAAGCTATGGCAATCTTGAGTGCAAAACTTGAAGCACTTCAGGATGCGGCAGAAGCAAAGAAGTTTTCAAAAGAACGAAAGGATCAAATTGGAACTGCTGATCGATCTGAAAAGATTCGAACATACAATGTGTTGCAGGATCGTTTGACTGATCATCGACTTAAAAAATCATGGCACAATTTGGAGAAGGTAATGCTTGGGGAAATCGATGATGTCATCGATGCAATGAGTAATCCTATCGATCCAAATGCGACAGACGAGGATGAAGATTAATAAATTATGGCTTGTTCTTAGGGCCCTTGCCTAAGGCTACAGGCTGTGCTAATATGGCTATCACTATGGCAGAAGAGAAAAATATGGTTATGAACGAAGTAATTGAGCGAATGTTTAAGGCAGGCGCGCATTTTGGTCTTACAAAATCACGCCGACACCCATCAACAAAGCCCCTTATTTTCGGTGCAAAGAATAAGGTTGAAATTTTCGACCTTGAAAAGACAAAGGATTACCTTGCGAAAGCACAGGAGTTTGTTCGATCAATTTCTAAGAACAACGGAATGATTCTTTTCGTTGGAGGAAAGAAAGAAGCGCAGACAGCAGTAGAAAAGGCTGCAAATGACATTTCTATGCCATTTGTTGCTGGACGATGGATTGGAGGAACATTTACAAACTTTCCACAGATTCGAAAGCGAGTAGAGCGACTTGAAATGCTTACTATGCAGCGAGAGAAAGGAGAACTTTCAAAGTATACAAAGAAAGAACGTCTTTTGATCGATCGTGAAATTGATAATCTAAACCGATTTTTCTCAGGCATTATTCCTATGAAGGAAATGCCAAAAGCACTCTTCATTATTGATTCAAAGCGAGAACACATTGCTGTTACTGAAGCACAGAAAGCAGGAATCCCAGTAATCGCACTTTGCGGTACTGATTGCAACATTAAGGATGTAGAATATCCAGTACCAGGAAATGACTCTTCAATCTCAAGTATTACTTTCTTCTTGAGTGAAATCACAAAAGCATATAAAGAAGGCCGAAAGGCATAATTATCTAGAGTAATGGTAACAGCTGCACAAATTAAAGAGCTTCGAGACAAAACAGGTGTATCGATGATGCAATGTAAAAAGGCACTTGAAGAAGCAGAAGGTGATATGGATAAAGCTCTTGCTGTATTGCAAGAGAAGAGTAAGGGAATGGCAGCAAAGCGTGCTGACCGAGAATTTGGTTCAGGAGTCATTCAGTCATATGTGCACTCATCTGGTGCTATTGGTGCACTTGTAGAACTTGTTTGCGAAACAGATTTTGTTTCTAAGAATGAGGAATTCAAGACAGCAGCTCGAGATATTGCAATGCATGTGACTGCTTCAAACGCAGTATATTTAAAAGCTTCTGACATTCCGGAAGAACTTAAAGATTCTGCTGAAGCAAAAGAACAAGTTCTTCTTGATCAGCCATTTATCAAGAACCCAGAGATTACTGTTAATGGATTGATTGATTCAGCAATGCAGAAGTTTGGTGAGAAGATTGAAGTAGCACGTTTCGTACGTTTCTCTGTCCTTGAAAAATAGGAACGAGAAATAGCACATTATGTCATTTTGGTTAATTCTTTTTATAACTTCTGGTAGCGCAATTGTACTGTTCATAGCGCTCAAATTAGTTCAGCTACAATTTGGCTTGTTGTTTTTCTGGCCAGGCATTCGGCAAGAACTTGAAGTAATATTAAATCAACGCAAGGTGAAAGCTGCACGATGGTTGGATATCTTCAGTGCACAGCAGATGTACATTATTTTGCACAGTATCGTAGTAGGATTGAAGGGAATTGTAGTGGCAGTACATGTATGGCTTGATCGCAAGTCGCATCGCCTTACAAGCCTCATACGAGGCCGTCATAAGGTAGAAACTAATACAAAAGCTTCACATTTCCTTCATGACATCAAATCGTTTCGAGACCGATTTCGCAAGCAATAAAAGTATGATAGTATAGTCGTTAAGCCGACTTAGCTCAGTTGGTAGAGCAACTGTTTTGTAAACAGTAGGTCCCCAGTTCGATCCTGGGAGTCGGCTCCAACAAATTCGAATCATGATATTTTCGCACTATAAGCGATTTCTTAGATTCAAACCTTTAGTAGGTATAGCTCTTTTTATTGTTCTAATTATTGGAGTGTCATTTTTGATTTCCAATCCTTTTTCTGATGAAGATAAAACAGTAGCAATTATTCTCTCTCCTCACGCTGGTGATGCATATGTGGGCCTTGGAGGATTGATTGATCAGAAGGGTAGTAATGTAATAGTCGTAGATGTTTTTAACGGTACTGATACCGGGACTACAACTCCAGTAATAGATAGTACCAACACTTCAGTACAGCTAGTAAAGCTGCAATACTCAGAACGAGATGGAACTCCTGAAGAAATAAGTATAAGTCTATCTCAAGATATTCAAGCTTTGATTAGTGGTAATAAAGATAAAATAGTATCTGTGTATGCGCCGTCATATTTTACTGATGACATTACGCCTAAAGAGCATGCAATTGTATCAGAAGCTTTCAGAAATGTTGCAAGTAATTATCCAGATATGAATGTACAGTTTTATGTATATGAAGATTTTCCTTATATAAATCAGTTTAATTTATCTTCAGTAGTATCAGTCCAGCGACATATTGAAAACACATTCGATATTAGATTTACTAAAGTTGAAATCCCACTTACGAAAGTACCTGAGGGATCAGAATCTATTCGAGCATACAAACAAACTCGATGCGGAGAAAATCCGAATCGAGCGTGTGAAATAGTGTATAAGTTAGAACGCTAAATCTAAACAAGTATTACTTTCGAACTTTATAGATTCGGAGCTTGCAGTATGGAGAATCTCCGTTAAATACATTTTCTTCTTGCTTGTCGATCAGTTCAAGTACTGCTTGTTTCGTAACTTGGCATTCTTCACCCTCGTTTTTACAAATAGTCTCACACTCATTAAAGGCAATATAGTCGTATCCTCCACGTCTCAGCATATAGGTCTGAATAGCATGTTCCCAGGTATCCATTACTTCGGGCACAATAGCATCACTTAATGCAACAAACTGAGGTGAAGATGTAAGAAGGGTAAGACGTCCTTTATCTTTAAAATATGAGAAATACGTAACTTGAGCAGGAGTTAATACATACTTTTGTGCAAGATTGGTATATGCATAGTATGAAATGCTGCTAAGCCCAATCATAAGAATGAAAGCAATAGCAATATATGCTTTTTTATAGTTTATACGAGCTGTGAGCAAGGCAATGCCGTATCCTGCAAGAATAGTGATGTACGGGAGAAATGAAATACCATAGCGAAGTTCTTGATGAATTGCATGGCTAAAATATCCTCCAAGAACTGCTACTGCAAGAAGTGAAACAATTACGAGATCTCGAGCTTTCTCTTGTTCGTGTTTAAATTTCTTAAAGAAAATAAGAAGGGCTGCAAATCCAAAAATAATAAATGGATTTTGCATAAATAAACCTTTAGCATAATACAGATAATGCTGGGTAGTATAATGCATTGAGTTTGCTACTACTGTATTTGCTGTAATTATTGGATGTAAGGCATTGCCATAGAGATGAATGTTTGCAATAAAATATGGAATTGTAAGCACTAAAAATCCAACACCTAATCGCATGCACGCAACAGTGAAATCTCGAAAACTCATGCGCTTTGAAACAAGCTGGATGAGAAGTGCAAGACCGAATACTACGCCGATAAGTACTTGCGGGAACCTCATAAGGAACGCGAGTGCAACAACAAGCCCCGCACTAAAATCTTTTCCCTTGAGAAATAGGTAGGCTGCTAGTACGGTGAGACATGCTGAAGGAATATCAGTGAGCGGTGCATTGCTAAAGGCAAGAATAACAGGAGAAAATCCAATAAGAATAGCTGCATAAAGTCCGGCATTTTTTCGTGCACGTTCTCCTATTAAGTAACAAAGATAGATAAGTCCAAGGCTTGCAACAATAGCAATAATTTTTCCTACAACCACAGGATCTAATCCTATTTTCCATGCACCTCCTAAGATTATAGGGAATAGTACAGGTCTAAATGACTCGAAAATTCCAATAGCACCTTTGGTATACATAAACTTTCCGATACCGATGTACATGGCTGTATCCCAAAACAGAATAGTATTTTGAAGGGTATACCATACACGAGCAATGAGAGAAACAAAAAGAACGAATATAATCATAGATATATCAAAAGCTGTTAATTACTGATTTTTCTTACTAGTCGATGTAGCCGTGCTTGATGTTGCTGTCATTGTTGTAGATGTAGCTTGCTCTAGAAAAGGCTGAATAACACTTTCCATACTTGCAAGACTATCAAAGGCTGCATAGTTTTTACCATTGATATCTATTATGGGTAATGCATTTGGAACATTGTGTTGAGAAATAAGTGTCTTTACCGCAGGAAGATCAATATCATAATCAAATGTATAAATTTCTATCTGAGGATATTCATTTTGAATTGCACGCAAGATATATTCTTGAGTTTGGCATGTAGCACAGTTCTTATTTGAGTAGAAATACAAAATAAATACTTTGCCATAATCGCACTCATCATTCATTCTTTTTGTGAGAAGGTAATCTCTAATCTGAAGAAGTGAATAATATCTCTTTAATCGGAATACTTCCGGATCATTTTCACCAAGCTGACCTTCGAGAAAATCTAGCTTTGATGAAAGACTACTAAGCTCGGTACGAAGTGTTGAACGGTCAAATTCTTTGCATGATGATTCTTCTATAATATCGAACTGTGTCTCAAACGAGAGAATATCAATAGAAATTTTGTCTTCAATAGCTTTAAGCTCATTAGTTTTGCGCTTGTTGATATACTCTGAAATAACGAAAGCAACTCCAAAAACAGTTATGGTCAGAAAAAGTGCAATAATATAAATCTTGAAATTTATTTTTTTCATTATCTCCAATGAGTTTTACGGCCAAAGACTGCGTTGAATACTGAACGGATAACCCAGAAAGGTGAGATGAGTGGGAATACTACGAAGTAGAGTGCTACACGGCCTGGACGTAGGGGCTCGCTTGTAAGCTTTTGGGCATTGTAGACCAACGTAAACATAAGCATAAATACAAAAAGTGTAAGAAATATATTTAATTTTGCACTTACATAAAAGAGACTAAATTCAAATTGGGGCATTAAGAATCCAACAGCCTTCCAAAGTAGGAACTTTTGTACCAAGAAATTGACAATTCTGTACATTAATAGAAACACGGTAAAGATAACCCCTCCAATAAGTACAACTGCAGTAGGAATAGTAAGTAATCCAACATTACCGTATTCTTTATTTAAGAATAGGAACTTGTAGTCCCAGGCATTCTTTAAGAAGCCGTAGGTCCATCGTAGACGCTGTTTGTAGAGCTTATAGACCGTTGTAGGACCTGTAGTATAGACCCATGCTGTATGCATGTTATCAATCTTCATATGATTCGCCTGTAATCGAAAGGCGATTTCCATATCTTCAGTATTGTGAGCTTTCTTAAACTTTCCAATTTTATCAAATGCAGCTTTTCTAAATATAGTAAACGGGCCGGGTGTTACGTGAATACCACCGAGAATACCCATAACTTTCTTTACAAGAATACCGAAGACATATTCAACACTCTGCACACTTTGAATAAGTGTCTTTGGATTGTAAATCTTCATAGCTGGAGTAACCGCCATTGTTTCAGGATCATCAAATTTACAGATCATTTTCTTTAAGGTGTCTGCATCAACTTCTGAGTCTGCATCAAGACAGCCAAAAAATTCACTTGTACTTCGATCAATAGCATAGTTTACGGCAGTATGCTTTCCTCCGTTTTCTTTGTGATAAAGCTCTATCTGAGGATGACCTGCATATTGCTGCACAATTTCCCAACTACTATCTGTACTTCCATCATCAACTACAAAAATCTTGAGTTTATCTTGAGGATAATTCATTGCAAGGAGAGACTGCACTGTTTTTGAGACTGTCTTTTCTTCGTTCCAAATAGGTACGACAATAGTTACGGAAGGGTATACTTCTCGTTCATATGATGCTTTTTCGTCGGCTTTAATTTCCTTTCGGTGAGTGAGGTAGGTAAAAAGAATGAATACCTCAAAATAGATACCGACAAAGAGAAAAAAGTAGATGATAACTGTCTGAAAAATGCCCATATAAGTAAGTATGTATTATATCATACACATGACCTTTTTACAAGTGGAAAGCTTTCGTATATAATGGCTTTATGAAAGGACATATTCATCCATTAACCATTGCAATGCAAGAGATTCAGACCATATTTGCCGATATGGGATTTGAAGTTGCCCTTGGTCCTGAACGAGAAACAGATTTTTACAACTTTGAAGCACTCAATTTCCCTCCAGATCATCCGGCTCGAGATATGCAGGATACCTTTTGGCTTAAAGATCCAAACGAAAAGGGTGAAAAAATGCTGTTGCGAACACATACATCTCCAGTACAGATTCGCTATATGGAATCAAACAAGCCTCCATTTCGAATTATAGTTCCGGGTAAGGTATATCGAAACGAAGCGACTGATGCAACGCACGAAGCGCAGTTTTTCCAAGTAGAAGGATTAGCAATTGATAAGAATATTTCTCTTGCAGAACTAAAAGGAACTCTTGAAACATTTTATAAAAGATATTTTGGTAATGATGTAGAACTTCGATTTCGACCAAGCTTTTTTCCATTTACTGAACCTTCAGTAGAAGTGGATATTCGCTATAAAGATAAGTGGCTTGAAGTAATGGGAGGAGGACTTGTGCATCCCAATGTTGTGAAAGCCGCAGGATTAAATCCAGAAGAATGGCAAGGCTTTGCATTCGGAGGTGGAATCGATCGACTTATCATTCTTAAGTATGGAGTAAATGATATTCGAGATTTTTATTCTGGTGATCTCAGATTCGTAAATCAGTTTTAATATATGAAAATTTCTTATAATTGGCTTCAAACATATTTCAAAGATCCGCTACCTAGCCCAACAGAATTGGGTGATCTTCTCACATTCCATGTGTTTGAAATAGAAAGTATCGATGAAGTAGGGAATGACACTATACTTGATGTGAAAGTACTTCCAGACCGAGCTCACTATGCGCTTTCACACAAAGGTGTAGCATATGAAATTGCTGCTATTACAAACACTCCTGTCCATGAAAAGCCACTCGCTATAAAAAGAGAAAGTATAAAAGACTCACAAGAACTTATTGTAAATATTTATGATGAGCGATGTATTCGAGATTCAAAAGTAGTACTTAAAAATATTACCGTAGAAACTTCACCTGAGTGGCTCAAAGAACGGCTCACAGCTATTGGCCAGCGATCTATTAGCAATATTGTTGATGCAACAAACTATGTAATGTTTGATCGAGGTCAGCCACTGCATGCATTTGATTTTGATAAGCTTACAAAGAAAGATGGGAAAGCAGCGATTGGACTTAAGAAGGCAAACGCAGGTGACAAAATAACCACATTAGGTGGCAAAGAATATACGCTTGATGCAGATACTCTTGTATTTACTGATGAATATAATAACGATGCACTTTTAGATATCGCTGGTATTAAAGGAGGAACATTGGCTGAAGTAGATGCGAATACAAAAAATATTGTAGTGCTGTCTGCAAATTTTGATGCATCATATATACGCAAAACTTCTACAAAATATGGTATTAGAACTGATGCTTCAAAGCGATCAGAAAATAATATTTCTCCAGAATTAACTATGGATGGGTTGCTTCAGGTCGTTCAGCTTATTACGGATATTTCAAAAACAGCGCCAACAATAGAGGGGATTGTGGATTATTATCCTAAAGTTATTACTCAGCCTAAAGTAGTGATTTCTACTGACTATATTGTGAAGATGCTGGGAGTTAATATCTCTGAACCAGAAATTACAACTATCTTGCAGAGATTGCAGATTTCTTATCTTCACAAAGAAGGTGTGTTTGAAATTATGCCGCCACTGTGGCGACGAGATCTTGTAATTGCACAAGATGTTGTGGAAGAAGTTGGACGAATTTACGGATATAAAAAGCTGCCATCAACCCAGCTTCCTGAAACTAGTTTTAAGCCAGCGGTAAATAAACTCTTTTATTACTCAAATAAGATTAGAACTATATTAACTGAAGCAGGATTCTCTGAAGTTTATACCTATGCATTGCAAAATAAAGGGGAAGTGGAGATTCTTAATCCATTAGCATCAGATAAAAATTACTTAAGAAAAGATTTAGTGACTGGTATTTCTCAGTCACTAGAATTAAACGTGAGAAACGCAGATCTTCTTGGGCTTGATCAAATTAAGATATTTGAAATTGGTAAGGCATTTGCTAAAGATGCTGAATCTACCAAGTTTGCATTGGGAGTAAAAAATGCAAAGAAGATGAAAGTAAAAGAAGGACAGGCTATTAAAGATATTCTTCAGAAAATCGGAGAGGCATTAGGCACTACACTTGATCTAAAGATTGCAGATACTGATACAGTATTTGAGCTCGATTTCGATGCTCTTATAGAACAACTTCCGCAACCTACTGCATACGAACCATATATTCGAAGTGAAGAAGTAACTACTTATAAGAAATTCTCAGCATATCCATTTGCAGTGCGAGATATTGCGGTATTTACTCCAGAGGGAACATCTAAAGAAACAGTGCGATCTGTTATTGAAAAATATGCAGGGGATATAGTACTTACAGAAAAAATAAGACTCTTTGATGAATTTACAAAAACATTAGAAGATGGTTCTAAGAAAATTTCATTTGGATTTCGAATGGTGTTTCAATCATATGAGCGAACACTTACTGAAGAAGAAATAAATGCGGTTATGAAATCTATAACTGATGATATGAATATGCGGGAAGGTTGGCAGGTGAGATAAAAATCTAAAAATAAAATAAACGTTTAGCCCGGCTGCGTGTGGTACGCAGCCGGGCTTTCGATTGGCGTCAGTGATGTCGACGCCGATGTTTCTTCTTGGGCCTGATCTTCCCCCTGTTTTTCCAGTGCTTGTTGCACAGGATGTTTGTGGTGCACGTGCAACGTTTACTTCGCGTGATACGCTCGAACGGTTGGTACAAAGGGAGAGCAGCGTGCTCCCACCTCATCGGGGAAAGGTTTCGGCATGCGAAGACCTTTTTGACCCGATTGGACCTACCGACCGGTAAGAAATTCTGTGCCAATCATTGTCTCCGAGAGAAGTCCTGGCTATTCCAATAGCCGTTCCTTCTGCATTCTTCCATACTATAAAAAAATAATCAACAAAATATGTAAATGAAATCCAGAGGTGAGGAAGCCCGACTCGCGTGGTGCGGTCGGGCTTCTGGGAAACGAAGAACGTGAACGGTCGCGTAAGTCTACGCGAGCGTGAGCATGCCGATCTTCGGCACTCGAATGCGCGGCCGCATCTCGTTGTTCGCGTGGTGCGTTGGCGAGTAGTAGGCGCAGACGGGCGTCGGGACCGTGGGGCAGATCTCACTGTCGACGATCCGGCGGTCGATCTCGTCGATTGGGATGTCGACCGTCAGGCGGTGGTCGGCGATCGCCCGGTCGAGCCGCTTTTGCTCGTCGGGGTAACCGAACTGGGACATTGCCGTCGGGATCTTCGGGTGACGGGGAGCGTGACGAATCATGAGAACCTCGAGATGAAACAGAAACCGTTCCTGGATACCAATCCATTGGCACCAGCTTCATGTATTATAGCATTTTGAGCATAAAAGTCAAGTTGGAAAAGGTGGATATGGCGGCCCAGGCTAGCCGTATAAAATAGGTATGCTATGATGTACCCCGTATGATTACTATTGGTCTTACGGGCACTATTGGCGCAGGCAAGGGAACGATTGTCGAGTATTTAAAGACCCAAGGTTTTACACACTATCCCGCTCGGGATTTTTTAATAAGAGAAGTTGTAAAAAGAGGACTCGAACCTATTCGAGAAAATATTACTGTAGTGGCAAATGATCTCCGAAAGATCCATTCTCCTGATTATATAATCTCTGAACTTTCAAAAGAGCGAGCAACAAATCCTGGTAATGCAATTATTGAATCTATTAGAAATTTAGGGGAGATAGATTATCTTAGAAAGACTATTCCCAATTTTTATTTGTTTGCTGTTGATGCAGATTTGAAACTTCGGTATGAACGAATCCTAGAACGGGGATTGAGTACTGATCACATTTCATTTGAGCAGTTTGTGATAGACGAAAATAAAGAGATGGATTCTAAGGAACTCTGGAAACAAAATATTCGAGCTTGTATTTCACAGGCAGATTTTGTATTCGAAAATAATGGGACTATTGAAGAACTCTCAGTGAAAGTGGAGGAAGTGCTTAAAAATTTGACTAATAAGTAAATCCTCTTAAACTAACCTGAGAACTGGGGGCAGTCCTAACCCGAGGTCCACATGGCAGAATTTGGAGATGAATGGTCTGTGTGCTCGTGTTCGTGTCACGACCCAAATGGCGGGCCGCCGCGCGCTGACCACTGCATTCCGTGTTGTACTCATTGCCCGTGGTGTGCTCAGAACATCACGGGCAACCTCGATGCACACATTGCTGGTGTTCATCCCACACACGTGGGGCAACCCTTTCCTTTCGTCAGTCCCTTAGCGGGGCTTTCCGACCAACCACTGGTCGGGTAGTCAGCAGGGGATTTTTTTATTACAAAATTTATATAAAAAAAGCCGTTCGCGGGTGCTACTTGGCTGGTGTTTTTTCGAAACTTTTTGCAAGGTAAAGTGTGGTATTGTAGGCAACTTTGAATTGAACATACCACACTTGTCCTACACTCCCGGTGCTATCATCCCGACCTCTCGGATTGAACCACACCTGCCGCACAACATATGTGGCATGCTCTTCAGTGAGAGTGATATCGCCGATCTCGGGGGGAATGGGTGTTACAACCGGGCGGACTACATCATCCACCTTGAATGGCGGTTGCAACCCAAGGAGCCGAGCGTGTAAGGCTCCGCTTAGCCAGTTCACCATCTTGCGAGTTGCGCGTAACCCGGGCTCTTCACCAAAGGAAGTGGCTCCGGTTCGCTCTGCAGCACGTACAAGCTCCTGCACAAGCTCGACGTTATCCATCGTGTACGGATCTCTTTTTGACATGCGGTTACTCCTTTTCCATACATTATAGTAGTCAAAATTGGGTTTGTTGCAAGCTCTAAAATTTGCTATAATAGAGTATCTAAAAATTTACAAAAATGGCTAAATCAGACGAGAAGAAAAAGAAAGAAGGGAGTTACGGCGCGGAAGATATTCAAGTCCTCGAGGGTCTGGAACCGGTGCGAAAGCGACCGGGTATGTACATTGGTACAACTGGACCCGATGGTCTTCACCATCTTATTTGGGAAATCTTCGATAACTCTCGTGACGAAGCCATGGGCGGTCATTGTAATGATATTGAAGTAGCCATTTTGCCTGGTGAGTTTATTCGTGTTGTCGACAACGGCCGAGGTATTCCCGTAGACAAACATTCAAAAACAAAAGTATCTGCTCTTGAAACTATTATGACCGTGCTTCATGCCGGAGGTAAATTCGGAGGTGAAGGATACAAAGTATCTGGAGGTCTTCACGGAGTGGGAGCATCGGTAGTAAACGCGCTTTCAAATCACACTCAAGTACGAGTACATCGCGATGGTGGAGAGCATGTTCAAGAATATGCTAAAGGGAAAATTCTCGCTCCAGTAAAAAAGGTTGGAGCTTCAAAGCTCAACGGAACTATCGTAAAATTTCAACCTGACGAAACTATTTTTCAAGAAGTAAAATTTGATTTTCAGCGAGTTGTAAATCATCTTCGACAACAGGCTTACTTGGTTAAGGGCCTAAGAATTACTGTTATTGATGCACGAGGTTATGAAGGTAAGATACGTGATGAGGAAGTAGCATATCTCCGTGAATTGGCTCTTGAAGTGCCATCACAGTCGTTCTACTTTGAAGGAGGACTTATGTCATTGGTGAAGTTCCAAAACACACTCTTCAAACCAGTACATAAAAATATTTTCTACATTGAAAAAAACACAACTGAATATGAAACAGTAGAAGTATCTCTCCAGTATGTTGACGATATGAGTTCACGTATCCTTCCTTTTGCAAACAATATTTACAACTCAGAAGGAGGAACTCATGTTACAGGATTTAAGACTGCGCTTACACGTATGCTTAATACCTATGGCCGAAAGAATAATCTCATTAAAGAATCAGAAGAAAACTTTACAGGTGAAGACGTACTTGAAGGTCTCACTGCCGTTGTGTCTGTAAAGATTCGAGAAATTCAATTCGAAGGACAAACAAAAGCAAAGCTTGGAACTGTGGAAGCTCGAGGAATGGTTGAATCTGTGTTTAGTGAGGCATTTGAATTCTTCCTTGAAGAAAATCCAGACGATGCACGAGCTATCATTCAGAAAGTTATTCTTGCTCTTCGAGCACGAAAAGCTGCGAAGGCTGCAAAGGATTCTATTTTGCGAAAGGGAGCTCTTGAAGGATTTGGTCTTCCAGGAAAACTTAAGGATTGCCAAAGCAAAGATGCTACAGAATCAGAACTCTTCATTGTGGAGGGAGACTCAGCGGGTGGTACAGCTACACAAGGACGAGATCGAAAGACTCAGGCTATCTTGCCGTTGAAAGGAAAAGTGCTCAACGTGGAACGAGCTCGCCTCGATAAGATTTTGGCATTTGCCGAAATCAAATACTTGGTTATTGCGCTGGGAACTGCGATTGGTGATACTTTCGATATTTCACGACTACGTTATCACAAGATTATTATTGCAACGGATGCGGACGTCGACGGTGCTCACATTCGAACATTGTTGCTAACCCTTTTCTTCCGATACTTCCGACCACTTATTGATGCGGGCAATATCTACATCGCACAACCACCACTCTTTAAGATTAAACGAGGAAAGCAGATTGAGTATGCATACTCACTCGAAGAACGAGATCATATTATTAAAAATGTGTTTGGATACAAGGGAGAAGTAGAAGAAATTATCCAGACAGAACACAACACTCCATCAGAAGAAGTTTTTGTTACCGAAGCCGTATCTGATGAACAGCTCGATGAAGAACGAGAAGTGAAAAAGAAAGGAAAGCCTGATGTACAACGATACAAGGGTCTTGGAGAAATGAACGCCGAAGAGTTGTGGGAAACAACAATGGATCCAACTCGACGAGTGCTTAAGCGAGTAGAAGTGGGAGATGCTACTGAAGCTGATAAAGTCTTCGATATCTTGATGGGTACAGATGTGCCATCACGAAAGAGTTTCATCCAGTCGAATGCGCAGAAAGCGAATATCGATATTTAATAAGTCTAAATATCAAGCAAAACAAAACCCCGCAGAGATGCGGGGTTTTGTTTTAGTTTAATTCAATTAGTATCGGTAGATAGTAGTTGACGTTGTATTGTTGTTGTTATTTGTCTCAGCAACTTCGTTGTTGTAATCAACAGTCACACTTACTGGGTTATTACCCTGTGAGCGAATATTGTCGAAACCAACAGTGAAGATTGTCTTCTGACCAGGATTAAGTGATGGCTGGTATCCAGAAGTATAGAGTGAGTTTGAATCGTTTGTTGGTAGGTATGCTTGGAATCGGTATTGTCCACTAGCAGTTCCACCTACGTTTTCAATTTCAAACTTGATAGCTGCTCGATCGTTGTATCCAACATTGTTTGTTGCATAGAACTGATTTGTATTTTTATCTACAATTCCAGTACTAACGATTCGAACAATTAGATCTGCCTGAGTTCCA
Organism: Patescibacteria group bacterium; assembly: GCA_040387855.1. NCBI lineage: Bacteria > Patescibacteria group bacterium. Next base: position 284,464 of record JAZKCY010000001.1, read on the forward strand.
TAATTGCCCCCTACAGTTCCACCGTTGTTTACGATGTTTGTAGTTGCAACGTTATTGTTGTTATTTGTTTCAGCAATAAGGTTCTGAGGGTCTACTGTAATAGTTACAGTATTGTTTTGAGCATTGTTGATTGGTTCAAAACCAAGAACATATTCAATTCGATCCTGTGGTCCAAGATTCTGTTGACCGTATGCATTGTATACAGAGTTCTTTGGAGTTGGAAGATTTGCTGTGAATGCCCATGTTCCAGAATTCTTATCACCATTGTTCTTAACAGTAAACTTTACTGCAGGTCGCATACCAGCACTTACAGAATATGATGGAACGAATGCTGAAGTTGTTGGATGGAGGTATCCTACTGCATTGATAGTAATTGCTAAGTCTGCAGTTCCATTTGGATTTGATTGGATATATGCAGGAGTAACTGCTGGTTTAGTTGGAGTAGGCTTAGGTGTTGGAGTAGGTGTTGGCTTTGGAGTTACTGGAGCAGGGGTTGGTTCTGGTGTAGATGCTGGAGGTGTAACTGGTTGTTCACCTGAAGGCATATCAATAGGTGTTCCACCTGTTCGACTGTCTGCAATGTTTGGATTTGTAACTGTTACTAGGACACTATCAAGATCAATTACATCTGAAGTGTTGTTTTCAAGAAATGCGAGTGTGAAAGATATGTCAGTATATCGCTGAACCTCAGAAAATGCAGTGAGATCAATTCGATTATCGTTTACTGAGAAATAGTAGAGACTATTACATGTAATAGTTTCATTTGGAATACTAATTGATGTTTCAATTCGTACACCATCTTTACACTGGTAGCTTAATACATATGAACCATTATCTCGATGTTTTCCAGTCCATGAAAGAGTGAAAGGTTCACCTGAGTTGATTGTAGTTCGATCGGCAGTTAAGTCTACAGTCTGGTTCGTTCCAAAGAGGGAAGAAAGAGTATTCTTAAATGATGATACCGCGTTTGGTACCAATTTGATTGGTAATAAAATACCAATAATGAGAAGGACGATAAGTCCAATTAGCACGACTATTTTTAGTACGGTGCTTGGTTCTCGCTTTTGTTCCGGGGTTTTGTTATTTTGGGTTTGCATTTCCATAAGCCTTTTATTAATGAATGGTGTTGGTATATTATCATATATATAGTCATTTGTCAAATACTAGTGTGTAATTAAAACTAGGGTTGCTATTGACTTTTGATCAAATATGTGATAATCTTGTGGTATCTATAGTATATAAATTTCTCTATGAGTCAAGTATTACCACCACAAAAAAATATTGGATTCCTCGACATAATTTGGCATTTTAAGCTGCGTCTAGCAGCCTACATTTTGGTTATCTCTTTTTTAACATTCATTGGACTCTATCTCTTTGGTGGTGTTCCTGAGGAATTGCGAGTACTTACTACTACAGAAGAATCCCCAATTGAAGCCGTAGAAGAGGCACCACGACAATATGTACAACTCCGAAACCGTCCTCAATTTGATGATTCTGTACCTCTACCTAAGCCTACTCCAGTAACTCCTGCAAAGACTACAACGACAAAGCCAACAGCTGCTAAACCTGTTGCAAATACTACCGTGGCTACACCAAAGGGTGCTTTACCGACTTATATTTCTATTAGTAAAATTGGTGTAAGCACTGCAGTAGTGAATCCAACTTCAACTAACAACGATGTATTAAACCAAAACCTTCTAAAAGGTGCTGTTCGATACCCAGGATCTGGAACACTAGAGCAGGGGAATATGTTTATTATGGGCCATAGTTCTGGTCTTAAAGTTGTGAATAATAAGGCATATAAAGCATTTAACGGCTTAAAAAACCTTTCTTTTGGTGACTCTATTGTAGTAACTTCAGGCGGTAAAACAGCGGTATATGCTGTTAGTTCAGTATCTCTTGTTGATAGTGATGAAGGCTTTGTTAATTTAAAGACTAATACTCACATGCTTACCCTCGTAACATGTAATGTTTTTGGAGAAAAAGAAGAGCGATTTCTCGTTGAGGCGACCTTCGTGAAATTCCAGTAATTACCCGTTTCGTAAATACTATGTAATACCTATTGACTTTTGTAAAGTTAGGTGATATAATACAACACAGTAGATTGACATTAGGCCATATTTGTTTAATTTTACAAATATGGCAGAGTTATCTGCTTTTTTGTTTGAATTTATAAATAGTATTAAATCGTATGATGAAAAAAATATCCCTCATACTTGGAGCTATCGTTATCCTCTCAGGCCTCGCCTTTGTTGGGTATTCAGTCGTTTCAGGAAACAATCTAATGATTGCTGATGCTACAGGTTGTACATCAAATCCTGAAGCCGACCTAACCGGTACTATTCAAGGAAATAAAGTAACAATTACCAACAAATCAGCTACATGTAGCTATAAGGTTGGTCTTGCTTCATATAAAGTATTCTCAAGTACTTTTAGTGATCAAAAATTATTTGATTCAGCAAGTGCAACAATCGCACCAAAGGCAACTATTACATTAACAGTTGACCTTCCTTCATGTGCATATCAATTAGATGCATTTTATGGAGATGTGATCACTAACTTATCAAATGAAAACATGTATCGAACTCGATTGCTCGATTATGTTGATCATTTCGTAAACTATTGTACTAATGTTCCACCAAAGGGATGTATTACAATTTCAAAGGAAGTCTATGAATCAAATGGAACTACACGAGTTTTAGATGAATCAGGATTTACTTTCAAGCTCGTACAGACTGGTGCACAGATGACAACTGGTACTGATGGAACTGTTACATTTAGTAACGTTGCACAAGGAAACTATGTTGTAGAAGAACTTGCACGAAATGGATATACCGTAATGTTCCCAACAGATGGAACAGCAGATATCACAGTTAACAAGCCAACAAGTGAAGGCTGTGCACAGTTCAAATTCAAAAACAAAAAAGTAGTAACTCAAACTCCTAAAGGATGTATCGTAATTAAAAAAGAAACTTACAACACTGTAGGAAATATCCTTACACCTGTTGCACAGTTCACATTCAAACTCGACAATAGTCAGACCGTACAAAACGATGCAAATGGTAATGCACGATTTGATAATGTGTCAGTTGGATCTCACACTGTTTCTGAAATCGTACCTACTGGATGGACAAACATTCTCGTAACTCCTGCAAACGGAGTAGTAAATGTAGAAGCTGGTTCAGACTGTGTTGGTGTTGTATTCAAAAACAAGCAGAACCCAGTAGTTGCTCAGAAAGGATGTATCGTAGTAAACAAAGAAGTCTATGAATCAAATGGAACTACACGAGTTTCAGATGAATCAGGATTTACTTTCAAGCTCGTACAGACTGGAGCTCAGCTCACAACAAACTCAAATGGATCAGTTACCTTTAGTAACATTGCATTTGGAAACTATGTTGTAGAAGAACTTGCACGAAATGGATACACCGTAATGTTCCCAACTGATGGAACATATGATGTAACCGTTAATAAAGCTACATCAGAAGGCTGTGCAAACATTACCTTCAAGAATAAGAAGAATGAAGTTGTAACTCCAAAGGGATGTATCGTAGTTACAAAAGAATTGTACCAGTCAAATGGTTCAACTCGAATCAACGATGCTTCTGGTTTTACCTTCAAGCTTGTTCAGACAGGTGCACAGATGACAACAAACTCAAACGGAACAGTTACATTTAGTAACCTTAACTACGGCAACTATGTTGTAGAAGAGCTATCACGAAGTGGATACGTTGTGATGTCACCTTCAGATCGGACTCACGATGTAAATGTAAACAGTCAAAACTGTGAACAGATTACCTTCAAGAACAAACTCGTTGAAGTGCCTCCACAGAAAGGATGTATCGTAATTAAGAAAGAAGCATTCGATACGAATGGTAATCTTATGAACACCGTTGCTCAGTTTACCTTCCGATTGGATGGTGGACGAACAACAGTAAACGATGCTCAGGGTAATGCGTACTTCTATGATGTTTCAGTTGGATCACACACAGTGACTGAAGAAGGTATCAACGGATGGACCAACTTCCTCGTAACTCCAGCTAATGGAAACGTACAAGTATCACATGGTACAAATTGTGCTGGTGTTGTATTCAAGAATAAACAGAATCCACCAGTTCAAACACCAAATCTTTCAGGAGTATGTTGGGTAAATCCTTCAACTGCTCAGATCAACCAGACAGTTACATGGTCAGCATCAGCATCTGGAGGAAACGGATCATACACCTACTCATGGAGTGGATGGGATGGTCTCTCAGGATACGGAAGTTCAGTACAGAAACAATACTCATATGCAGGACAGAAATCTGGAACAGTAGTTATTACTTCAGGTAACGATTCAATTACAAAGACATGTTACATGGAAGTAATTCAGCCACAGGTTCAGAATTTCTATGGGTACTGTACTGCAAACCCAACTTCAGCATATGTTAATGAGACTATTAATTGGTCATCATCAGCAACTGGAGGAAACGGAAACTACTCATACTCATGGACTGGAACTGATGGACTCTCATCAAACAACCAGAACGTATCACGATCATACGGAACTCCTGGACAGAAAACCGCTACAGTAACTATTTACTCAAACGGTCAGCAGGTAAGTCAGACATGTACTATCTACATCAATGAACGACCTGGAACTGTTGTAGTTTCAACAGAAACTCCAAATCAGGGAAGTGGTGTGTATCTAAGTCAGATTCCTTACACAGGAACTGGAGACAACTTCAAGTTGGGACTCTTCGTATTCGGACTTATCGCATGGAGTGGAGCAGTATCATACTTCCTCATTGCACGAAAAGCACGAAAGCAAGGTCTAACAGTTGCTGAACTTATCAACGGATCACGATCTACCTATGCGTTTGCTTCTGGAGTATCTGCACCTATTGCAGCTACCTACGTAGCAGAACCAGTAGTTGCTGAACCAGTTGCAATCCCTTCACCAACTCAGACACTTGTATCAGATGAATTCCTCTTTGATCTTGAACAAAAAGCTCGATCAATGAATATGATCATCTCAGCAGATGCCTTCCGAGTACTTGCAGTGTATACAGGACGAAATACAGAACACGCACATGCATTAATTGAAGAACTAGCAGTTATGTATCGAACAGATCTTGCTGATAGTAGTGATTGGATAACTCTTGGTATGGATAAAGTAACAAAAGTTATTTCACACGTTCAGGCATAAACAATAAACAAATGTATTGTGAGTCGGCCACGACTAAACAAAACCCGCTGTAATGGCGGGTTTTGTGTTGCTTATTGTAAATTGCTGTTTATAAGATTCTCAATAATTCTTCTAAAAAATCCTTTTGGCTTTTGTTTTCTTGTAGTCTTAGAAATCTCTGCAACAAACTCAACTTTTACTTCGGCTGCTACTGATACGATTTGTTCTTGTTTTGTTTTTACCTCAGGAAGAGATTCTAGAACTGGTTCATGAATCTGCCTCTTTGGAACAGGAGCTACTCGACGTATTGTTTTTTTAGTCACCACTCCGCCCATAGTAGCTTTTGGCGATCTACTGCGTGGCTTTTTTGCAATTATGTCTACTGAGTTTGGCATAGTGTACACCCATTATACGATTAAAAAGAGCATTAACTATTAATTAATGCTCTTTTTATGTGGATAACGCTGTGTCCGCTTATTATTTCTTTTCCTGAATTTCTTGTGTGAGTTTTGCTACAAGATCTTCAACACTCATTTGTCCCAACTGACCTTGCTCTCGATGTTCAAGAGTTACCACTTTAGCTTCTATTTCGTTATCACCAATAACAACCCAATATGGGATCTTATCTACCTTCGCACCTCGCACTTTCTTTCCCATGCCGTCTTTGCTGTCATCAAATTCTACACGTACACCTGCTTTTTTTAGAGCTGCTGATACAGTTGCTGCATAGTCATTGTGTTCTTCTCGTACAGGAATAACTTTAACTTGAGTAGGTGAAAGCCATGTTGGAAAGTTACCCGCAGTGTGTTCGATAAGTGTCGCCATGAATCGTTCGATAGAACCCATGATAGCTGCATGAATCATAACCACATCTTCTTTCAGCCCTTCTTCATTTGTAAATGTAAGTCCAAAGTTTTTTGGCTGAAGGAAATCGAGCTGAATTGTAGCAACTTGGAGTACTCGTCCGATAGCATCTTTAGCAATGAAGTCGAGCTTTGGTCCGTAGAAAGCAGCTTCACCAACTCCATCTATCCATTCAATACCTCGAGCTTTCATAAGGTTTACCATGGCACTTTCAGATTTTTCCCATGTTTCTTTTGTACCCATATACTTCTCAAACTTTTCTGGGTCATGCCGAGAGAATCGTACTTTAATATCTGAGAATCCAAATGTTCCGTAAAATTTATCTACAATATCCCAGATGGAAAATACTTCTTGTTCAATTTGGTTTTCTCTACAGAATACATGGGCGTCATCTTGAGTAATTGAAAGCACTCGTGAAAGTCCTGAAAGTTCTCCAGATTGCTCGTCTCGATACACCATTGTTGTTTCTGCGTATCGCTGCGGCATTTCTCGATAACTTCGTGGAGCAGAATCAAAGATCTGAGTATGATGAGGACAGTTCATAGGTTTAACAACATATGTTTTTCCTTCACGAGTTTGAATCTTGAAGAGGTCTTCAGAATACTTTTGCCAGTGTCCAGATGTTTCGTATAAATCCTTCTTTGTAATATGAGGAATAGTTACTTTTTCATATCCTTTAGCAACTCGAAGTTCCCAAATGTATTTATCCAATAAATCTCTAACCATACTTCCTTTAGGCGTCCAAAGAGGAAGTCCTGGTCCAACCAGTGGGGAAAATACAAAGAGCCCCATTTCTTTACCAAGCTTTTTGTGATCTCGCTTTAATGCTTCTTCCCGCTGTGCAATGTAGGCTGCAAGTTCTTCTTTTGTATCAAATGCTAATCCGTATACACGTGTAAGCATCTTATTCTTTTCATCTCCGCGCCAGTAGGCACCTGCAACTCGTTCCAATTTATATGATCCTGAAGCTATATCTTCTTTAGGATTAGCAACATGGCCTCCTCGGCAAAGATCTGTGAAATTTCCAGAAGTGTACAGAGTAATCTTTTCTCCTTTAGCTATGATTTCATCTATGAGTTCTAGTTTATAAGGATTACCTTTGAAATGCTCACGAGCTTCTTCAGGAGATACCTCTTTGTGAGTAAATTCTTTCCATCCCTTAACAAGCTCTTTCATTTTCTGTTCAACTTTGCCTAAATCTTTTTCAGTTATAGGTTCGGCAAATTCAAAGTCGTAATAGAAACCATTGTCCACCGCAGGACCAATAGTGTTTTTAGCATCTGGCCAAAATTCTAATACCGCTGCTGCCATGAGGTGGGCGAGAGTATGTCGTTTGTATTCTAGATTCTTTTCAGGATTCATATGATAATAATTAGTAAATAAAAACGCCCTAGTAAATATACAAACAAAAGTTTGCGTATTTACTAGGGCGGGGAATTCAAATGTAATTTGATTGCCTCGTGGTTCCACCTAGTTTCCCAGAATAATCCAGGCACTCAAGGTTGTTTACAGATTAGGATTAACTCTGATTGCTCAGACTGGAGTTGGTAGCTCCAGCAATCTCTATAAAGCTTCTCTATAGTATGGAGTTTCCCTGTGGATGTCAATATAAGCGAGCTTTGCTATACTATCTCTATAATCATGTAACTAAATATTTATGAGCAAAGGTATTGAACAATCTGGAATAAAACAAGTTGAATCCTCTGAACAACAAGCTCTGCGAGCATTAGCTGCTAAATTAAAAATGGACGTTGCGAGATATTTTGACGAAGCTGGTATTAAAGATCGAGACGAAGGAAAAATTATTGATGCCGAGGCGTGTGAAAGATTAGCTGCTCAGTCGAGAGAAGAAGCTGAAGCTATATTAGCTGGAGGACCATTTGATGAGGACCTTGTACGTCCTTTGGCAGAACGATCTGATCTGGATGATGGATTACCGCTGCCTCCTGCACCTACAGGTAGTCTTCTCATGGATCATTCTCAGGAGCCTTTACCAAGAGGTGACCAAGCTAAAGATCAATTACGTACACCAACGCTTGATACTACTTTGAATAATGATCCTGCTTTTGCTGTTGGTGGGGTAAATAGTGATTCTAAGTTTCCTGGATTAGATGCTGAAACAATTTACAATCCTGATGGATCAGTTACTTTTGTTGTAGAAAATAAATCATTAAAACCAGGAGATGAACCTCGTTCTGCAGGTCCAATGATAGTTACCAGAAAACCTGATGGGTCTACTTCTAGTACAATGAAAGATACTACTCCTGTGCCAGAAGCCTTAGGAAAAAACATTCCTCAGTTCACTTCTAAAGGAGAACCCAATCTAGCTTACGATGACAAAGATTTCGATGAAAACGGCCGTATACGTTCAAGTAAAGTGAATAAGCCAGGTGTCGCAGAAAGTCGTAAGGCTAATCCAAATGACACAACATATGCGCCGAATAAAAAAGGGAAGTTGGCATTTGAAGGAGATGCAAATCCTATGGAGGCGACATGGGTTGATGGAAAGCCTGTAAACAAAGGTGAGCTGGCTTTTGAGGGGGATCCAAGTGTAGATCCAATAGCTCAGACTGTTGCTGGAGCATATATCAATGTTGAGGAATCAAGACGACAAGCTCACATTGAAAAAGTTCGAAGTAGTTTAAAGCAAAAGCCAAAGAATGAGGAGCTTGGAAAAGTATTAGATAGAGTTGTACCAGAGCAACGACCACAACTTACGAAAGCAGAACAAGCCGCAATCCTCGCAAAGAATCGAGAGAAAATGATTAAAGAGGTTCCACAAAGAATTAGCGTAATGAATAAACGTGCTGATTATATTCTTCATTTTAGAGATATAGTTCTAAACGCTGATCCAGAACTTACTTATGGAAGACGAAAGATTTTGTATAATGTCATTATTGATTTAGCAAAATCTCAAAAAAATGGTTTGTCTGAAAAAGAAAAAGACACACTTCATGAACAAGCAAGCAGAATATCGCTATTTGATCCAAACGAAAATCCAAAAGCGATTCCTCAGTTCAGAGCTGATTGTGAAAAATTTGCGATGTACTACAAACATTTAGTAGAGAAACAAGCACAAAAGGTTTTTCCAGCTAGTACTCCAATCCAACCTTTCAAACAAAAAATTGTGGAAAAGTTTGGACCTCAACCAAAGCTTGGATGGTCTAATATCAAGAATAAAGTAAGGTCTTTCTTTGGGTTTAAGAGATACTAAACAAGTGATACAAAAATAAGAAAACAAAAGAGCGCTTCATATGAAGCGCTCTTTTATTACAAAACTTTTACTTTTTCTACAAGAATACTAGGTGTCCCATTTCGTAATGAGAATTTACCTTTGATAGCAATACAGTTGTCTTGTTGCAACATTGATTCAAATTCTTTTAGTGTTCGAGGGAAGGCAACAGCTTCAATCGAGCTTGAATAATCAGAGAGCTTTAAGAATGCCATTTTATCACCCTTCTTAGTGTTGATTGGTTTTACTTCTTCAAGTAATCCATAGACCACAGCCATCATACCGTCTTTCAATACTTCTTTTGTTTTCTTAATATTCATTTCAACTCGAGTCATCTTTGCCTGATGCTGATCGAGTGGGTGGCCAGAAATATACAATCCTAGCAATTCTTTTTCCCAGACAAGCATTTCAGGTCCTGTAGCTGCTGGAGCATCTTTCATGCGGAGTGATGGAACAGTTGTCGTATCTGCCATAAGTCCAAAGAGTGAATCTTGATCGTGAGTAGCAGTTGATTCTTTATTGTATTTCAAAAGATCATCAATATTTGCAAGCATATGACCTCGTTCTCCAAGTTTATCCATAGCTCCACACTTAATGAGTGCTTCAAGCGACTTTCTGTTTAGAGCTCGGTCTTTAATTCTGTTTAAAAAATCTACAAGAGTAGGAAAAGGACCTCCACGTTTTCGTTCTGCAATAATTATGTCACCAATACCTTCACCGAAGTTTTTGATAGTAGTAAGTCCAAATCGTATAGCATCGATCATCTTCTTATTACCAGTTTTTGCACTGGTAATTTCAGAGTGGTTTTTTATTACAGTAAAATGCGTATCACTTTCATTGATATCAGGGGGAAGTACGGCAATACGCATTCGTTTACATTCTGTAATGATTTCGGCAACTTTTTCGGTGTCTCCTGATTCGGCAGTGAGTACGGCACTCATATAAATAGCAGGGAAGTTGGCCTTCATGTATGAGGTTTGATAGGCCACTCGTCCGTATGACGCTGCGTGAGCTTTATTGAATCCGTAGGCAGCAAATGGTTCGATAAGTTTCCAAAGTTCTTCTGCTTTTGCTTCAGGAAGTCCATTTTTAATAAGACCATCCATGAGCTTTCCTTTTTCAGCTTGCATAACTTCAGGAATTTTCTTACCCATAGCTTTTCGGAGTTTATCCGCTTCAAGCCATGAATAGCCGGCAAGGTGAATAGCGGTAAGCATCACGTCGTCTTGGTACACAAGCAGTCCGAATGACATATCCAAATACTCTTTCATTCGTTTATCCAAAAATTCTATTTTTTGAGGATTGTGTTTTCGTTCAATGTAGGTTGGGATCATTTCCATAGGACCTGGTCGGTAGAGTGCCACCATCGCATTGATGTCGTGAATTGTTGAAGGCTTAAGTTCTTTTAGGAACTTCGTCATACCTGTTCCGTTTAATTGGAAAAGCCCCACTGTTTCTCCACGAGCAAGCATTTGGAATGTCTTCTCATCAGCAATAGGGACATTTTCGATATCTACATCTATATTTTCAATTTCTTTTACTTTTATCACAGCATCGGCAAGAATAGAAAGGTTTCGAATTCCAAGAAAGTCGAATTTCAAAAGTCCCACGCCGTCTTCTCCCACGCCGTGCATGTCGTACTGGGTAATGAGTTTTCCTTCTCCTTTAGGATCAAACTGAATAGGTACATGATTTGTAAGTGCATCTGGAGCAATCACCACACCGGCCGCGTGAACTGAAATGTGACGTGCACATCCTTCAATCTTTTTGGCCATTTCAATGATGTCACGTACTTCGGGCTCTGCATCATAAATCTTTTTAAGTTCAGGTTCTTCTTCAAGTGCTCGATCAATAGTCATAGCAAAACCTTGAGAACCCATTGGAATGAGTTTTGAAATTCGATCTCCTGTGGCCACAGGATAGCCCATCGCTCGAGCAACGTCGCGCACAGCACCTTTGGCTGCCATCGTTCCAAACGTTCCAATCTGAGCTACTTTTTCAGCCCCATACTTTCTACGTGCATAGGCAATAACTTCGTCACGACGGTTATCGGCATAGTCCATATCGATATCGGGAGCAGATGGTCGTTCGGGGTTTAAGAATCGTTCGAACGGAAGTTTGTAGCTAAGAGGATCTACGTTTGTAATCTTTGTAAGATAGGTTACAAGAGATCCCGCAACAGATCCTCGAATGGTTGTGAGAATTTTATTATCATGAGCAAAATGCAGTAGGTCAGATACTACTCGGAAATATTTTGCATATCCTTTGTTTTTGATAACTTCTAATTCGTAGTCCAATCTTTTAATAAGTTCTGGAGATCGTTCCATGCCTCGTTTTTCAATTCCTTCATAGGCAAGATCTCGAAGTACGTCATCATGAGTTTTACCAGGAACTTCTTCAATATCAGGGAAGTACCATGTGCTCATGTGAATATCCACATTACACATTTCAGTAATTTTTTTTGTATTTTCGAGAGCCTCAGGCATATTAGCAAAATACTCGTCTGCTTGGTCAGGTGAAATAAATGAAAAATCTTCTTCTGAATCGTCAAAACTTCGTTCACTCATGTCTCCACCAGATTGAATAGACATGAGGGTATTACGTGCTGCCCGATCTTCAGGATCAAGATAATACACATCATGTGCTGCCATGATCTGAGTGTTTGTTTCTTTTGCCAAATCTCGCAACTCTTTCATAAGTTCCTGATGATTTGAAATTTCAGGATGATGTGTGATTTCTAAGAAGAAGTTTTCTTGTCCATAGACAGATTTGTAAAACTCAAGCCATTCTAATGCTTTTTCTTTATCATGTTGCTTCAATGCCAAACTAATAGCACTAGAGAATGATGGAGCGATACATACTACATCATCTTTATACTGAGAAATTAATTCTTTATCTAATCGTGGTTTGTAATAAAATCCCGATAAATGTGATTCGGTCACCAATGCAATTAATTGCTTATAGCCATTTTGATTTTTGGCTAAAAGCACCAATCGTGATCGCTTGTTATCGATACCGGATGTTTTGTCATGTCGAGTTCGAAGGGCAACATAAAAATCAACACCAATAATTGGTTTGATTTCATTTTTTTTGCAAGCTTTGTAGAACTCAATGGTGCCGTACATATTACCGTTGTCGGTAATTGCAAGTGCAGGCATTCCCAGTTTCTTTGCTTTTTTAACGAGGTCAGGAATTTGAGGGAGAGCATTCAATAAACTGTAGTGAGTATGAACGTGAAGATGCGTGAACTTGTAAGGTACAGGTTCCTTTGGGGTAGGTGTTGGATCTGCCATTGCTACATGATTATAACGTGTATGTGGATAGCAATAAAGAAGACGCTCAGTTTATCGCGTGGTAGAATAATATATATGCTCGCTATTGATGATGATATCGAATTTATTGATGAGGCAAAATCTATTGATATAGATCCTTATGGATCTCGAAATATTTTTGCACGATATCAAATTCAAACTCCTTATATGACTCGTCTGCTAATGAAGTCTCGGTTTGTAAAAACTACTAAGGCTGCACATTATATTCTTATTGGTATCGTTATTGCATGTATGCTTTTTTCATTAATTACACTGATTATTCCTCTTATTCCAAAAAAAACAGTTTCAAGTGATGTGAAAAATAAAATCATGGAAGAATCACTTCGAAAAATAAATCAACCCTTACCAAGATAAATGAAAAGAATTAATCTACGTTCAGAAAAAGGTTTTACTGTAATAGAGCTCATCGTTGTTTTTGCTATTATCGGATTATTAAGTTCATTTGTTCTAACGACTACTTCAACAGCACGTTTTAATGCTCGATCAGCACAGCGATTAGCAGATCTGGGTCAAATTCATGTTGCACTAGAACTCTATTATGATGAACATCAATCATATCCACCCTCAAGCGGTTGGAATGGTATTTATTCTTGTTGGGGATACGCATCAACAGATAGTAATGCTAATGGGTGGATTTCTCAGTTAGTCCCAAGGTATATCTACAAGTTACCTCGTGATCCACGCAATCATATTAACTGTGACGCTCAGTATATCTATAGTTCTAATACTGTTGATTACAAATTGATAGCTCACAATCCAGAAAATTGTATGGGTGAAACAAGACGCAATCTTCCACTACGAGATCCAACCCGAGGAGGGAACAATGGCTGTTGGGCATTTGGGTATTGGACTCCTGGTGCTGTAAGTTGGTAGGGTCATGAAAAATATACTGTTTACACTAGGTATAGATGAAGCAGGACGGGGACCACTTGCTGGTCCTGTTGCTATTGGTGTTGTGAAAGTACATAAAGGTCATGAAGCTACTCTTAAGAAATTAGTAAAAGATATTAAAGGAAGAGATTCAAAAAAGCTTTCTCCGGCAAAAAGAGAAGAATGGTTTGAAAAAATAAAAGCTTTTAAGAAACAGGGAATTTTGGATTTTCATGTTGCATTAGTTCCTGTTCAGCATATAGATGAGAAGGGAATTGCTCATGCTATACGTTTTGGAATGAAAATGTGCTTAAGAAAAGTTAAAGCTGATCATACTCGAAGTTTTGTAAAATTAGATGGATCATTAAAAGCACCTCAGGAATTTATTTCTCAAAAAACTATTATTAAAGGGGATGAAAAAGAGTGGATTATTGGGTTGGCTTCAATTGCAGCAAAAGTTAGTCGTGATACGTATATGATTCGACAAGGTAAAAATGCACTTTATAAGCCCTACAAGCTCGAAATTCACAAGGGATATGGTACAAAGGTACATAGAGAGCTTATTGTGAAATATGGCCCTAGTTCGCTGCATAGGCTGAGCTTTCTAAAAAATATTGTGAAATAGAGAGCTATATTGCACTTTTTTTGATTATACGGTATAGTATCGGAGTTATGGTAAATCACATGCGACATACGCGGGCTCATACCGCTAACAGACGATCTCACCACGCTTTAAAGGCCCGACAGTTTTCACAGTGTGAAAGTTGTGGAGCTCCAAAGATGAATCACCGAATGTGCCTTAATTGTGGAAAATATAAGGGCAGTGTGATAGTTGATGTTGAAAAAGCACTCGTTAAGAAACAGGCTAAACTAAAGCAACGAAATAGTGAGGCTGGTGGTACGTCTGAGAAGTCAGAGGAAAAGAAATAATCCTCGTTTAAAATATGGCAAATAGGCATCTTTCAAGATCGATCGTTCTCCAGTCCTTATATGAATGGGACTTCGGTCACAAGAGCCAAGACGAGGCGCTTGATGTTTTCAAGCGCAACGCAGAAGAATTCGCTCCTGGAATGAGCGATTTTGCCTTTATGGATAAATTGCTACGAGGAGTGCTCGGTAAACAACCGGAACTCGATCAGATTATTGAAAAAGCAGCTCCAGACTGGCCAATTGATAAGATTTCAGCTATCGATCGAAATATTCTTCGAGTTGGTTTATATGAACTGTTGTTTTCAGATCGAAAAGAAGTTCCTGCCAAAGTAGCTATCAACGAGGCTATTGAACTCGCAAAAAATTATGGAAGTGATACATCAAGTAGATTCGTAAACGGAGTGCTTGGTGCGGTGTACAAAGAAATTGGAGAACCTGGCAAAAATGAAACCTCAAAGCGAAAGACTAAGGATATTCCTGATAAGGATTTACCTATAGAAGAGCTTTCTGGTGCAGTTGTATTTGCTCGTGATGGTGAAGATGTGTATCTTGCCCTCATTCACGATATTTTTGGTCACTGGACACTTACAAAAGGAAAACTTCAGCCTGGAGAAGATCTAGAACAAGGAACTATCCGAAATGTGAAGGATGAATTGGGACTTGATATTAAAATCGTAGAAAAACTTGATGAAAATACCTATGTGGCTTTCAATCCAGAAACTGGAAAGAAGAAAAAGCATGTAACGTACTATCTCACTGAATCTGGATTTACCGATATTAAACTAGAACAAAAAGGAGGTCTTGATGATGGAAAATGGTTTAAGCTTAAAGATATTCTTGAACTCAACTTCTACAACGATATTCTCCCAATAGTTACAAAAGCAATTAATAGCATTCTATCTCAGAAATAATGGTTGATTTTTCAAAGTTTGAACAACAAGCCGGTATTACGTTCAAAGACAAAAATTTATTACGACAGGCGTTTACTCATCGATCGTATTTAAACGAAAATAGAAATCTTAAAATCGAGCACAATGAGCGCTTGGAATTTTTAGGTGATGCTGTATTAGAATTGGTAATTACAGATCAGTTGTATCATAAATATCCAGGAAGACCTGAAGGAGAATTAACATCATTTCGATCTGCTTTGGTAAACTCAACAACACTTGCAAACGCAGCTGGAAAGCTTGGAGTGAATGAGTATTTATTACTTTCACATGGCGAAGCAAAAGATACTGGCCGTGCTCGAACCTACATTTTGGCAAATACGTACGAGGCACTTTTAGGTGCTATATATTTAGATCAAGGATATGAAAATACTCGTGATTTTATAGCTAAAACTATTTTCCCACTTATTGATGACATAGTAGATAATGGCTTATGGATGGATGCAAAGTCAAAATTTCAAGAGATGGCACAAGAAAAGCTTGGTGTTACTCCTTCATATCGTACAGTAAAAGAAGCAGGACCTGATCATGATAAGAATTTTACTGTTGGCGTATATCTCAACAATGAATTAGCTGCAACGGGGGAAGGAGCATCAAAACAAGAAGCTGAACAAAGCGCTGCTCGAAAAGGACTTCTCGAAAAAAAGTGGATATAAGTGAGCAGTAGTTGTGGTATATTTATACTACATGAATCTCAAATCTCTTGAAATTGCAGGATTTAAATCTTTTGCTAAAAAGGTAACGCTTGAATTTAATTGTCCGATTACGGCAATTGTCGGTCCCAATGGATCTGGAAAATCAAATGTTGCTGAAGCATTCAGATTTGTTTTGGGAGAACAATCTATTAAGTCACTTCGAGGAAAACGAGGTGAAGATCTTATTTATAATGGTGGCAAGTCTGCGACTCGACAAAACCGAGCATCAGTAAAAGTCACTTTTGATAACAAAGATAGAGTTTTAAATATTGATTTTGATGAAGTAACACTTGAACGTGTTGTTCATCGTGATTCTGCAAACGAATATTTTATAAATGGTAGTGGAGTGCGTCTTAAAGATATTCACGAGCTTTTAGCTGGTGCTCATATTGGAGCATCAGGACACCATATTATTTCTCAAGGAGAAGCTGATAGAATTCTGAATGCTAATTTGAAAGAACGTCGTGAAATGATCGAAGAAGCGCTCGGTCTCAAGGTGTATCACTTCAAGCGCGAGGAAAGTGAACGAAAGCTGGATAAAACTGTTGAAAACTTAAAGCAGGTCTATTCATTACGCAAAGAAATTGCACCTCATTTGAGGTTCTTGGAAAAGCAGGTTGAGAAGGTTGAGAAAGCTAGGGAAATGCGAGTACAGCTAGAAGGAATGTACAAAGACTATTTTAAGCGTGAAAGTTTGTATATTAGAAATGAAACTGCCCGTTTGAGTACCGAAAAACAGGGACCTGAAGCACGAAAAAAGCAGCTTGAAGAAGAGCTTGCCCGAGCACGTCAGATTCTTTCAGAAGCAGACAATAAAGATATTAAAAGTGATGAATTACTTTCACTTGAATCAAAGCTCCAGGAGACTCGTAGTGAGCGAGATACGCTTACACGAGAGATTGGTCGAGTTGAAGGTCAGATAGCTTCTGAGGAGCGAATTTTGCGCAAACAGCAGGAGCTCGCAAGCTCTAATGATACAAAGACTGTTCTCTTGAAAGATGTTGAGTCTGTAGCTCAAACTGCGTACCAACAAATTCAAGATGCTGAAGCCAAAGAAGATGTAGGAGCACTTAAAGAAATTTTGCGGGGTATTAAATCACTTCTTTCAGAATTTATTTCAAAGAATAGAACTCATACAGATACAAGTGCAATTCAAGAATCTGAACAAGAAATTAGTAAACTCAAAGAAGAACGAGAAACGTATTCAGGACGACTTTCTGGAATCCGAGATGCTGAAACACAACTAAATACTCAGTATGCTGCGCTTCAATTAGAAATAGAGCGGGAGAAAGATACCAACAGAGAGGCTGAAAAAATGGTCTTTAAGATCATGGCTGAACAGAATGAAGTGCATTCGCATTTACGAAGTATCCAAGCAGAAGAAGATCGAATACAAACTATTGATGCTGATTTTCAACGAGAATTACAGGAAGCAGCTGTGCTTGTGGGACGTGTGGTATTAGATTTTGAACAACATGAATTGGAAGAATTAGTTCAAAACTATCATGAAGTACGTGATGAGAAGCGAAAAAATATAGAACGAATTAAAATTCGACTTGAAGACTCGGGAGCTGCAGGAGGAGAAGATGTTCTCCGAGAATTTCAGGAGACACAGGATCGTGATGCGTTTCTTGCAAAAGAGATAGAAGATCTAGAGAAATCAGCAGAAACTTTGAGAGTGTTAATTAAAGATCTCGAAGAAAAATTAACTTTAGAGTTTAAGGCAGGAGTAGAAAAAATTAATAAACAGTTTCAAGAGTTTTTTGCTCTTATGTTTGGTGGCGGAACTGCAAGTCTTCAAGTTATTCGAGAACAAAAGCGTCGTCGGAAATCAGAAACCGAACTCATGTCTGATGAAAGTGATGAAGAGTTTGTTGAAGAAGAAGGTGAAGAGGGAATTGAGATTAGTGTTAATCTACCGCAGAAACGAGTTAAAGCCCTTATGATGCTTTCAGGAGGAGAACGAGCGCTTACATCTATTGCGCTTTTGTTTGCAATTTCACAAGTGAATCCACCACCATTTATTATTCTTGATGAAACGGATGCTGCACTTGATGAAGCAAACTCACGTAAATATGGAGAAATGATTAGTAATCTTGCCCAGTATTCTCAGCTAATCTTGATTACTCACAATCGAGAAACAATGTCTCGAGCAGGGATTTTGTATGGAGTAACAATGAGCAGTGAAGGTTCTTCAAAACTTTTATCTATTCAGTTTGATGAAGCAGTCGCAGTAGCAAAGTAATAAAAACCCCCGAATGGGGGTTTTTATTTAGAGATCAATTTTTCTGTGTTCAATTCGCTTCATATACTTTTCGCGAATTTGCTGGAATTCAACTTCAAGGGCTCGCAATTCCTCATCATTTAATTCCTCAATATCTAAGAAACTATTTCGAGAACCTTTTGATCCGCGAAGGAGTTCATCAAGCTTGAGCTGAAGGGCTTTTGCATCTCGGTTCTGAGTGTTTTGCACAAGAAAGAGCATCAAGAATGTGAGTACGGTAGTTCCTGTATTAATTACTAATTGCCATGTATCTGAATAATTATAGTAGGGACCTGCAATTGCCCATACAATACATGCAAATACTGAAAGCATAAATGCCCAGGGTGTTCCAATAATATATGCAGTTTTGTGAGCGATTTTTCTGAAAATATTATTCATGATGAGCTAAGTATAGCATTAGGCTACAAGTTTGTAATCAAGAGTTTTAGCATCAAGATCAGCATTTACCACGCGGAAGCGTACAGCATCTCCGAGTCTGAATTTTTTCTTAGTTTTTTCACCAATAACCGTATAGGTCTTTCTATTTAAAGTGAAAAAATCGTTTCCTAACTCTCGAAGTGGAATCATACCTTCACACTTTGTATTTTCTTCTTCTACATAAAGCCCCCATTCTGTAACGCCAGAAATTTTGCCATTAAATTCTTCACCAATATGAGCACTCATGTATTCTACTTGCTTGTATTTAATAGATGCACGTTCAGCTTCTGCTGCTGCAATTTCTTTTTCTGTAGAATGATTAGCAATCTTTTCATATGACTTCCATTCATCCTTAAGATGCTTTTTATCTTGATTGAGAATGTAGTACAGAATTCGCTGCACTATAAGATCAGGATAACGACGGATAGGGGATGTAAAGTGAGTATAGTAGGTAAATGCAAGACCGAAGTGTCCAATATTTTTGGTTGAATAAATAGCTTTTGCCATTGAACGAATAGTAGCAGTCTTTATGAGAGATTCTTCTGGAGTACCTACAATAGACTTTAAAAGTTTATTTATATCTTGAGAGTTTACCTTACCTTGCTTTAGTGGAAGTGAATGTCCCATTGCTTGTAAGAATAATGAGAGATCTGCCATTCGATCTGGATCGGGAAGATCGTGGATTCGATAAATAGATGCCGTATCTAAATTGCCTTTTTGTTTGTCATAGATAAATTTAGCTACTTCTCGGTTTGCTAAAAGCATGTATTCTTCTACGAGCTTGTGGGTATCGAGTCTTTGTTTCTTTACTACTTCAATAGGCTTGCCATCTTTATCAAGCTTAAATTTTACTTCTTCTGTTTCAAAATCAATTGCTCCAGCTTTATATTTTTCAGCTCTAAGCTTATACGCAATTTGATTTAAAGTATTTAATTCTTTGAAATGTAATCCCTGAGTGTTAAGAGATTCTTGTGCCTCTTCATAACTAAATCGTTTGTCGGAGTTGATAACTGTCTTTCCAAACCATCGCTCATGCACTTTTCCTTCCATGTCCATCACAAATACAGCTGAGAATGCACATTTATCTTCATGAGGATTCAAACTACAAAGGTCGTTTGAAAGTACTTCTGGAAGCATAGGAATAGTTCGATCTACTAGATAGACAGATGTACCTCGGTTTTTTGCTTCACGATCAAGAGCTGTACCTGGGCGAACATAATGAGATACATCGGCAATGTGTACGCCAATCTCAAATTTTCCATCACCTAGATCTTTAATAGAAAGGGCATCATCAAAATCTTTTGCGTCAAATGGATCGATTGTTGTAGTAAATGTCCCTCTGAAATCTTTACGGCGTGCAATTTCTTCTGGTTTTATAGGCTTTTCTGATTTTTCTAAAGCATGAGCTTCGGCATCAACATCATCTGGAAAGTTGGTATCAATACCTCGATCAAGAATAATAGATTGCATTTCAGTCTCGTGAGTACCTTTATCTCCAATAACCTGCACAATTTCACCTTGAGGGTTTGTTTGTCCATTTTCCCAACCTGTGATTTGCGCTAAAACCTTTTGATTTGGTGTAGCACCATTAATTTTATCTGCAGGAATAGCAATATTTACATACATTCGTCGATCATCGGGCACAACCTGATATTTACCTTCTTGGGTGAGGAGAGTACCCACATATTCATCTTTGTGTCGTTCGATAATTTTTACAACCTGACCTGCTTGTTGAGGAGCTTTGAATTCAGAGTCAGTGCCTGTGCGGAGCTTTGCACGTTTGGTATCTACATAGGTACCGGTGAGAATGATTTCAACAGTATCACCATTGAGAGCGTGATTGAGAAATTCAGGAGTAATAACTACTTCTTGTTCCATACCGTCTACTGTCACAAAACCCATACCTTTTCCCGTTGTTTTTATTAGTCCGTGGTGTTTCATATATGTATATAGACGAACTATACCAATAATTATCAACATTGCAAAATTAAGCAATCTGTGCTGTAATGTGGACTGGAGGTGCTTATGCGATCACGTATCAATAGGATTCTCCAGAGGTCGCGCGACCCACAGTCGTACCTCTGGCAGATCCGAGATTCCTGGCCGGTTCCAGCTCTACTTAATACGGCCTTGGTGGCACTTGCCTGTGTTGTGCCAGCAGCTGGGTTCCTCATTCTTGCAGGTCTGGGCGTTGCTGCCAACCTGCTGTACCTATTCTGCCTCTACATGGGGCCGACACAGCCTCCCCTCAAATCTGAGTAGGGGAAGGCTTTTTTATTTGACCAATTTATCTAGATCTGCTACTATAGCGCTCATGTTAATGATTCGACTACAACGAGTAGGACGCAAGCACGAACCGACATTCCGTGTCGTTTTGACCGACTCTCGAAATAGCACAAAGAGCGGCCGAATGCTTGAGATCCTTGGCTCACATGACCCACGTCATAAAGAGAAGACCCAGCTTGATGCTGACCGCATTAAGCACCACCTTTCAAAGGGTGCCCAGCTTTCAGACACGATGCATAATATGCTCGTTTCAAAGAAGATTATCGAAGGAAAGAAAATCAACGTACTTCCAAAGAAAACAGTAGAAAAGAAAGAAGAACCTGCAGCAGAAGCGCCAGCCGCAACTCCAGCAGCATAAACAAAATCGCCCTTCGAGAATACTCAGGGCGGTTTTTGTTTGTCCCCATGTTTAGTATTTTATTGATTGACTCTAGATCTACCCCTGCTAAAATTAAATAAAGCAGTAATATAACGTCGACCTACTGCAAGAAACGAACAGAATTATTTATGACAGAAAGCGATACACAATTTCTTGAGTACGTAGTAAAAGCTCTTGTTGAGAATCCAAATGACGTGAAAATTTCACGAACAGTGGATGAAATGGGAGTACTTATGACCTTGAGTGTAAATCCTCAGGACATGGGTAAGATTATTGGCCGACAGGGTAACACCGCAAAGGCTATCCGAACCCTCCTTCGAGTGGTAGGGATGAAGAACAATGCACGCGTCAACCTTAAGATCAACGAACCAGAGGGTGGGATCAAGAAGGATTCAGTAATGAAAACGGTTGATGAAGCAATGGAAGACTTAAAGCTCTAATAACTCATCTATACGATAAAGGGAACCTGTTGTACTATATGTACAACAGGTTTTCTTTTTATATTCTTATATTCCATGAAATTTTTTATTGATCATAATCCCAATCATCGAAGTAACGTAAGTGTTGGTTTAATCATCGGTTTTATATGCATCATTACAATTGCTGTTGTAGCACTTTTATTTGGATTCAATCAGTATGTACAATCGCTTGTTGATAAAGAGATCCCAGCTGCACAACCTCTGGGATCAACAAATGTTGCATCATCATCTATTGAAATAAAAAACTTAGGGCAAGTACAAGAACAACTTGCTCTCGTTCAAAATAGCCCATTTCATAAAGTTGAACTCAATAATCTATATCAAACTACTTATAATGGCCACACACTTATTGTTGGCGAACAAATCAATTACTATGGAAATGGGGTGGGAGAAACCTATAAACCACCAGTAATAATTGCTGATGGTATTTTATATCATGCAAATGATATTGAATCTCAGTTTTATCCTCTCGAAGAAGTAAATTGGAAAACACTACATAAATCAAGAAGTATTTCTGGATTTGTACCTTTTGAGAAAGATCTTTCTTTTATAGTAGCAATGCAAAAATCAGATGAAAGTAAATATTCACCAACTGAGGCAGAATATCTACAAACTCAAAATAATGAAGAGGCAATTTTCTCAAAGAAGTTTTTGAATATCGGTTCAATGACATTAGAATATACAAAGTCCGGAGGATTAACTGCTATGAATCTATCTGAAGCAAGTGGGAAGGATGTAAATGCTATAACTACATTTAAGAAAATTCCTAATATGACTATTTATGTAAATCAATCAAATAAAGATACGATTGATTATGATACTCAGGCCCGACAGAGTCGTCCAAAACCCGGGTTCGCTTCAGGACAAAATATCTTCTATTCTGAGTATGGATTTAAAGTGAACTACCCAAAATTCATTAATGGTACTTCTGTAAAAATGTATTCTGATTCTGACCCAAACACACGAGTTGCTGTTACTAGTACCTTTTTTATTGATGGAGAAAATAAAGGATATGGGGTTGAGACAGAAAATTATATGAGAATCTATTGTTCAGATTTTCAGGAAACTCAAATAGGTCCCAAAATAGGTGAACCGTATTTTATTGCAACTTCAACTCGCAGCAACCTAAAAAACTGGGGTATTTCAAATGACCCATATGCAGATATTGCCTCATTTACCTCAGAGTATGCTCATTGTTCAGTTAGTGCATCTGGGAAATTTAGGTTGAATATGCTTCTAATAGAGCTAGAATAAGAGCTTGATTTAAAACAACACTTAATGCATACTATGTCAATAATATGCATTTTCACGTTATTACATTATTTCCCAACTCTTTTGACTCATACCTCGGTGAGTCTATTTTAAAGCGGGCAATTGAAGATAAAAAGATTCAAGTTCATCTTTATAATCCTCGAGATTATGGCGAAAAGAAGAATGGCCTTGAAGCACGCATTGATAGAAAGCCCTATGGCGGAGGGCCTGGTATGGTTATTCAAGCTTTACCTGTTGTACTTGCTCTTGAAGATGCTCATAAAAAAATAGAGAAGAGATTTAAAACTAAAAAACTACTGGGTAAAAAGCCAAAAATTAAGATTCTTTTCTTCAGTCCATCTGGTACTCAATTTACTACTGAATATGCAAAAGTAGCTGCAAAGAAATATACAGATATAGTTATGATTTCAGGTAGATATGAGGGTATAGATGCGCGGGTTAAGAAAATTTTTAAATGTGAAGATATTTCTGTAGGACCATTTGTGCTTACAGGAGGGGAACTACCTGCAATGATTATTATGGATTGTGTCGCACGGCAAATAGAAGGAGTATTGGGAGATATAAATTCTCTTGAGGAATCACGTGCTGCTTCAGCAGATGTATACACACGTCCTGAGGTCTTTGAATATAAAAAGAAGAAATATAGTGTGCCAAAGGTTCTCCTTTCGGGTAATCATGGGGAGGTAGAGAAATGGCGAGCACAGCAATAGTTGACAGATCCTGCTTTGAGGTGTATAAAAAAAGAAGGAACCCTGGAGGTAATATGTCCCAACCCCAATCCAGCGGGATAGACCACAGCGATTATCACAATAAGCCCCTGCGACGCTTCGTCGCATGGATCATGCTTAGCCTGATGTTGCTAGGGGCTGTCAGCATGGTCTTCTCACTAGGCCGTGCATACGTTAACCCTTAAGCTTGCTTAGGGGAATTTTTATACTAAATATAGTCGTATTTGACAAATCATTAGAATTTGATACAGTATCGATCTACCATTGCAAGATTGTGTTACGGCTGAATGATGGGAAATTATAAGGGAAGTTTGCCCAGTATCTTGCTACTCAACCTATAAACAAATTCAAAGCGCATAAAACGCCTCACCAGGGCCGTTTTTTGCGTTTATGGGTGTGTGAAAAGGTTACTAGTAATAAAGAGGGAATTTATTAATTAGTATATTTTTGTATATGTCGACAAAAAATACCCCAGCAAAGAGAGAACAAAAGATCTTCGGTAAGTTCAAAGCACCCCTTACCGAGATGCCAAACCTCGTAGAAGCGCAGCTTAATTCATACAAGCTCCTTCTCGAATCGGGCCTTGAAGAAGTATTTCGTGAGTTTTCATCAATTAAGGATTATTCAGGTAAGAAGTTTGAGCTTGATTTCGCAGGCTTTAAGCTTGGAGCTCCTCAGTACGATGAGTTTTATGCTAAAGACAATAAGCTTTCATATGAAGCGCCTCTTAAAGTAATCGTACGTCTTAAGAATAAGACTATCGGTGGTACTAAAGAACAAGAAATTTTCATGGCGGACTTTCCGCTCATGACTCCTCACGGTACGTTTATCATCGCTGGTATTGAACGAGTAATTGTCCCTCAATTGGCTCGATCATTCGGCGTGTTTTTCACATCTGGTGAAATCAAAGGAAAAACATACTTCGGAGCAAAAATCATTCCATCACGAGGTGCATGGATTGAAATCGAATCAGAATCGGACGGATCCCTCTACGTTCGAATTGATCGAAAGCGAAAGTTTCCAGTAACATCACTCCTCCGAATTCTTGGAGCTACAACTGATGCAGATATTCATGCTCTTTTTGCAGGAAATCCAGAAGCAAAGGCTTCAATTGAAAATTCTCTTGCAAAGGATCATGCAAAGACAGTTGAAGAATCATATATTGAAATCCACAAGCGACTACGAGACGGAGATCTAGCTACTGCAGATAACGCACGAGAATTTATCAAGACTATTTTTGATAAAGAGCGATATGATATCTCACGAGTAGGACGATTCCGATTCAATAAGCGATTCGAAAAGAGCATGCAAGAAGAATCTCTTGAACGACGAACTATTGATCTTGATGACGTTGCAACTATTGTGAAGCATGTTATTTCCCTTAATAACACACCTGATTCACGAGAAGATGATATCGATCACCTTGGATCTCGAAGAGTTCGTTATGTTGGGGAATTATTGCAGCAGAAAATTCGAGTTGGTCTTTCACAGATGAAGCGAAATATTCAGGATCGAATGTCTACTATTGAGTCAGACGTTACTATGCCTGTGCAGTTCATCTCACCAAAGCCACTACAGGCTCGAATTAAAGAATTTTTTACAACAAACCAGTTGTCTCAGTTCATGCAGCAAGAAAACATCTTGTCTGAATTGGAACATCTTCGAACCCTCTCAGCTCTCGGACCTGGAGGTCTCGATCGACTACGAGCGGGCTTTGAAGTGCGAGACGTGCACCCATCTCACTACGGACGATTGTGTCCAATCCACACACCTGAAGGACCAAACATCGGTCTTATTCTTCGACTCTGCACCTATGCACGTTTGAATGAATTCGGCATGATTGAAACTCCGTATGCAAAGGTAAAGAATGGAAAGATCACTGGTGAAATTCAGTACTTGAATGCTCTTGAAGAAGAATCATTCAATATTGCTCATGCTGCAACTCAGTATGATAAAGATGGAAATCTAACTGAAGAAGAAACAGAAGTGCGATCAAATGGAAATCCTATTGTAGTTGCTCGAAACGATGTGCACTACATCGACGTAGCAACAAACCAGGCATTCTCTATTGCAACTTCTATGATTCCGTTTCTAAACCACGACGACGCATCACGAGCGCTCATGGGTTCAAACATGCAGAAGCAAGCTACTCCATGTATTATTCCTGAAGCACCATTGGTTGCTACTGGAATTGAAGAGAAAGCAGCTCGAGACACAGGACGACTTATTCTTGCAGATGAAGATGGAGTTATTTCAGCTGTAGATGCACGACAGATCACTCTCAAAACAAATAAAGGTAAAGAAATTACTCACAAGTTGGTGAACTACTCACGAACAAACGGATTTACTGCATTCCACCAGCGACCAGTTGTAAACCTAAATCAGAAAGTTGAGAAGGGAGAATTGCTCGCTGATACTTCATCATCTGATGGAGGACAAATGGCCCTCGGACAAAACATGCTTATTGCATTTATGTCATGGTCTGGAAACAACTACGAAGACGCTATTATTCTTTCAGAAAAACTTGTTAAAGAAAGTAAGTTTACTTCAATCCACTTAGAAGAATTTGTGGTGAACGTACGAGACACAAAGCTCGGACCTGAAGTTACAACTCACGACATTCCAAACGTTGGAGAAGGAAAACTTAAGAACCTCGACGAAGAAGGTATCATTCGAATAGGAGCAGAAGTACGGCCAGGAGATATCCTTGTTGGAAAAATTACTCCAAAGGGAGAAACTCAGCTTACTCCAGAAGAACGACTTCTACGATCACTCTTCGGTGAAAAATCACGAGATGTAAAAGATACATCAAAGCGATTGGAGAACGGAAAGCGAGGACGAGTTATCTCAGTAAAAGTATTCGGACGAGAAAAGGGAGACAAACTTGAATCTGGAATCATCAAGCGAATTCACATTGAAATTGCGCAGCTTCGAAATGTATCTGTAGGAGACAAGCTTGCGGGACGACACGGAAACAAGGGAGTTATCTCAAAGATTCTTCCTATTGAAGATATGCCATACATGACAGACGGAACTCCTGTAGATATGATTTTGACACCGCTTGGAGTGCCATCACGTATGAACCTCGGACAGATTCTTGAACTTCACTTAGGTTTAGCTGCAAAAACTCTTAATTATCAAGCTATCGTCCCTCCATTTACGGGAGCTACCGATGTTGAAATTAAGCAAGAATTGGTAAAGGCTGGTTACAAAGAAAACGGAAAAATGAAACTCTTTGATGGACGAACAGGAGAAGCATTCCAGCAAGAAATTGCAGTAGGTTACATGTATATCTTGAAACTTCACCACATGGTGGAAGATAAGATCCACATGCGATCAATTGGACCTTACTCTCTCATTACTCAGCAGCCACTTGGAGGAAAGGCTCAGCAAGGAGGTCAACGATTTGGAGAAATGGAAGTGTGGGCTCTTCTCGGACACGGCGCAGCATACAACTTGCGAGAAGTTCTCACTATTAAGTCTGACGATATCCAGGGACGATCAGCAGCATTCGATGCAATCGTTAAGGGTAACGACATTCAGGCACCAAATATTCCAGCATCATTCAATGTGCTCATGGCAAACCTAAAGGGACTTGCACTTGATGTTGATTTGAAAAAGAAAAAGGTCGAGTACGAAGATGTAACTAATGACGAAAAATAATTCATCATTAATTATCTAAACTTATGAAAACCCCCAACAACAAAATTAAAGGAGCTGAAAATCTCGATTTCGACGCAATCGTTTTACGAGTGGCTTCTCCTGAAAAAATTAAGGAATGGTCATATGGCGAAGTAACAAAGCCAGAAACTATTAACTATCGTACTCAGCGATCTGAAAAGAGTGGTCTCTTCGATGAAAAAATATTCGGTCCAGATAAGGATTATGAATGTTACTGTGGAAAGTATCGTGGAATTCGATACAAGGGAATTGTCTGTGAAAAGTGTGGAGTTGAAATCACTCGATCAATTGTTCGACGAGAGCGAATGGGCCACATTGATTTAGCTACACCCGTATCTCACATTTGGTTCTTGCGATCAATGCCATCACGAATTGGTATGATCCTCGGATTGAATACTCCTGATCTTGAGAAAGTTATCTACTTCGCAGGATACATTGTAAACAGTGTAAACGAAGAAGAACGACAGCAGATCTTGAAAGACTTGGATTCAGAATTTAAGTCAAAGATGAAGAATCTCCAAGACGAAAAGTCAAAGGAGGCTATGAAAGAGATGATGACAACTGCTAAGAAGGATATTGAAAATATTCAGGCAGGTCAGGTTCTTGATGAAGTGCAGTACCACAACTACTCAATGAAGTACGGTACACTCTTTGAAGCAGGAATTGGAGCAGAAGCTATCTACAATATTTTCAAAAATCTTGATCTTAAGAAATTGGCAGGGAAGCTTGAAGTAGATCTTGAAAAAGCGGGATCAGCAGAAGTTGATAAAATCAACAAGCGATTGTCACTTCTCCGAGCGATGATTAGCTCAGGAATCCGACCTGAATGGATGTTCCTTTCACGAATTCCAGTTATTCCACCAGGTATTCGACCAATGGTTCCTCTAGACGGAGGACGATATGCAACATCAGACGTAAACGATCTTTACCGACGAGTTATCAATCGAAACAACCGACTCAAGAAGCTTAAGGAAATCATGGCTCCTGATGTTATTCTCCGAAACGAAAAGCGAATCTTGCAAGAAGCAGTTGATTCACTTATCGACAACTCTATCCGACACGGAAATGCGTCACAGTCTGCGGTAAATCAGTCACAGCGACGAGCACTTAAGTCACTCTCAGACAATCTTAAGGGTAAGCGAGGTCTCTTCCGAGCAAACCTTCTTGGAAAGCGAGTAGACTACTCAGGACGATCAGTTATCGTGGTGGGTCCACACCTTGGATTGCACCAGTGTGGTCTTCCAAAGTTTATGGCACTCGAACTCTTCCGACCATTTGTTATTTCAGAACTTCTTAAGAAAGAACACGCATTCAACATTCGAGGTGCAGGACGACTTATCGATGAAGGTCTACCAGAAGTATGGGCAATTCTCGAAGATGTAATCAAAGACAAGTATGTGCTTTTGAACCGAGCTCCTACTCTTCACCGATTAGGTATGCAGGCGTTCAAGCCTATCCTTATTGAAGGATCTGCTATCCAAGTTCACCCTCTCGTATGTACAGCGTTCAACGCCGACTTCGACGGAGACCAAATGGCCGTTCACGTTCCGCTTTCAAAAGAAGCGCAGCTTGAAGCAAAGGAAATTATGGCATCTGTGAAGAACATCTTGAAGCCTGGATCTGGAGAACCAACAGTATCAGCAAAAATGCTTGATATCGTTCTTGGATGTTACTGGATGACAAAGATTGTTGCTGGTGAAAAGGGAGAAGATAAAATTTTCCCTGGAGCAAACAGTGCAATTACTGCTCACGACTTCGGTGAACTTTCACTCCGAGCAAAAATCAAAGTACTTCCAAAGAATACTCAGAAGTATGCAGGATTTGATGGTAAGCCATTTGAAACTTCTGTAGGAAGACTTTTGTTCAATGCTGTTCTTCCAAAAGACTATCCATTCATCAATCAAGAAATCAACCGAAAGAAGATGCAGGCAATCGTAACTGATCTTATTGATATTTACGGTATCGAAAATGTTCCTGCAATCCTCGACCGAGTTAAGGAATTCGGATTCAAGTATGCAACACACTCTGGTACAACATGGGGAATTGATGACGTTGTGATTCCAAAGGGTAAGCCAAAGGTTATCGAAGCTGCACGTGCTCGAGCAGATGTTGTGTTGTCACAATACAATGACGGTCTTCTTTCACAGGAAGAACGAGCTCGAATGATGATTGAAATTTGGCAAGATGCTAAGGGTCAAATCGAAAAGCTTATTCCTGAAAGTTTGGATCCAAATGGTTCTGTTTCAGACATGGTTATGTCAGGAGCCCGAGGTTCTCTTGCTCAGATTGTGCAGATGGCCGGAATGAAAGGATTGATTACAAATACTGCTGGAGAAACAATCGAATTCCCAATTATCTCAAACTCAAAGGAAGGTCTAACACCTATTGAATACTTCATTACTACTCACGGATCACGAAAGGGTCTTACCGACACCGCGCTTAACACTGCAAAGGCAGGTTACCTTACTCGTAAGCTCTTCGTTGTAGCCCAGGACACAATGATCTCAGAAGAGGATTGTGGAACTAAGAAAGGAATCAATGTTCGAAAGGATAGTGGAAGTGGACTTGAAGTTCCTGTATCAAAGATCATCCGAGGACGAACACTTGCACTTGATGCTGTTACTGCATCTGGCGAAGTACTCTTCAAGCGAGGACATCTACTCACAAAAGATGAGTCAATGAAAATAGAAGAAGCTGGTATTCAAGAAGTATGCGTACGATCACCAATGACCTGTGAAAGTGCATCAGGAATTTGTGCTCATTGTTACGGAAACGATCTTGGAAAGAACAAGCTTATCGAAATTGGAGAAGCTGTAGGAACTGTTGCTGGTCAGGCTATCGGAGAACCAGGTACACAGCTTACTATGCGAACCTTCCACTCTGGAGGTACTGCACAGATTGGAGGAGACATTACACAAGGTCTTCCTCGAGTTGAAGAAGTCTTTGAAAAACGATCTCCAAAGAATCCTGCTGTAGTTATTCATGCAGATGGACTTGTTGCAGAAATTAAAGATACTGGAAAAGAAAAAATCATTACTATTCTTCCTGATGAAGGAGAGAAGCCAAAGGCAAAAACTACAAAGACAAAGAAGAAGAATGATAATGAATACAGTGTGAGTTATAACCGAGTTATTCTTGTAAAAGCAGGAGATAAGGTAAAGAAGGGTCAAATTGTTACCGACGGTTCTGCAGATATCGACGAACTCTTCAAATATGGAGGCCGAGAAGTTACTCAGGATTACATCATTTCTGAAGTATCAAAGCTCTACGAACTTCAAGGAGAATCTGTTTCTCGAAAGCACATTGAAGTTATTGTACGACAAATGTTCTCACGACGAATCATCAAAACTCCAGGTGACGCTGCATTCTCAGTTGGCGATCTCGTAGAAAACCATCTCTTTGTTCATGAAAATGCACGAGTACGAGAGAAGGGAGGAGAAGAGGCTAAGGGTGAATATGTAGTTATGGGTATTACTGAAGTTTCTCTTTCACGAAAGAGTTTCCTTTCAGCAGCTTCATTCCAACATACAACTCGAGTTCTTATCAATGCCGCTATCCGAGGTACTGAAGACAACCTAAGTGGTCTTATGGAAAAC
The DNA here is from genome assembly GCA_040387855.1 of Patescibacteria group bacterium. Lineage (NCBI taxonomy): Bacteria > Patescibacteria group bacterium. The sequence continues at coordinate 315,623 of JAZKCY010000001.1, forward strand.
GTTATCTTAGGACGATTGATTCCAGCAGGTACAGGATTTAAGGGAAGTCCAAAGGCAAAGATGATTGAAGCAATGCAAAAAGCTTCAGCTCCAGCACCACGATTTGAGGAGTAGAGTCGGTTAGTACGTGAAGTTTTATACATGTCCTCTCACGTAGAAAAAATAAAAGAAAAATTGAGCATTGTTGATGTTGTTGGATCGTATATTCAGCTTGAAAAAGCTGGTACCAACTACAAAGCAAAATGTCCATTCCACAACGAAAAGTCGCCATCATTCTTTATCTCTCCAGATAGGAATACGTACTATTGTTTTGGATGTGGTCATAAGGGTGACATTCTGTCGTTTGTTCAAGAATTCGAGGGGCTCGATTTTATGGGAGCCCTTCGGGTGCTTGCGCAGCGTGCAGGTGTCACACTTGAAAAAGAAAATCCAACGATACGTACAGAACGAGAAAAACTGTACTTAGCAATGGAGCATGCTACACTTTTCTTTCAACGTGAACTCATGCATAAAACAGATGCTAAAGAGTATCTGAAGAAACGAGGTCTTGTAGAAAAAACGGTGCGTGAATGGCGTGTTGGATATGCGCCCCTTGATTGGAAAGCAGTATCTACCTACTTGTTAACAAAAGGTTTCAAGATAGAAGAAATAGAAAAAGTAGGCTTGGCAAAAAAGTCTGACAAACGAGAAGGAGACCACTATGATCGATTTCGCGGACGTATCATGTTCCCATTATTTGATTCTTCAGGAAGAGTAATCGCTTTTTCTGGTAGACAATTTGAACACGATGGTACTGAAGCAAAATATATCAATAGTCCTGAAACAGTTTTGTTTGAAAAATCTCGAGTATTGTATGGTTTTGATAAAGCAAAACTAGAAATACGAAAACGAGACTATTCACTACTTGTAGAAGGACAGATGGATTTGCTCATGAGTCATCAAGCCGGAGTTTCTAATGCTATAGCATCTTCAGGTACAGCGCTTACTCAGGATCAGCTTGAAATCGTACGTCGACTATCAAATAAAGTAGTTATTGCGTATGACGGTGATAGTGCAGGACTCGCAGCTGCAGCTCGCGGATGGCAGATTGCTCTAAAGCTTGGAATGGATGTAAAGATTGCTGTAATGCCCAAAGGTAAAGATCCAGCAGATCTTATTTTGGAAGATCCACAGGCATTTGAAACTATTGTAAAAAATGCCCGTCATATTATCGATGTTGAATTGGATAGAATCCTTCAGACTTTTTCTGATAGTCGCGAGCGAGCTCTAGAGGTTGAAAAAAATGTTTTACCCTATGTTGCAGAACTGAAGAGCGAAATAGAAAAGGGGCACTTTATCAGTAAGATTGCACATGAAGCTAAGATTAAGGAAGATGTAATCTGGCAAGAAATACGAAAAAGAGAGAAGAATCTTTATACAGCTGCTGTGCCTGATGTAAATAAGCCTCAGAATAAGGCTATGCCCGCTCGAAAGGGTTCAATAGAACGAACTTTGTTTGGAATTCTATTCTGGCAAGAAAAACAGAGTTCATCCGTCTTAGATAGTCTAGACATTAAGACAAAATTAAGTAATATTATTGGTAAGGAACAGATGAGCGACATTGAGACAGAAATGCGCAAACATCAAGACGAGCTCATATTTGAAGCTGAAGTCTCCTATCAAGACAGCAAAAATTTAAATACATATACAGACGAGTTGGTAAAAAGTCTCCATGAAGAATACCTTCGAGAACTTTTTGGGAAAACCGTCAAAGAATTGGAAGAAGCAGAAAGAGAAAGGAATGCAGATAAAGCAGTCGAACTCTTACAAAAGTGTCAGGAAATATCGAGTCAGTTAAGCAAGCTCTTACGAGAACGAGCATAACACCACTCTAATGAAAAAAAATAACAAAGAAAAAAAGAATACGACTGTAAAAAAAGGTGCTAAGCCAAAGGCAGCACCTGTGAAGAAATCTGCACCAAAAGCTTCAAAGCCAGTTGCACATACTAAGTCTGAAAAAAACAGTAAGTCTAAAGATACAAAAGAGAAAGTAAAAGTAGCTTCTAAACCTGGATCAAAGAAAGAAGATAACGAAAAAAAGTCAGATAAGCTTGTTGCAAAAGGAAAAGAACGAGGCTTCGTTACCTATGATGAAATTCTGAAAGAATTTCCAACAATTGAAGATGATATTATCTTCCTAGAAGAATTGTATGAAAAGTTTTCTTCATCAGGAATTGATGTTCTTGAAGGAGGAGGACTTCTTGATGTATCAGCAGATGATTTGGCTCCAAAGAAAAGCTATTACGGAGCGGGAAGTGATTCATCATATGATTCTATTCAAATCTATTTGAAAGAAATTGGTCAGTATCCACTATTAAACGCGTCACAGGAAAAAGATCTTGCAAAGCGAATTGAAAAGGGAGAACAAGAAGCTAAGAATCTTTTGGCACGAGCCAACCTCCGACTTGTGGTTTCTATTGCCAAGAAGTATGTAGGCCGAAGTCCAGACCTTACCCTTTTGGATCTCATCCAGGAAGGGAACCTGGGCCTCTTTAAGGCTGTAGACAAGTTTGATTGGACCAAAGGCTATAAATTCTCAACCTATGCAACCTGGTGGATCCGACAGGCTATTACACGTGCTCTAGCCGACCAATCACGAACTATTCGTGTTCCAGTGCACATGGTGGAAACAATTGCTAAGTATAAGCAGGTTGTACGACGACTTGCTCAAGATTTGGGACGAGATCCATTGCCTGAAGAAATCGCTACAGAAATGGGAATGGATGTAGATAAGATTTACAATATCGAAAAGATTGACCAGAGTACTGTTTCACTTCAGAGTCCCGTAGGAGATGATGGGGGAGATAAAGAATCAGAACTTCAGGATTTCATTGCAGATGATAAAATTCTTTCTCCAGATCAAGATTCATCACGACGAATTATTGGTGATCAAGTTCGTGAGATTCTCAATGATCTTCCAGAAAAAGAACGAAAGATTCTTGAATTGCGACACGGACTCATTGATGGCGTGCAGCACACACTTGAAGAAGTAGGTAAAAAATTTGGTGTGACTCGAGAACGAATTCGACAGATTGAAGCGAAAGCTCATGAAAAGATTCGTCAGCACGAGAAAGTAAACCGGCTTCGAAACTATTAAATTTAAAAGAAATGATCCCGCTTATGGCGGGGTTGTTTTTTTGCAAAAAAAAAGCCTAATGACGAGTCCAATCTTTACGAAGGGAATGTTTCATTAGGTACCTCCTTTCTAGGGGGTAAGGGTGAATTTGCATATCAGCGAAGTTGCTGAGTTTGCTAAGAACAGGTGCAGGGGTTCATGAGGTGCACAACCTTAAATCGATTTGCACCTTTCATTACGCGTAGGATCTTCAGAACGAAATCGTCGCCGCTCATGTCTTTATTGATTCTGAGCTCGTAATCGTCTTTAACTTCTTTGAGAAGTACCTCCTTCGCCGATTCAACATCATGTTGATCGGTGATTGAAGGATCCGCTAGAATCTCCACTATTTGTCTAGCCATATTCGGTGCGGATTTGACGAAGCGACCAGTGTCCTTCTTTTGCTTCTCCAGTCGAGCATCGAGTTCAGCTTTTTGCCTTGAGGGCAGGCAAGCTGGCTCTTCGAGAGGGTTTGGGGTTTCTCTTAGGATGACCTTCCTTGGTCCGTAAGTACCGGTAGGAAGTAGAAGCGGATGCATAAAACCTCACGCAGGGACAATCCCCAACATATCTCAACTCCATCTATTATAGTATCATATTTAAGCACATGAGTCAAGTGTCTGTTGGGCTGTGATTTTGGTGTGTTATAATAGGTATATTATGGCTACAAATCAACGTTTCCAAGAGCTTTATACTCGACTAAATCCCGAGCAGAAAAAGGCAGTAGATACGATTGATGGCCCTGTTATGGTTATTGCTGGACCTGGTACTGGAAAAACTCAGATTCTTACTTTGCGTATTGCAAATATTTTGAAAGAAACTGATGCGGGACCTGACTCTATTTTAGCTCTTACATTTACCGAGTCGGGAGTGCATGCTATGCGAAAGCGATTGGTAGATATTATTGGCAGTGCTGCGTACAAAGTCATGATTACTACATTTCATGGTTTTGCCAATGATGTGATTAAAAATTTCCCTGAAGAGTTTCCACGAATTATTGGTGCAAATAATGCTACTGATATCGATCAGATTAGATTAATGGAAGGTGTGCTTCAGTCGCTGAGCCTTGAACGGCTAAAACCATACGGCGATCCTTTGTATTATGTGCGACCCATTTTGCAAGAGATAAAGCATCTTAAACGTGAAAACATAGATCCTGATGAACTAGAAAAGATAGTTGCCAAGCAACAAAAAGATTTTGATGTAATTCCTGATTTATACTATGAAAAAGGAGCCTATAAAGGCAAAATGAAAGGCGCATACAAAGATCTTGAAAAGCAGATTGAAAAAAACAAAGAATTAATTCTTGCATATAGAGGTTATGAGGTAGCCCTTACTAAAGAACGCCTGTTTGATTTTGAAGATATGATTATGGAGGTGGTGCGGGCAATGAAACGCAATGAAGATTTGCGTTTGCGATTGCAAGAAAAATATCAATATGTGCTTGCCGATGAACATCAGGATGCAAATCAAGCACAAAACAGTATTTTGGAGCAGCTTTCAAGCTTTCATGATAACCCCAATCTTTTTATTGTGGGAGATGAAAAGCAAGCAATCTTTCGATTTCAAGGTGCATCACTTGAAAACTTTCTGTATTTCAAGCGTATCTACCCACAAGCCTCTTTAATTAGTTTAGTTTCAAACTATAGATCTCATCAGACTATTCTCGATGGATCCCATAGTGTTATTGAAAAAAATAAAGTAGAAGATGCAAGCTTACGTGTACAACTACAGTCTCAAAGCAAGCTCGTACCTGAAAAAATTCGAATTGCTAACTTTTTAAAAGTAGAGGATGAGTATCTATTTTTACTAAAAGATATAGAAGATAAAATTAGATCTGGAATTTCTCCCTCTGAAATAGCTATTTTATTTAGAAATAATAAAGATGTTTTTCCATTAGTAAAAACATTTGAAAAAACGGCTGTGCCTTTTTCTGTGGAATCTGGACAAGATGTATTGTCTGACGATGATATTTATAAATTATTGCTCATTCTCCGTGCCATAAATGAACTTGGAAATAATGCATTACTCATGGATGTTATGTTTATTGATTTCCTCAAGCTCAGTCATATCGATGTATTTAGAATTTCCACATATGCAAAGTCACAACGAATTTCTATCTATGATTGTCTCAGAGATGAAAGTTATTTGAATGAGGCCGGAGTCCATAATGTTGAGAAATTTGTAGCTTTAAATGAAAAGCTTTCAGACTGGGCATCACTTGCTAAGAATAAAAACATTGTAGACTTTTTTGAGCATATTGTACGAGAGTCGGGATTTCTTGAGTATATACTTTCTCATAATGGATCATTGGATAAATTGCATAAGCTTGAAGCTTTTTTTGGTGAAGTTAAAAGAGTCGCTCAGAATCATAAAGAATATAAGTTGCGTGATTTTATTACGTATTTAGATTTGCTTAAATCTCACAAGATTTTAATTTCTTCCCAAAATACGAGCGAATCTCGTCAGGGGGTTCGACTTATGACAGCTCATCGATCAAAAGGATTGGAATTTGATCATGTGTATATAATTGGAGCATGTGATGGTCATTGGGGAAATAAGCGGGATGTGAAGTATTTTAAAGTTCCACTACCTGGACATAAAGAAGAATATGACGCTATTGATGATGAGCGAAGATTGTTTTATGTGGCACTCACACGTGCTCGAAAAGGATTAACTATTACATGGTGTAGTCAGAGTCTAGAAGGAAAGATAGATCAGTTACCATCCCAGTTTTTAGAAGAAATTGCTGAAGATCATAAAGAGCAGATTGATGTTGAGACTATCCCTAAGCATGAATTAGCCGTACCTAGTTTTTCATTTGCTCCACAATTGAATTTTGGCATTGATCTTAAGGATAAAGAATTCTTAAAAAAGTTATTCTTAGATCAAGGTATGGCAGTGACTGCTCTTAACAATTATTTAGACTGCCCATGGAAATGGTTTTTTCAAAATTTGGTGCGAATTCCTCAGCCACAGAGTAAACATCAATTGTATGGAACTGCAGTACATGAAACGCTCAAATTCTTTTTTGATAAATACAGAATAGAAGAAGATCTGACTAAAGACAGGTTATTAGAAGTACTAGAAGATAACCTTCGTAAAAAGCCTTTTGAATTAAGAGATTACGAAGACTCACTTAAAAAGGGAAGAGAAGCACTTAGTTTATATTTTGATTTGTATAAAAACAATTGGCCACGAGCTCTACTTACTGAATTTACTATATCTGGTATTCCTATTAGTTTTGAAGGTTCTGATGCTACACAGCACATTTTGAACCTTAGAGGACAGCTCGATAAAATAGAATTGGATAACGCGCCCTATGTAACGGTTATAGACTATAAAACAAAAAAGCCAATGACTCGTAATGAGATCGAAGGTAAGACTAAAAATTCTGATGGGGGATACAAACGCCAGTTGGTATTCTATAAGCTGCTCTTAGATAGATTTGAAGAAAATAAATATACAATGACTACGGGAATTATTGATTTTCTTGAATCTGATACAGAAGGGCGATTTAAGAAAGAAGCATTCACTATTAGCCAGGAAGAAGTAGATGAATTAGAAATACTCATCAAAAAAACTGCCAAAGAAATTTATGATTTTTCTTTTTGGCAGTCTGTTTGTTCTAAGAAAGATTGTGAATTTTGTAGATTGAGAAAACTAATGGAACAAAAAAGCTAATTATTTGTAGTTGGCTTGAATGATGAGCTGAATAATCTGATCCATAACAGTAGCTTGCATTGCACCACTTACGATTAATTTAGTTCCATCATTTGATACTGAGAATGGTGCCATACCTCCTGTGCCTTGGCGAGTGAGAATTTGTAGGTTGGTTTGTTCAATGAAATCGATAGTTGCTCTATTGAGAGGTGCTTCTGAAATGATTACTGTATGAGGAGTTCCAACGGCACCAGCGCTTACTGCCTCATCATATTGCTGCTTAACTTTTGTTGCATACTTTCCACTTGTGAGACATGTTGAGAACTTTGCTTTGTCGATTCCAATACTTTCAGCAAGAACTGGAAGCTGTGATACTTCAATACCTACGTATTTATCGGTAGCACTTGTTTGGAAATGTTTTGCAGCAAATACTTTGTTGAGGTACTCCCAGAATTTATCGTTGCCACCAATTTCTGCCGCACATTCTGTAGCTTCAGCTTCTTTTGGTGCGCGTTCATGAAAAGCAAAATGTCGATATGCCCATGCGAGTTTGCCATCTTTACCATATTTGTCTACAAGTTTTTGTAACTCAGGATGAAATCGCTGACAAAATGGACAATCTGTATCTGAGAACTCAATCATAGAAACCTTGGCATTTGGATTACCTAAGACATGATCTGCTGGAGTTACTGGATTTACGGTGATACTGAGTGACTGGGTTGCTTGTTTTGCAACTGGACTATCTTTTTTAACAAGAAAGATAGCTCCAGCAATAATAATACCTGCAATAATAATTGAAAATGGCAGTAAGACATTTGTCTTCGCCGGTTGAGGCTGGTGATCTTGGTAATGATTTTGATCCATAGTAAATGACAATTAGTATGGATATATTCTACCATGGATGACATTTCAAGAAAATAAAAAAGCTCTGTCCAGATGGGCAGGGCTTATGCGGCTTCGACGACTTCATGTTGAAGCATAACCAGATCTATGTGTTTGTCCGCAGGCTGACCTGCCAGCAACTTGTTGATCTGGTAGCGAGCAAGCATGAGGCACGCATTCGGCAGGGACTGGTAGCAGTCCCATCTCAAGACCAGCGAATAGCAAAGGGTCTTGTCGCACGTGCACAGATGGGGCCACACGGTGGCGTCCATTTCCCAGGGCGGGGTCTTGGCAACTAGCTTCTGATCGTAGATCTGCTTGCTGCTTTGCCTGAGTACGTCCATGCATTGGGGAAGGAAGTCGTCGATGAGGAACCTCCTCCAGTCGTGGGACCTGCCGAGCATTGCCGCCAGATCCATAACTACTTGATTCGTAAGCACGTCACACCTCCGTGTGCTAGGGACAGGGACGTCGTTTATGAGTCACTACCACTAGTATATAAAGACGGATGAGTTCGGTCCAGCTTACAATTAGAAAGGAAGGGTATGGGTGAGTGAACTTTCATCAATATCATCCCAATTATTTGTATCAAGTGGAATAGTAATTATTTTGCCAGCATCTTTATATTTAAGTTTGCTGTTTTTAAGTGCGTAGTCATACACCTTTTTTGTAATTTTCACGTCATCCAAACAGTACTGGCGAATTTTCTCAATTTCACCTTGCTTCCACCAGGTGATAGCCTGTAAACCGTGCCCAGATTTATTAATATTTAAAGTTCCTTCAGCAATACTATCTAATTTAAATCTGCGTCCTGTAGCATTCTTAATTTCTTTAAGTAAATCCAAACTTTTTATTTTAGTAAGATCTCCAGGATAGTATTTATTGAGCAGAGGAATATCAAAATGATCAGAATTATATCCAATCAAAATATCTGCTTTTTCTATAATCGGCCACAATTGGTTTAACTCTTCTTGAAGGTAACTTGTATACTTATTTGTTTCAGAATCCCATACACCTACGAGGGAAAGATCAAGAAGGGTTGGATCATTTTTACCGACATCTGAAAACATATTTCGGGTTTCAATATCGAAAATAATTTTACGCATACGTTATGTTCGTTTTAGGTAATCAATAATTTCTTGTTCGTTTGCGAAAGAAGCTTCTGTTTTAGTTGCCAATTCTTTTACAGTAAACTTTTTATCTTTAATCTCATTTTCGCCAATAACCATAATAAACGGTATTGCATGCTTATCTGCCCATTTGATTTGATCTCCAACTTTTCTACCAGTGATATCTACTACAGCATTTATACCTTTGCTGCGAAGTGTTTGAGCTAGGTTTGATGTATATGCAAGTGAAGATTCATCAAATGGACAAAGTGCGATTTGGGTTTTAGAACTAAACTGGGGAAGTAAATTGTGAGTCTCAAGAAAATCTCGAATAGTAACATCACCCATACCAAATCCTACTGCAGGAACCTTTTCTACATCAAATACAGCAAGTAATTCATCAAATCTTCCACCTCCAAAAAGTGATCGTACATTTGCGGGATCTGTATCATTAACTTCAAATACTATTCCTGTATAGTAATCAAAACCACGAGCAAGGGTTGGATCAAAAACAGCATTTGTGATTCCAGCTGATGAGAGCTTTTCAAGGAGCTCTTTCGTTTCTGCAAAACCGTTGATTTCTTGTGATGTTTTGTCAGCTAAACGTTTTTGAAGTTCATCAATATTCTGCGCATTGAGAGCTAGTACAAAATTATCTGTCTGATCATTCAAGATTTCTTGTATTTGATTTTTGAACTCATCTGCTGAGATCTTCTTTTTCTTATCTATGAGTTTTGTAATTCTGTATGCATCTTCTTCTTTGAGATTAAATGCATCATGTAATATAAAGTTGAGAATTTTTCTGTTGTTGATGCTTATTTTGAAATCTCTTTCTTCTGCACCAAAATGTTTCATAACTGCATGAGCTGTAGAAATAATTTCTACTTCTGCATTAATACCACTAATTCCAAAGAGATCTACATTGAGTTGGTAGTGTTCTCGCAGACGTCCACGCTGTGGTTTTTCATATCTAAAAAGATTGGGAATAGAATACCATCGAAGAGGGAATGAAAGCTCTTTTCGTTTTGCTGCAACCATACGAGTTACTGTAGGTGTCATTTCTGGACGTAGTGTTACATCTCTGTCGCCTCTATCTTTGAAAGAGTATGTTTGTTCATTAACAATTTCTTCTCCAGACTTTGCTTTATACAGCTCGGTTGGTTCTAAAATAGATGCTGCATATTCTTCATAACCAAAGCTTTCAACTGCTTTACGCATAGTAGAGAAAATATGGTTTTGGATAAACATATCTTCAGGATAAAAGTCCCGAACACCTTTATATGGCTCCGTTCCAAGAGATTTCTTTGTGTTTTCGTCGTTCATGAGGTAGATTCTACCATATGGAACTAGTCTACAAAAGAAGAGGTCAAACGCCACTCCAAGCACTCGATGAACTACGGGGTCAAAAACTAGACTACAAAGATACAGCTTTAAGTTATGCGGGGCGACTTGATCCTATGGCCGAGGGACTTATGCTTGTGCTCGTAGGGGAAGAAAATAAAGAACGTGAAAAGTATTTGAATCTTGATAAAGATTATGTAGTAGATATTTTGTTTGGGATTGAAACTGATACGTATGATGGATTGGGGAAGATATCTGAGATTAAAAATACTGAAATAGAAATACTAAATCTGGATAAATATATAGGTAAGTTTGTTCAAGAATATCCACCATATTCATCAAAGCCTGTAAACGGAAAGCCCATGTTTGAATGGGCGAGAGAAGGTAAATTAGATGAAATAGAAATTCCTACGAAAAAAGTTGAAATATTTTCATGTGAAATTCTATCTAAGAATGTTATTTCAGGTAAAGAACTTATAGAAAATGCAGAATTAGATAGCACTTTAATTACTGGTGATTTTAGACAAGAAGAAATTCTTAGTTCTTGGAAGAATGCATTAAAAGAACATGAGAGTAGTGTTTTTAGTGTGCTAAAAATAAAAGTTTCATGTTCAAGTGGTACGTATATGAGGAGTTTTGCTCATAACCTTGGCAAAGAATTATCGTGCGGTGCAATTGCATATCGTATTAAACGTACGAAAGTGGGGGAATGGGTAATCTAAGCTCATCCTTGCATTTTTATGGCCTCTTGATATATTAGAGCCAATCGTAAGGTTCTCGTTCGATCCTAAGTAATTAGTAGAAGAGAGGTCGCATACGATGTAAGTTAACGTATAAAGGATATGTCAAAAAAATTGTACATTGGAGGAGTGTCATACAATACGACACAGCAAGGCCTTCAGGAAGCTTTTGAGAAATTCGGAAAAGTTGTCTCTGCCCAGATCATTATGGACAAGATGACAGGACGATCTCGAGGTTTCGGTTTCATTGAAATTGAGGACGCAGATGCAGAAGCAGCAATCAACGGTATGAATGGTGCTACTCTCGACGGCCGAAAGCTCATTGTAAACGAAGCAAAGCCTATGGTTCCACGGGACCAGTATAAGCGAGCTCCAATGGGAGACCGACAGAGTTACTAAATTCTAAGGTTTTCTACAAAACAAAAATCCCGAACCGAAAGGTGAGGGATTTTTGTTTGCTTAAATCAGACCTAATTTATTCTTTATAACTCGGTTATCATCTTCAAGATTAGTGATTCTTCGTTCTTGGCTTGAGGTGTTTTTCTCGACGGTTACTAATCTTGATTCTATTCGATCAAATCTTGCATCGACTTTATCAAATCGATCAGACATTTGGCCTGAAAGTGAATTTATAAGAGTTTCTAATCTTTGAAATCCTTGTTCCATATAGAT